>NZ_JAXMIH010000005.1:0-300000 GCF_034366625.1 Prosthecobacter sp.
ACTTCGGGGAGCCGGCTAGCGGGCTTTGATCCGGAGGTGTCCGAACGGGGAAACCCAATATGGAAAACCCATATTACTCGGCGAAAGCCGGGAGCGTACCTGGGGAAGTGAAACATCTCAGTACCCAGAGGAAGATAAATAGAATAGATTCCGTGAGTAGCGGCGAGCGAAAGCGGAACAGCCTAAACCGGAAGTTTACTTCCGGGGTTCGGGGCCCGATGTGGTAGTTGAACAGTTAGGTGAAGCGAATGGAAAATCGCTCCAAAGAGGGTGAGAGGCCCGTAACCGAAAACTCGACAACGCCTAGGGATTCCCAGAGTAATACGATCCACGTGGCATTTCGTATGAATATGTGCCGACCACGGCATAAGGCTAAATACTCGCTAGTGACCGACAGTGAACAAGTACCGCGAGGGAAAGGTGAAAAGAACCGCCGTGAGCGGAGTGAAATAGTACCTGAAACCACATACCTACAAGGTGTCAGAGCCGGCTTGTCCGGTGATGGCGTGCCTTTTGCAAAATGAGTCTGCGAGTCAGTCTGTGTGGCAAGCCTAAGTCCTTCTGGGACGGAGGCGGAGCGAAAGCGAGTCCGAACAGGGCGATAAGTCGCACGGGCTGAACCCGAAGCGGAGGCGATCTACCCATGGCCAGGTTGAAGCGTTGGTAATACGACGTGGAGGACCGAACTGGTGAACCTTGAGACGTTCTCGGATGAGCTGTGGGTAGGAGTGAAAGGCTAATCAAGCCCCGTAATAGCTGGTTCTCCCCGAAATGTATTTAGGTGCAGCGTCATGCGCTGATCGAGGGGGGTAGAGCACTGAATGAGCTAGGGGGCACACCCGCCTACCAAACTCAATCAAACTCCGAATACCCTCGAATGTAGCATGGCAGTAAGACAGTGGGGGATAAGCTTCATTGTCGAAAGGGAAACAGCCCAGCCCTGCAGCTAAGGTGCCAAAATACCGCTCAGTGGAAAGGAAGTGAGATTTCATTGACAGTGAGGATGTTGGCTTAGAAGCAGCCACCATTTAAACAGTGCGTAATAGCTGACTCATCGAGAGATCTCGCGCCGAAAATGATTGGCGATAAGCGGTATACCGAAGCTCTGGATTGTACCGGCTACGGCCGGTGCAGTGGTAGGGGAGCGTTCTGAACACGTCGAAGCACGAAGGTGACTGACTGTGGAGCGTTCAGAAGTGAGGATGCAGACATAAGTAACGTTAAGGGCGGTGAAATCCCGCCCCGCCGTAAACCCAAGGTTTCCTGGGCAACGATATTCGTCCCAGGGTTAGTCGGGAGCTAAGTCAAGGCCGTATGGCGTCGGCGATGCACATTGGGTTAATATTCCCAAACCGGCTATGGTTAAACCACACGTGCGTGGAAATTGAGAAAGCATGCCGGCTGAAAGTGGCAGAAGGAGGCGGGGCAACCCAAATCCGGTCTTTTGATCCGACCACCGAGAAAAGCGTTGTGGCCCTTTCCATGGCCGCCCGTACCGCAAACCGACACAGGTGGGTGGGTAGAATATACCAAGGCGAAAGAGTGAAACCTCGTTAAGGAACTCTGCAATCTAGTCCCGTAACTTCGGAAGAAGGGATGCCCTCCTCGGAGGGTCGCAGTGAAAGGGGACAACCGACTGTTTATCAAAAACACAGCATTGTGCCAAGACGAAAGTCCAAGTATACGATGTGACACGTGACCAATGCGGAAAGATTAAGGCAAGGGGTTAGCCGCAAGGCGAAGCTCTGAACCTAAGTCCCCGTGAATGTCGGCCGTAACTATAACGGTCCTAAGGTAGCGAAATTCCTTGTCGGGTAAGTTCCGACCTGCACGAATCGTGTAACGAGTTGTCCGCTGTCTCAACGAGGGGCTCAGTGAAATTGTATTAGCAGTGAAGATGCTGCTTACCCGCAGAAGGACGGAAAGACCCTATGCACCTTAACTGTAAGCTGTCACTGGTCGTTTGGTTTCCATGCTTAGCGTAAGTGGAAGACTTTGAAGCGGTACTTTCGGGTATCGCAGAGTCGTCAATGAAACACCACCCTTGGGTATTGAACGATCTAACCGCAGTCCGTGAATCCGGATGTGGGACCATGTCAGCCGGTCAGTTTTACTGGGGCGGTATCCTCCCAAAGAGTAACGGAGGAGCGCGAAGGTTGGCTCAGCGTGGTTGGCAATCACGTGTTGAGTGCATTGGCATAAGCCAGCCTAACTGTGAGACCTACAAGTCGAACAGATGCGAAAGCAGGCCAAAGTGATCCGGTGGTTTAATGTGGAATTGCCATCGCTTAACGGACAAAAGGTACGCTAGGGATAACAGGCTGATTTCATCCAAGAGTTCATATCGACGATGAAGTTTGGCACCTCGATGTCGGCTCGTCGCATCCTGGGGCTGGAGAAGGTCCCAAGGGTCCGGCTGTTCGCCGGTTAAAGCGGCACGCGAGCTGGGTTCAGAACGTCGCGAGACAGTTCGGTCCTCTATCCTCTGTGGGCGCAGGAAAGTTGAGGGGTTCAATTCCTAGTACGAGAGGACCGGAATTGACGCACCTCTGGTGTTCCAGTTGTTCTGTCAAGAGCATCGCTGGGCAGCTATGTGCGGAAGGGATAAGCGCTGAAAGCATCTAAGCGCCAAGCCCATCCCAAGATAAGCTTTCCCTGAAGGATCGTGGAAGACTACCACGTTGATAGGCCACGGGTGCAAGCGCAGTAATGCGTTCAGCTTAGTGGTACTAATCATCCGTTTGTCTTACATTGTTCCATCTCAAACTGAAGCCTGGTTCTAAGGCTCAATTTGAATTCTATTCTTCCTATATGCAGTTGTCAGGGAACGTTTCCTGAAAGTGTCGTCAGACCTCGGTTCACACATCTAATACATGCTCGTGAGCCGCAGTCTGGTGACCATGGCACAGTGGTACCACCCGTTCCCATTCCGAACACGGAAGTGAAACGCTGTTGCGCCGATGATAGTATGGCGAAAGGCTATGCGAAAGTAGGACGTTGCCAGATTAAACATCACCCCGCATCTCGCAAGAGATGCGGGGTTTTTTGTGCTCACGGAAAACAGCACGGTCCTCAAAGTCACCCCAGAATTTTGGCTCAAAGGCTCATCAGAGCGCCATTCAGACGCGAGAAAGTCGCTGTTCGCTTAGTTCCGTTCCAGAGACAGCACAAAAATCAAGCGTCCGCCTTTCCACGCTGGTCCACCAATGAAAAGCGGACTTCCTGCGCGCAGAACCGCGTCACTCTTGACCAGCACTTGCTGCTCACGCCAGACTTGGAGATGAAGATTGACCCCGCCTTTATCAGCGGGGCCTTTGGAGTCGATCTTCAAGAACAAATCACGAGAAGGAACCACCCAGGATTCATACTCGCGAAAAATATCCTGTTGATGCTGGCCCAGTATCTCGAAATGCTTGAATGGAAAGACCTTGCCGAGCCGCTCATTGAGTTTGGGCAGATGTGCGGGGGCCTGCTCTCGTGCGCCTGTGAGCTGCGCAGCATCATTGGTGGCAAAAATCAAAGCGCCCCACACACGGCCATCGGTCGCAGCTTTGACTGCTAGATTTGGTTTGGGCGCGGTTGCTTCCTGCGCATCGGTTACCGCGCATAGGAATAGCAGGGAGAGAACTGGCAATAACGGCTTCATCCGCGTGGCGCTTGAGTCCATATCAGCGGATTCCCAGTGGCATCACGTGCAAGCAGGAGCACACGCGCACCCGATGCATCGTAGAATGTGGTCGAGGCCAGTTCCGGATCGATTTCCGTGCGATGAACACTGATACCCGAGACTTTGCGCTCGGCAGGAATGGCATCAAGTCCATCAAGCATCAGAACCGTGGCGTCTGCCGCATCGTCATGAAACGTGTGGGCGTGAACACTGACGTTGGGGGTGTAGGAACTCAGGATAAAACTCTCAGAATGACTGTCACCGGCAGGCTGAAGCAACAGGAAGCTCAAAACAGCCAGCGCTGCCGCACCTGTGGCGAACAACCATGGTTGACGCAGCCAGTTGAACAAAACAGCCAGGCCCACTTTGCCATTCGGTTCGGCTCTCGTGTTTCCCATCTCCAGTTGTGCAATGCGAACCTGAATCTGTGAATTGAAAAAATCCTCGTGGGGAACTTTTAATTCGGCAGGCAGGTGGGCACGGATGCCCGCGCTCAATTCGCGCAGTCCTTTTGCCTCCTTGGCGAGTACAGGATCTTGTTTGAGCCGCTCCTCAAATGAGGTGCGTTCTGCTTCGCTCATCTCGCCATCCAGCCAGCGGATGAGGTCATGGTCTTCAGAGGGTGGTTTCATAAACGTCTTGGAGTTGTTCCTGAAGTTTCTTGCGTGCGTAAAACAGGCGCGACATCACAGTGCCCAGCGAACAAGGAACCGTTGCGGCGATCTCCTCGTAGGCAAGTCCTTCGACTTCGCGCAGCACAATAACCTGTCGGTGCTCCGGTGAAAGCCTGGAGATTGCCGCCTGGATGCGCTGGCCGAGCTCTGCATTTCGTAAAGCTGCATCTGGAGCGGTGTCTCCCTTGGGGGTTGTCTCAGCCCCGGCTGCAGCACGGTGTTCCGTGCGTTCGTCATCGAATTCGCCATCACCCTGGATTTTCTTCTTTCTCAGCCAGTCGTAACTGACGTTGTGGGCAATGCGGTACAGCCAAGTGTAGAAACCGGCATCCAGTTTGAAATTGGGAAGTGCGCGCCATGCCTTAATAAAGGCCTCCTGTGCGAGGTCCCATGCTTCGGTTTCATTCTGGATGAGATGGTAGGTCATGGCATAGATCCTCCCACGATAGCGGGTGACGAGAACGTCAAAGGCTCGTGTGTCGCCCGCTTGGCTGCGTTTGACCAAGTCGATGTCAGGGACTTCGCCAAGGTCAGTCGCGGCTGAGGCAGGCATGGATGTTAGTGGCGGAGGATGGACGGCCTTAGACCGGGGAAAATTCAAATCGAAGGCCGTTTGGATGCAAAAACGTGCCGGACGTTGAATCAGGGGATTTTCAAGCTCTGCCCAGGACGTATCAGATCGCCACTGAGACTGTTGGCGGCTTTGATTTTCGCCACCGTGCTGCCTTTTTTCCGTGCGATGGCAGAGAGAGTGTCACCTTTTGCGACAGTGTATCTGGACCCGGAGGATTTCTTGGCGGCTGATTTCGATGGGGTCGACTTCTTCTTGGCGGAACTACTGGAGGCCGTGGTCTTTTTGGGCGTGGCGGAAGCATTGGAGGGGGTCGACTTCTTCGATCCGCTGAAAGCATAGGGGTCTGCAGGAGGTTCCGGCTGCACCGGAGCGAGAGGAGCTGGCGGCGTCTGATATTTAGGGGCCGCAGCTGACGCGTAGCCACTTTGGCCTGGGTAGGGGTTGTAGTGTCCGTCGTTGCCGTAGTTGGAAGCATAGGGATCACTGCTTCCACCTTGTTTCGTGTTTTCACAGGAAGCCAAGGCGAGAGAAAGAGTCGTCAGCGCGAATAAACGAAATGCAGTCATGATGATGGGGATGTTCAGGCCTGCGAACCTCCATGGAAAGAGACCAATGCATTAATGAGATCGGGCGCTCCCTTTTCAATGCCAATTTTGTCCGCGTTGCCCTCACTTTGCGATCCAGGTAGCCGGGCGAAATAGATCGCTTGCCATCTTCGTTCACGCCTGCCCGGCAAATCTCCCGACACAGACCTTGCCAATTCGCCTGCTCTTCCCTAGCTTTACGGCCCACCACATGAAAATCGGATTCAATCTTCTGCTCTATACCGGCCACGTCACCGAGGCGAACTACCCAGTCATCGAAAAACTCAAGGCCACCGGCTACGATGGCGTGGAAGTCCCGATTTTTGACGTCAGCACCCCGGCGCACTTCAAAGGCATCGGCCAAGTGCTCAAGGACAATGGCTTGGAATGTACCGCCGTCACCGTGCTGCCAGATGAAACGCACAACGCCATCAGCCCCGTCGCCGCGAACCGCCAGGGAGCCATCGATCACCTCAAGCGCGTCATTGAATGCGCTCACAATGCCGGTGTGCAGACCCTTTGCGGCCCGTATTATCAGGTGCTCGGTCAGTTCACGGGTGCGTTCCCTTCGGAAGCCGAACTCGCAGGAGCCGCTGAAGTCCATCGCGCCATCGCCCCTGTTGCCGAGGCCGCAGGCGTGAAATGCGCCATCGAAGCGCTCAACCGCTTCGAGTCCCACCTGCTCAACACCATGGAGCAGGCCGCCGCTTATGTGAAGCGCGTCGATCACCCGAACTTCGGCACGATGTACGACACCTTCCACGCGAACATCGAAGAAAAGAACCCGCTCAAGGCCATCGATACCGTCTTCGCCACCGGCAAGCTCAACCACGTGCATATCTCCGAGAACGATCGCGGCACGCCCGGTCGCGGCCACATCAACATCGTCGAGCAGATCAAGCATCTCAAAAAGATCGGCTATGACGGCTGGATGACCATCGAGGCATTCGGCAGCGCCCTGCCGGATCTCGCCGCCGCCACCCGCGTCTGGCGCGATTTCTTCCCCAGCACCGAGCAAGTTTACACCGAAGGCTACGCGCTCATCAAAAACGCGCTGGCTTGATTTTAGAGATCATCGAACAACCCATCCATTCCATCCATGAACACACCGACCACCCCCCCCGCAGCGGCCACGTCACGCCGCCAGTTTATCGGCACCACAGCCGCCGCCAGCGCCCTCACTGTCGCCCAATCCGCCTGGGCCGCAGGCAGCGATGAAATCAAAGTCGGCCTCATCGGCTGCGGCGGTCGTGGCACCGGTGCCGCCAGCCAGGCCCTCAGCACCAGTCAGCAGGGTGTCACGCTCCACGCCGTCGCCGATGCCTTCAAAGAAAAGGCCGACGGCGCCCTCAGCAACCTGCGGAACAAAAACCCCGAGAAGGTGAAAGTCGACGACTCCCGCATCTTCGCCGGTCCTGACGCCTACCAGAAAGTCATCGAAAGCTGCGACCTCGTCATCCTCACCACGCCTCCCGGCTTCCGCCCGTATCATTTCGAGGCCGCTGTGAACGCTGGCAAAAACATCTTCATGGAAAAACCCGTCGCCGTCGATGCCCCCGGCGTGCGTAAAGTTCTCGAAATGGCCAAAGTCGCCGACGAGAAGAACCTCAAAGTCGTCGTCGGCCTCCAGCGCCGTTACCAGAATTGCTACAAGGAAGCCCTCACTCAGGTCAAGGAACAGGGCATCATCGGCGATATCACTGGTGGCCAGGTTTACTGGAACGGCGGCGGCATCTGGTTCCGCGACAAGCGCCCCGACCAGTCCGAGCTCATGTACCAAATCAACAACTGGTACTTCTTCACCTGGCTCTGCGGCGACCACATCAACGAGCAGCACATCCACAACATCGACGTCGCCAACTGGTTCATCGGCGGCCATCCCGTCAGCGCCCAGGGCATGGGCGGCCGCATGCAGCGTGTGGAGAAGAAATTCGGTCAAATCTACGACCACCACTACGTCGAGTACACCTATGAAAACGGTGTCCGCATCAACAGCCAGTGCCGCCACCAGTCCGGCGTCTCCAACGCTGTGCGTGAGGAATTCACCGGCACCAAAGGCAAGATCTACCTCGACAACAGCGGGCGCTGCTACGCCAACAACCACAAGGGCGAAACCATCTGGAAATACCGTCCGGGTGGCAAGGACATCGGCGAAGCCAAGGGCAAGGCCGCCAAGCGCCTCGATCCCGATCCATACCAGACCGAGCATGACACTCTCCAGGCCGCGATTCGCGAGAACAAACCGCTCAACAATGCTTACTACGGCGCCGAAAGCACCATGACCGCCGTCATGGGCCGCATGGCCACCTACTCCGGCAAGGAATTGAAGTGGGACGAAGTCCTGAACTCCAAAGTTCAGCACATGCCCAACATCATCACCCTGGAGTCCGAGCCACCCGTCAAGACCGATGCTGACGGCTGGTATCCCATCGCCATCCCCGGCAAGGACATCCCCGGCGCTCCCGTCGTCTAATTAATTCGACAGCCAAACTCATCAGCCCCGGCCGCAGCCATGCGCCGGGGCTTTTTTGTATGGTTGTCCCGGCTTTAGCCGGTTCCGGAAAATCAGACCAGCCGCAACTCCAAACCTCCGCCTTCCGTGTGTTCTGTGTATTCCCTGGTCCAAATCTCTTGCCAATCCCGCGTTCCATTCGCTACAACCGCACCGTCATGAACTCCAACCGCCGCACCTTCCTCACCAGCTTCGCCGTTTCCGCCGCCACCACGACCCTCCTTGCCCGCGATTGGTCCGGCAAAACACCCGAACGCTATCCTGACCCCGACGTCATCGCGCTTGATCCCGCTTTTGAAAAACTGATCCAGGGCAACGCGCCCATTCGCCGTCTCCACACCGGTATGCTCTGGGCCGAAGGTCCCGCCTGGAACGGCAGCGGCAACTACCTTGTCTTCAGCGACATCCCCAATAACGCCCAGATGCGTTACCTCCCCGAAGACGGCCATGTCTCCGTCATGCGCAACAACGCCAACAACAGCAACGGCAACACCTTTGACCTCCAGGGCCGCCAGATCAGCTTCGAGCACGGCACGCGCCGTGTCGTACGCTACGAACTCGACGGCAAGATCACCGTCCTTGCCGAAAAATTTGATGGCAAGCCTCTCAATGCCCCCAACGACGGCGCGGTGCATCCCGACGGCTCCATCTGGTTCACCGATCCCGGCTACGGCAGCATGATGGACTACGAGGGCAACAAAGGTGAGCTTCTTCTCAAAGAAGCCGTCTATCGCATCGACCCCGGCGGCGAGATCACCAAAGTCACCGAGGATTTGACCAAACCCAACGGCCTCTGTTTCTCCCCCGACTACAAGAAGCTCTACATCGTCGATACCGGCGCGCCCAAAAACATCCGCGTCTATGACGTGGACGGGGCCAGCCTGAAAAACGGCAAGGTTTTCGCCACCAACAAAGGCCAGCTCGCGGACCCCAAGGGCAAAGGCAATTCCGACGGCGTCCGCTGCGACATCGAAGGCAACCTCTGGGCCAGCGCCGGCTGGATCGGCGACGGCTACGACGGCGTCCACGTCTTCAACCCCGAAGGCAAGCTCATCGGTTTCATCAAACTCCCCGAAACCGCCAGCAACGTCTGCTTCGGCGGCCAAAAGCGGAACCGCCTCTTCATCACCGCTTCGCAGAGCCTCTACTCGGTGTATGTGAACACGCGTGGTGCGCATCATTGCTGACGCAAAGCTGCCGCGTAGCGGAAAACTTACGTTTTCCGCTGCTCGTCGGCAGGCTCACGCCAGCCGCCACGATCATGCCCTCCACTTGCCCGCATCGCCAGCTCCGCGTATGAAGCGGCATGGATGAATCCTACACCCAGCGCTTCGGCGGCATCGGACGGCTCTATGGAGCCGCAGTGTTGCCACGTCTCGCAGCAGCACACGTCGCCATCATCGGCGTTGGCGGTGTCGGCTCCTGGGTCGTCGAAGCACTCGCCCGCAGCGGCATTGGCGAGCTGACGTTGATCGACATGGACGATGTCTGCATCACGAACACGAATCGACAGCTTCCTGCCCTCGCGCATACTGTCGGACAGTCCAAAGTGGACGTGCTGGCCACCCGTGTGGCCGAAATCAATCCCGCCTGCCGTGTGAATCGCGTCATCGAGTTCCTCACCGAGTCGAACGTGGACCGCCTGCTCGCGCCGGATTTCGATTTCGTCGTCGATGCCGTCGATCGCACCTCCATCAAGGCCCTGATCATCGCCAAATGCCACGCACGCGGCTTGCGCGTGATCACCTCCGGCTCCGCCGGTGGTCGGCGTGATCCCGCCGTTATCAAAATTGCCGATCTCGGCCACGCCGGGGCCGATCCGTTGCTCCGAGGCGTGCGCCAGAGCCTCCGCCGCGACCACGGCTTCGCCAAAAGCGAGCAGCATCGTCCCGTGACGATGAACGTTCCATGCGTCTTCTCCACCGAGAAGCCGGTTTACCCCTGGGCCGACGGTTCCTGCTCCCTTGAACCCGAACAAGGCGCCGAAACCGGCCTCCGCCTCGACTGCGCCGCAGGCTTCGGGGCGGCAACATTCGTCACTGGCACGTTTGGCTTCATGCTCGCGGCGGAAGTGGTGCGGCGTCTGACGAAGGTGAATTGAATCACTTCTCCACCGGCTTGCCCGCGGCTTCCCAGCCAGCGAAGCCTTCATCCAAGTGGATCAGGTGTTCGAAGCCGAGTTTTTCGAAGGTTTTCAAGGCGCGGGTGCTGCGACCACCGGACTGGCAGTGGACGAGGGTGGGCTGGGTTTTGTCGAGTTTGGCGAGCTGGGTCTCGAAGTCGTTGGCCATGATGTCGATGTTTTTGGCGCCTTTGATGTGGCCGTCTTTGAACTCGTCGGCGGTGCGTACGTCGATGATGGCGACTTTGCCTTCGGCGATGATCTTGGCGGCTTCGTCGGCTTTGACGTGCTTGGCTTTATCTTCAGCGAAGACGAACGCGGGAATGAACAGGAGGAGGGTGGTGAGGAGGGTTTTCATGTTTGTGTGAAGGGTTATGAGTTACGGGTGATGGGGTTCATGTGGCGCAATGGACTTCGACGGGCATGCGGCTGAGACGTTGGTAGAGGCGGCGGCGGGCGAGGATGGGCCACCAGCGGTAGAGATAGATGTCGAGCGGCTTCCACATGGCGACCCAGCCGATGATGGTGAGGCCTTCACGGGCGACGGTCTGCCAATTTCCTTCCGGCGGGGTGAGCAATGTGGCGGCGAATTCACAGAGGGCGAGGAAGGCCAGTCCTACGAGGAACGCGGCACGGCCTTCGCGCATGAGACGCTTGAACTCACGCAGAGCCATGTTCGCACGGTAGTCAAAGTAGTGTGCGACGGAGTCGGCGACGAGCTTCTGCGAGTCGGCGGCATCGGCGGGATGTTTCGCCAGATGCACGAGGAGCTTCAAGTCATGCTGCTTGGGATGCTCCTGCGCCCAACTGACGATGAACTCCTCGGCATCGTGATCCAGATCGCGCTCATGGAACGGCGAGGGGTCCATGGAGTTGAACAACTGGTTCAATTCCGTGAGCTTGACCTCGATGAGTCCGGTCATGAGCGCGATTGAATGAGAGGCTTACGCCTTCTTTGCAGCGGCATACTGCTTCGCCACTTCGGCCCAGTTCACCACATTCCACCAAGCGGCGATGTAGTCAGGACGTTTGTTTTGATATTTGAGATAGTAGGCGTGCTCCCAGACATCAAGGCCGAGGATCGGGGTGCCTAGATTTTCGTCTTCGAGGATGCCTTTCATGAGCGGGTTGTCCTGGTTTGGCGTGGAGGTGACTTTGAGCGTGCCGTCCTTGGTGACGATGAGCCAAGCCCAGCCGGAGCCGAAGCGCTTCGTGCCGGCCTCGCTGAAGAGTTTTTTGAAGTCGTCGATGCTGGTGAAGGTGCTCTGGATCGCCTCGCCGAGCTTGCCTTCGGGGCCTTTGGGGCCGCTGCCGGCGGGGGCCATCCATTTCCAGAACCAGGTGTGGTTCACATGGCCGCCACCGTTGTTGCGGATGAGCATGCGCTGGGCCTCGGGGACGGCTTTGAGGTCGGAAATCAGGGCGACAGGGTCGGTTTTGTCCACGCTGGCGGCCTTGAGGGCGTCGCCGAGATTTTTGATATAGGCGGCGTGGTGCTTGCTGAAGTGGATATTCATCGTCATCGCGTCGATGTGCGGCTCCAAGGCCTCAGGCGCGTAGGGCAGGGGAGATTGAGTGAGATCCAGCGCGTGGCTGCTGGCTGGGACGATGAGAGATCCCGCCAGGGCGGCGGTGCTGGTGGTGAGGAAAACGCGGCGGTTCATGATGAGAGTGAGGTTGAGATAGGGCCTGAGGATACGAAGGAGGCCGGGCCGATGTCACGGTTAAAGTGATGCGTGCAAAGCTTTGCCGTCGTGGTAGCATCCGCCCGTCATGGCCGCAGTCACCCATCCCCCCGAGTGGACCACTCCGCAGTCCTCCTTTCGTTCGCGCGACGATTGGAGCCTGAAATGGTGGGTGATGTTCGCGCTGATCCTCTCCGTGGTGTTTCACATGCTGCTGGTGGTCGGTTTCGACTTCCTGGGCGTGTCGGGTTTGCAGCCCGTGCAGCCACGTCAGGTGCCGGAGCGCATCCGCATCAGCGAGCAGTTGCTGAAGGATCAGCAGGCCATTCAGCAAATTCCCGAAACCATCGCGCCGGGCAATGTGCCGGACATGAAGGCCTTTGAGCCGAAACTGGACGATTTCGACAAGCTGCAGGAGTTGCCGGCAAACCAGGAGATCGACCTCACGCCGAATGTGAAGGAGATCACGAACTTCATCCGCGCCAACGATCCTGGCGATGGTGCTCCCGGTTCACCGAAGGCCACGGACATGGCGAAGCTGCTTGCGCCGCAAGCCATGGCCGCGCCCGACATCGCTGCCGAGATGGCCAGCGTGCGCCGCGAAGTGCTGTCGAAGCCGGTTTCCGAAAAACAAATGCTGCTTGATGCCGGAGCGCTCGATCCTGGCCAGGGCGGCAAGATGGACAGCGGATTGCTCGATGCCGTGAAAAGCCAGGGCACGGCGACCGCCGCAGGCGCACGTGTGAAGGGATTCAGCAATCTCGATGATCTCCTCGGTGGTGGCGGCAAGATGGGCGGCAGCACCGCGCCGATTCTGATGCCCACCGACCTGCTCTTTGAGTACGGCAGCGATCAACTCGCCGAAGCTGCCCGCCTCAGCCTCATGAAGCTCGGTTTCCTCATTCAAAAGAACCCGGACTCGCTGTTTATCATCGAAGGCCATACCGACAGCTTCGGTGGCGAGGATTTCAATTTCGAACTCAGCATCCGCCGCGCGAACGCCGTGGTGGCGTGGCTGCGTGAATCGCTCGGCCTTGGCAGTGATCGCATTCAGGCGATGGGCATGGGCAAATCGAAGCCCATCGTCAGTGTCGCCGGCACCGTGGAGCAGCAGGGCCTGAACCGCCGCGTGGAGATCAAGGTGCGGCCGAAAAAATAACCACCTCACGTCAACCTCGCAGCACGCATGCCGGTCAAATCCGTGTTTCTGCATCTCACTAGGCTTTGGCTGAGCGGTGGCCGCTGGGTGGTGATGTTCGCGTGTTTGGTTTTCTTTGCCTGGTGCTACATGCGGGCGTTTCAACGGCAAGGCGAGGCTGGTGCAAGCATCCACGAGCAAGAACGGATGTATCTGAATGCCGCCATCGAAACGCGGCGTGATCTGACACCGGATTTTTCCAAAGGTGTCTCCAAGCCGCTGAACGACTGGCTGCCGCATCACACGGATGGTGTCGTGCGCCCGCTGTGGCCGTGGCTTGCCGCGTGGAGCGTTGCTGCCGATCATGTTCCAGCCTCCTCCTTGAGCGTTGAGGATCAGCGCGTGCTGCGCTCTGGCAAACGCTGGCTCTTTGGTCTGAGCCTTGGATTTCTGCTGATGCTTGGCCTGGCTGCGGCGCGGGTATTTTCGGTGCCTGCGGCCCTGTTGACAATCCTGACGATCGGTTTTGGTGTGCTGCTGCCTTCGGCGGCGATGTTTTCCCCCGACGTGCTTTTTCAGCTCCTGTTTCTGCTCACCTGGGTGTGCTGCATCGCCGCGTTGAAGCGCAATTCGCTCTGGCTCTACGGTGTGATCGGTTTTTTCTCCGCTCTGGCCAATCTCGCGTTGCCTTCGGCGACGTCGCTGGTCCTCGTCTTCATTTTCGTGAGCACCCTGCGCTGGCTGTGGGGCATGATCCTGGCGTATTGGTCGCAGGAAGGCGGCACGACGCTCTGGGTGTGGCGCAATCATTGGCTGGGCATGATCTTGCTCGTCGTCTGTCACCTGATCACCGTGGGACCGATGCTGGCGCACTCAAAGGAGAAGCTGGGAGATGCCGCGCCGTTTTTCTGGCGCTGGTTTGACGATGAAAACGCCATGCGCCAGTGGACGGCCGCGCATCAAACCCGCGAGGCTTTGCAAGCGGTGCCTGTGGGCGAGGTGCCAAGTTATGCAAACTACCTTGAATCCCACGCGCCGGATGCGGTCAGCGCACGGTTGAGCCAAGGAAGCATGAAAATGATCGAATCCGTGCTGCAATGGCCATGGAGCTTCGATTCACTGCCCCAGGAGCGCGGTGTTTTTGTCGCCGTTCTGGCGGCTGTCTTGATCTTGCTCATCCTCATCGTCTGGTTCGTGGCGCCGCGTGCTTCACATGCCGGTCAGGCGCTGCATCCCGAGACTGCGCCGCTGGTTTTTTTCACCGTGCTGGCTTTCGTGGTCTGCATGCTCGACTTCGGCTGGGACATGTCGGTTTTGACGTGGGGGAACCGCCATCTCGCCCTGTATCCACCGCTTGTGCTCAGCCTGCTGTGGGCCAGCGAGTCCCTCGTGCATCGCGCCCGGCGGCGGAAGATGCGCCTGCCAGTTTTTGTGGTCTATGAGATGATTTTGTGGGCGCTCTCCGTTCTGGTCGTCTTGCGCGCGTGATCGTGTTCTTGCAGCCCGCCCCTTTCACGGCATGAATGCGCGCCCTGCTTCATGGCCGCCCCCAAACATCGTTTCATCCTCTGCTTCGACTTCGATGGCACCCTCGTGCATCCAGAGAGCGATCCCGTGTTTCATCCGGGCCTCGGGCAGATGATTCAACTGCTGCGCGGCCAGGGTGCCGCGTGGGTCATCAACACCGGTCGCAGCCTCAGCCAGACCATCGAAGGTCTCGCGCAGCACGGCATTTACTCCGAGCCGGATTTCATCATCGCGCAGGAGTGTGACATCTACAAACCGGGCTTCTTCAGTCAGTGGAAGGACTTTGGCTCATGGAACCGCCTGGCCCGCCGGGCGCAGGAACGATTCGCCAAAGATCACCAGCCCTCGCTACAGGCCATCAAACAGATGGTCGAGACACAGACGCAAGCTTCCTTCATCACCGGTGGTGAAGGCGAGATGGGAATCGTCGCCACGAGTGATGCCGAACTCGATGGCGTCTGCGCCTACATCGACTCGCACGCACGCCAGTTCCCGGACATCGGTTACCATCGCAACGGCATCTACCTGCGCTTTTCCCACAGCGGCTACAGCAAAGGCACCGCGCTGAGCGAGCTGGCGCGTCTGCTCGGCCTCGATTCGTCCGCCTGCTTCGCTGCCGGGGATAACTACAACGACCTCAGCATGCTTGATCCCCGCCACGCCCGCATGATCGCCTGCCCCGGCAATGCGGTTGATCCGGTGAAGCACATCGTGCATTCCCGCGGCGGTTTCATCGCCACCCGCGTTGCCAGCGAGGGCATGATGGAGGCGCTGACGCATTATTTTGGCGGTTCCCCAGCCCCAGCGGCCTGATTTCGCGGTCGAAGGTAGCAGTTTTCTCTTGCCGAACGGGGTGAGGTGTGGAAATCTCCGCGCCCCTCGTCCCAGACGGCGGGAAAACTCTCACTTTTCAGGTTATGGCATACGCAATCATCAAAACAGGCGGCAAGCAGTACAAAGTCTCCGTGGGCGACAAGCTCGACGTGGAGAAGCTCGAATCCGCCGAAGGCGAAACCGCCACCTTCGATCAGGTGCTCGCCGCCGGTGAAGGCAGCACCATCACCGTGGGCGCTCCCACTGTCGCTGGAGCCAGCGTTTCCGCCAAGGTGCTCAAGCAGCACAAGGCCGACAAGGTCACCACCTTCAAGTTCCGCAAGCGCAAGGGCTTCCACAAGACCCGTGGTCACCGTCAGCCGCTGACCCTCGTGCAGATCACTGCCATCAACGCCTAATCCCCTCACCACTCTCCTCTTATGGCCCATAAAAAAGGACAAGGTTCCGTCAAGAACGGTCGCGACAGCCAGAGCAAGCGTCTTGGCGTCAAAAAATTCGGCGGTGAATCCGTCGTCGCAGGCAACATCATCCTCCGCCAGCGCGGAACGAAGTGGATTCCCGGCCTCAATGTCGGTCTCGGCAGAGATCACACCATCTTTGCTCTCGTGGACGGCAATGTCCGCTTCGACAAAGACGGTCGTCGCGTGAACATCCAGCCTGCCGCCCTTCAGGCGTAACTTTCAGGCACAATAACTTTTCGAAGGGCGCGGACAAACTCCGCGCCCTTTTTCATGCCCGAAGTGGCTATTTCCTACTTTACACATCGAGAATAAGGTGAATAATCCGCGCTCCGCATGAATCCCGACCAAATCCAAGCTCTCAACGACGATCTCAAAGGCAAGTCGCCCCAGGAAATCATCCAAGCTGCGCTCGCTCATGCCGACGGCCAGTCCATCGTCACCACAAATTTTCGTCCGTATGAGGCAGTGATCCTGCATCTCGCCACGGAGCAGGAGGCGGGCATCCCCATCCTGTGGGTCGATCACGGCACCAATCTCCCTGAAACTTACCGTTTCGCCGAAAAGAGCCACGCACGCCTCGGCCTCAACTTGAAGCCTTATCTGCCGCTCATGACCGCCGCGCACTGGTTGGCCCTCAACGGTGGCCAGGTGCCGATGCCGGACGAAGTCGAGCGTGTGGAGTCCTTCAGCCGCATCATGAAGCTGGAGCCGTTCGAGCGCGGCATGCGCGAACTGGCCCCGAAAGTCTGGATCACCGCCCTGCGCAAAGAGCAGAACCCCCAGCGTGCGGCCACGCTTCAGCCCTTCATGTGGGACGCGAAATTCAACTGCCTTAAGGTGAACCCCATCCTCGACTGGACGCCCGTCGAGATGGACGCCTACCTGCTCGAACATGATCTGCCCAACGAGCGCACCTACTACGATCCCGCCAAGGGTGATGAAAAACACGAATGCGGCCTGCACGCCAAGCTCGTCACTGACAAAGTGTAAGCGCCCATGGATCTGCCGCCCGACTTCCTGCTCTACATCGCCGCCGGCTTCGTCGCTCAATTGATCGATGGAGCGCTCGGCATGGCCTATGGCGTCAGCGCCTCGTCGCTGCTCATGGCCCTCGGTGTACCGCCTGCGGCCACGAGTGCCACCGTGCATGCGGCGGAGTGCTTCACCACCGGCGCGTCTGCGATTTCGCATCACGCGTTTGGGAATGTGGACCGCTTTCTGTTTCGTCGGCTGCTCATTCCCGCCGTCATCGGTGCCATCATCGGCGCGTACTTGCTCTCCTCAATCGGCGACGTGCTCAAACCCTGGGTTTCCGGCTATCTCATCCTCATGGGTGCCGTGATCATCGCCAAAGCCTTCGTCCGCGTGCCGCCGCGCAATGTGACCACGCATCTGGCCCCACTCGGCTTCTTCGGCGCTCTCGTCGATGCCATGGGCGGCGGCGGCTGGGGCCCGATTGTCGCGTCCAACCTCATCGTGCGTGGCAACAACGTCCGCATCACAGTCGGCAGCGTGAACGCCGTCGAGTTCTTCGTCACGCTGGCCGCCAGCATCACCTTTTTCCTCACCATCGGCCTCACGCATTGGAGCATCATCCTCGGTCTTGCCATCGGCGGCATGATCGCCGCGCCGTTTGGAGCCTGGGCTGCCAAACACATCCCGCACAAGCCCTTCATGATTCTCGTCGGCGTCCTCGTCGTCGTCCTCAGCACGCGCAATCTCCTCAAATTCATGTCCTGGATCTAGTCTGCTCAAGACGCCTCCGCTCTTGCCATTCCTTGAGCATCCGTACCCGGCGTCTTGACACCCCCCTTCCCCTGTTTCCTCTCCAGTCTTCCCTACGGCTCTCGTTTTCTTTTCCCTGACGTCATGTCCGCCATCACCCACCTTCAATTCCTCGAATCCGAGGCCATCTACATCCTGCGCGAAACCGCCGCGCAGTTCCAAAAGCCCGCGCTTCTCTTCTCCGGCGGCAAAGATTCCATCGTCATGGCCTGGCTGGCTCGCAAAGCCTTCTATCCATCGAAACTCCCCTTCCCGCTGCTCCACGTCGATACCGGCCACAACTTCCCCGAGGCCATGGAGTACCGCGATTGGTTCGTGCAGGAAATCGGCGCGACCTTGACCATCGGCCTCGTGCAGAAGTCCATCGACGATGGTCGCGTGCAGGAAGAAAAGGGTCACAACGCCAGCCGCAACAAACTACAGACCGTCACCTTGCTCGACACCATCGAGGAGCACCAATACGACGCCTGCCTCGGCGGTGGTCGTCGTGATGAAGAAAAAGCACGCGCCAAAGAGCGCTTCTTCAGCCACCGCGATGAATTCGGCCAATGGGACCCGAAAAACCAGCGCCCCGAGCTCTGGAACATCTTCAACGGCCGCAAACACTTCGGTGAGCACTTCCGCGTCTTCCCGCTCAGCAACTGGACCGAGATGGACATCTGGCAATACATCCGCCAGGAAAACATCCCGCTGCCGAGCCTCTACTTCAGCCATCAGCGCAAAATCATCGAGCGCCACGGCCAGTTTCTCGACGCCAGCACCGGCATCATCCCGCTGCTCGATGAAGAGAAACCCAAGGTCAAAGAAATGACCATCCGTTTCCGCACCGTCGGCGACGCCACCTGCACCGGCGCCGTCGAATCCACCGCCAGCACCATCGACGAAATCGTCGCCGAAGTCGCCGCCGCTCGCCAGACCGAACGCGGCACCCGCGCCGACGACAAGCGCAGCGAAACCGCCATGGAGGACCGCAAGAAGGAAGGATACTTCTGATCTTAGCGAGAACCGCAGCCCACCCACTTCACTCTCACTTTCCTCAGATCATGGACGTTCTCGTCAACCCCACCGAATCCTCTCTTCTCCGCTTCACGACAGCCGGTTCTGTCGATGATGGCAAAAGCACGCTCATCGGCCGCTTGCTGTATGACTCGAAGTCGATCTTTGAAGACCAGCTTCTTGCCGTCGAAGAATCCTCCAAGCGTCGTGGCGACGCGCATGTGAATCTTGCGCTGCTGACCGATGGCCTGCGCGCTGAACGCGAGCAAGGCATCACGATTGATGTGGCCTACCGCTACTTCGCCACGCCAAAGCGCAAGTTTATCATCGCCGACACACCGGGGCACATTCAGTACACGCGTAATATGGTCACCGGCGCTTCCACGGCCGATTTGGCGATCATTCTCATCGACGCACGTCTCGGCGTGATCGAGCAGACGATGCGTCACACGTATCTCGCGTCGCTGCTGCGCATCGGGCACATCGTGTTGGCCGTGAACAAGATGGATCTCGTGGATTTCGACCAGACGGTCTATGACAAGATCGTCGGCGACTTCCAAGCCTTCGCCAAAGGCCTGGACAATCTCCCCCAAGTCACGCCGATCCCCATGAGCGCCCTGAATGGCGACAACGTGGTCGATAAATCCGAAAGCACGCCGTGGTACACCGGCCCCTCGCTCCTGCAGCATCTCGAAACCGTGCAGGTGCATGCCGAAACCGCCGCCGATGAAGCGCGCTTCGCCGTGCAGTGGGTGATTCGCCCGATCTCTGACCGCAAGGACGCCAAGCTCGGCAATCTGCACGACTATCGCGGCTTCGCTGGCCGCATGGCCAGCGGCACCTTCCGCATGGGCGATGACGTGCTTGTTTATCCTTCGGCGATGAAGTCGAAGATCACCGGCATTCACACCTATGAAGGCCCGCAGCAGGAAACCACCCCGCAGCTCAGCTACAGCATCACCGTCGCCGATGAGATCGACACCAGCCGCGGCGGCATGATCGTCAAGGCGAACGAACCCGCGCAAACCAGCCAGGAGTTCGACGCCATGATCTGCTGGTTCTCCGACAAGAAGATCCTCAAGCCGCGTGGTCGTTTCCATCTGCGCCACACCACGAATGATGTGCGCGCCATCGTCACCGACGTGCTCTACAAGGTGAACATCAGCACGCTCGAAAAAACCGTCGAGAGCAAGGAATTCCATCTCAATGACATCGGTTGCATCCGCATCCGTTGTGCCACGCCGATCTTCTTCGACCCCTATTCCAAGAACCGCACCACCGGCAGCTTCGTGCTCGTCGATGAGCAGACCAACAACACCGTCGCCGCCGGCATGATCCAGCGCAGTGTGGGCGGGGACGACTTCGAAGATCCGGGTTCGGCGATCTAAAGCGCGAGAACCTGCGCAGGGCCGCGTAATGGTTCGCGGCCATGATTTACGACGGCATCCTTCTCGGCTCCGGGCACAACGCGCTGGTGCTCGCCTGCTATGCGGCACGCGCCGGCCTGAAGGTGGCCGTGGTGGAGAAGAATGACGTGGCGGGCGGCGGGCTGGCCACGGTGGAGCATCCGCCGGGCTCCGGCTTTAAGCACAACACGCATTCGTTCTTCCATCGCGCGCTGACCTCGATGCCGTGGTATCGCGATCTGGAATTGGAGCGCTATGGCGTGCGCTACATCGAGCCGGAGCTCAATGTGGCGATGATTCTGCCGGAAGATCGCGTGCTGGAGTGGTGGACGGATTTTGAAAAAACTTTCGCCTCGTTCGCGGCGATCTCACCACGCGATGCGGACCGTCTGCGCGAGTGGACGGAGCGCTTCCGGCCCATCGTGGAGCAGATCCTCATCCCCGAAGCGCAGAACGCGCCGCTGCCGCCGGAACAACGCCTCGCGAAATTGCGGCAAAGCGAACTCGGGCGCACGCTGCTGGAGGTGCAGGCGCTGTCACCCATCGAATTTGTGATGCGCGAGTTCGAGCATCCGGCGGTGCGGGCCGGTTTGCTGTTCTTCAATGGCCTGCGGGAAGTCGATTTGCGACAGCAGGGCTTCGGGCACTCGATTCCCGCGCTGCTGGCCAGTCCGCGCAAAGCGCAGATGTGCCTCGGCGGTTCGCGTCGTCTCGCGGAGGCGCTGTGCGCGGATTTGCGCGAGCATGGCGGTGAGGTTTTCACGAACTGGCAGCCGCGCTCGATTCTGACTCGGAATGGCCGTGCGTGTGGCGTCGAATCAATGACCGGTGACCGCATCGAGGCCTCGCAGTTCGTCGCCAGCGGCTTGAATCCGCAGCAGACCTTCCTCGATTTGATCCCGGCCGATGTCACGTCCGCGCATCTGCGTGAACGAGCCGCTGGCTTCGAGTACAACCTGCTCGCGCCGCTGTTCGCGCTGAATTTGAATCTGCGCGAGCCGCCACGTTATGCGGCGGCGGGGAAACATCCCGAATTGAACCACGCGTTCATGATGATCCTCGGTCTGGATGACGTCGCGCAGTTTCACGACATCGTCGCCGCACACGAACGCGGTGAAATCCCGCGCACGGTGATGTGGGGCGCGTGTCCGACGCAGTTTGATCCCTCGCAGTCTCCTGCGGACCGCCATACGGCCTTCATGTGGGAAAAACTGCCGTATGCGCTGCATGGCGATGCACGGAACTGGGACACACAAAAAGAACTGCATGGCCGCGAGATGCTGTCGCTGTGGCAAACGTATGCGCCGAACCTGCGTGAAGCCGTGCTGGACTCCTTCACCCGCAGCGCCCTCGATACCGAGCGCCTGCTGCCGAACATGCGGCGTGGCGATCTGCTGGTGGGATCGTTCGCGAACGATCAGATCGGCTACCATCGCCCCTTCCCTGGTGCAGGAACTTACCGCACCGAAATCCCCGGCCTCTACCTCTGTGGCGGCTCCACCCACCCCGGCGGCAATGTCACCGGCCTCTGCGGCTTCAATGCGGCGAAGGTGGTGCTGGCGGACGGCGGGCTTTCACGCGGGTAGGGCTTCTCACCGTTGGTCGATGATCTTTTCCTCCTTCGTGTGGTTGATGCAGCGTTGAGCGTCATCTCGGCAAACCAGCGACGCCGGCGCGCACCTGATAGAGGTTTTTGCCGGCGGTGATGTAAAGCGTCTTCATGTCCGCTCCGCCGAAGGCGGTATTGGTGATGGTGTCCTCGACGATGGGGATGAACTGGATGCGCCTTCCCTGCGGCGAGATGACATGCACACCGCATTTCGTGTCCAGCGTCTCGGAAGTGCCGCGCCGTTGGTTGAGGCCGGCGGCGGCCCAGAGATTTCCCTCCGCGTCGATGCTCATGCCATCGGCGCTGCGGCCGGGCGAGAAATCGAAATGCACGCGCATGTTCGTGACGCTGCCATCGGCTTGCAGGTCGTAAGCGCGGATAAGGCGCGCGCCGCCTTGCGCTTGATTGGCCTCCACGAGGTAGAGCGTGCGGTCATCGGGCGAGATCTGGATGCCGTTCGGGTTCTGCACGTCCGGTGCGGCGAGGATGCGGGCGATTTTTCCCGGCGCGTCGATGCGATACACCGCCGCGCCGCCGAGTTCGGTGAAATAGAGACGGCCCTTCGAGTCGATCGTCACGTCGTTCGGTCCGGTGAGCGGCTTGCCTTCGAAACTGTCCGCCAGCACTTCGATCTGGCCGGTTTTCATGTCGGTGCGCGTCACGCGCGGGATGCCGCTGACCTTGACGCCGGGGCGTTGGAAGGTCGCGCCCTCGCAGGCGATGAGGCGGCCCTCGGGATCAAAGAGCAGGCCGTTGGCCACGTTGCTGTTCTCGCGGAAGACGCTCAGCTGGCCATCCGTGCCGAGCTTCATGATACGCTGGTTCACGACCTCGGTGAAGTACACGCTGCCATCCGGTGCCACGGTGGGCCCTTCGGTGAAGGTGAGCGTCGCCGCGAGCTGCGGCTCCTGGGCGGCGGTGATGGAGGCGAGGGCGAGATAGACGAAGGCGCGGATCATGCGTGGAAAGAGCGCGGGAGGAGCGGGATTCTTGCACCGCAGACGCATCGCTCCACGACCGCCGCTGCGTGCGGCTTCTTGTTTTTGTTTTTTGCACCCTGGTTTCGTTTCTCGTCGTTGCTTAACGGACGGCGGATGGCAGCGGAAACTTTATCAAATGATCACATCGGAGACAACGGGCGTGAGGGAAGGCGGCGGGAACATCCTCGACGCTGAAATGGCACGGATGGAGATCATCGCTCCGGCCTTCGTGCGGGAGGCGATTTCCCGCCTCGGCCGCACCGAGGACCTCCGTTTCTCACCGGACAACCGGAAGCTGGCCGTCGCCGGGTTTGTGGCCAACACCTGCATGATCTTCGACATCGAGGTGGACCGCTCCGCCGCGAGGCCGGTGGTGCGGCTCAACGACTTCATCGAGATCCGGTCGGACAGCTTCAAGGGACCGCATGGCCTCGATTTCATCGGCGGGAACCTGCTGCTCGTGGCGAACCGCTGCGGCGGTATCTCACTCTTTGCCATGCCGGAGCGCCCTGCAGAAAGCCGGGTCGTTCACGTCAGGCCCATCCGTGAAGTGCGCCGGATCAGCCTGCTGAGACGCCTGAACTCACCGGGCTCGCTCTGCGTGCTCAGCGCCTCGGACGACCAGGTCGAAATCCTCGTGTGCAACAACTACAGCCACCGGATCACACGTCACGTCATCCCCATTCACGCCGGGCTCTGCCGGCCGCAGAATGACATCTTCCTGAACCAGGGTTTTCAGATCCCGGATGGCATCGCGATCAACCCTGACAAATCGTGGCTGGCTATCAGCAATCACAGCACGCACAGCGTCCTGATGTTCGACCTGAAGGCCGGGCTGGAGCCCTCCTCCGTGGCGGTTGGTCACCTCACCGGCATGGCCTATCCCCATGGCATCCGCTTTTCTGAAGACGGACGCCGGTTCTTCGTCGCCGACGCCGGGGCTCCTTCCGTTCATGTGTATGAGGCAGATGGTGCCGGCTGGCGTGGGGAACGGGGTACGATCCGGTCGTTGGCCGTGCTCAGCGAGGAGACCTATTTGAAAGGCCGCGTGAGTCCTCAGGAAGGCGGCCCGAAAGGGATCGATCTCAACGCGGCGGGAGATGTCCTGGCGGTCACCTGCCATGAGCAGCCGCTCGCCTTCTTCCATCTGCCGGAACTCGTGGGGTGAAAATCCCAGGGTGGAGATCCTCGCAACCTACAGCTCCGTGATGACCTTGCCCGTCTTCGTGCGGCAGGGCACGCGGAGGTGTTCGAGCCAGATGGGGATGAAGTCGTTGAGGAGGAGCTTCCGAGCCTCGGTGAGGTCGTCGAAGACGGCGTGCGCCCACGGGTGCCCACGCTCCTGATAGTAGTACTCCCAGTCCTTGCCTTCGGCGATGAAGTAAGAGCCGTCGCGCAAGCCCGTCTCGGTGCGGATGGGTGGCAGATCCTCGGGCTGGAGGTCTTGGGCGGCGAGGCTGGCCTCGATGTCGGGCCGCGTGAGGGTGAAGAGGCGGTTCACGGCCTCCTGGCAGCGTTCGGTGTTGCCGGGCTCGTTCGTATCGCGCCATTCCGGCGGCAGGCCCAGGTGCTTCAGCGACCAGGTGGCCACGTCCTCACGCGATTGCAGCACCTGCATCTGCTCGGCGATGGAAAGGGAGTCTGGATGCTTCATGGGCGGATTGTTCCTGGAAATGGCGTCGAGGCAAGGGAGTGGTGAAATAATTGGAGTGGTGGAATGATGGAGTGGAGCGCGGGCTTTAGCCCGCAGCAGGTTGAATGCGGATCCTGGGAGCGAAGATCATGAGACGTGTCGCCAAACGGTGATCGTCGGTGTGGCGGGGGCGGGGTGCTGACAATGATGCGCTCGATGGAGCGGTGTGCTGCGGACTAAGGTCCGCGCTCCTCGGAGACGAAGTGATCTCGTTTACTTCACCACCAGCGCGGCGCTGACCTCGCCGTTTTCGCCGGCGGTGAAGGTGCGGCGCTGGTCGTTGATCTCGTGGACGATGATGAGGGCTTTGTTCCAGCCGGGCGTCGGATCGGCGCCGAGCCAGTGCGGGTTGGCTTGGAAGAGGGCACCGGGCTCGTCGAGGAGGGCTTTCACGCGGTCGGTGACATCGGTGAAGGCGGTGCCGGAGCCATAGACGGCGGAGATGAGCTTCACGGGCACACGCTCCGGCGCGGGCGCGGGTTTGCCGTTGGGCAGGAGCTTGATGAAGCTGGCGTTGCCGATGCCGAGGGAGAGCGACGGGGTGTTCCAGAGGTTTTCAAATTTGGCGAGGTCACACACGCCGGTCATCTCGATGAGATCGCCTTCGCGCAGCGTGGCGAGCTTGGGCAGCATGTTCTTGTCCTGCCACTGGCTGGCGAAGACACGGATGGAGTAGCCTTCGTCCGAGGAGAGATGGGACCACACGACAAAGTTGCCCCAGAAGTCCACGCCATGCACCCTGAAGCGCATGCGGGCGGGGCGCTTGGCATCGACGAGCTTCTTTTTGAAGAGGCCGTTGGCCACTTCCTTCTGCGCTTCAGACCAGTTTCGTGCGTTTTCCGGCTCCAGATCCTTCGGAATGACGGCGAGGAAGTCGCGATAGGTGCGCAGCGGTTTCGGCTCCTTGGATTTGGCCGGTACGGGATCGGCCGCGTGCAGGAAACAGACCGGGGCGAGGGCGAGAAGGAGGAGAACAGGTGTCAGTTTCATGCGAGCGAGGGAGTGTCGTGATCAGGATCACGGATTGCAACCGGTGATCCTTGGGGCTTGATGCGACCGGTGTTTGTAAAGGGTACGTCAAGTGATGGCTCGGAGGAGGTCTCCCACGGAATGCACGGAAAGGTGGGGAACATGGCGGCGTGTGTAGTGAAAAGTGAGAGATTGCGTCTAAGGCAGCAGTTCCGTATAATCTGACCATGTCACAGGCCATTCATCTTGATCTGGAACTGCCCGGTGATCTCGCGCGGTTCAAACTGCCGGCGGGAGTGAACGAGCGGCTGTCGGCGTTGCTGGACAAGCAGGACGCCGGGGAGGAACTCACGGTCCAGGAGCGGCGCGAGGCGGAGGGTTTGGTCGATCTGGCAGACACGCTGACGTATCTCGGTCTCAAAGCCAAAGCTGCGGCATGAGCCTCCCGGATGCCTTGCGCTGGCAGGTGATCGAGAGGGCGGGAAACCGCTGCGAGTATTGTGGCTTGTCGCAGGAGGGGCAGGAGGCGGTGTTTCATGTGGATCACATCCACCCGGTGAAACTGGCCGGGCAGACGGAGTTGGAAAATCTGGCGCTGGCCTGTGTGTCCTGCTCGTTGCGCAAAGGTGCGCGTGTGAGCGCGGAAGATCCGGTCGGCGGAGACTTCGTGCCGTTGTTTCATCCGCGCCGGGATCGGTGGAATCTGCACTTTCGCTGGCAGCAGGCGGAGGTGGTGGGCATCACAGCCACCGGAAGGGCCACGGTGACCTCCTTGGCGATGAACCGGCCCATTGCGGTGAGCATCCGGCGGGAGGAAGCGTTGCGCGGGCGGCATCCGGCTCCTGGCCAGCTCTGAGTGAGAGCGGGCCACTCAAGCATCACTGTGGTGCCTGCTTGCCAGCAGAGAACCGCAACGCGGTTCCGTCATGGAGCCCAAGGGTGCCGTGGAGACCGTCCCGTCGCTCGACTCCTTTGTCGATGTGAGCGAAGCGGCTCATCCGGCGGGCGGGGGCTGCTGGGAAACAACCGTAGCCAAGGTAGGCGCTGAAAAGGCCGCTTTTCGGCCCTCCCGAGGCCGGTTCCATGCCGAACGACTCCGCAATCGAGACGAGGGACTCTCCCGACAAGCGGGACGGCTCCGCGATCAGGGCGAGGAGGTTAGGGTTCTGGCCAAGGAGCGGGGCCATCTTGGCCCCGGGGTTGAGGCATGAGGGATCAGGATGATCCCTCTCCTAGTCCAACGCAGCCCATGGGTGCCGAGCCTTGGCGAGCGCTCCCTTGGGAATCGCGTGCCACACCGCCCCCATCACGTTCCCGGACCGCAACGCGGTCCCGTCACGGGCGATTCGATGTCGCAGGGATGTTCGGGTGACGGAACCTCGTAGGTTCCTGATCCGGCGGGGATCGGGGGTGGCGCGATTCCCAGGAGAGCGCTCGCTGGCGCTCGGCACTCCTGGGCTGCATGACGAAAGCCCGTTAGGCTTTGGGCTATAGAGGGACAGACATTATTGATCTCCGCTAACAGTGTAAGTGTCAGGCGTGGGTTGAGGTTTTGTCCAGTTCCTCGTCAATTTCTGCGATCCATTTCCGCGTGGCGGAAACCTGTGAAGACAAGTTTTGCTTTGTTCGTTCTACCCAATCAAGGAATAAAACCAAATCGCGTCTGGCGGAGATCAAGTCGGGCTTTCCTCGGAGGTTGATCAATCCTAGCGCGTAAAAAAGCTGGCCTTTGTCAGGCTCTGTCTCCATGACGAGGTATATGAACTCTTCGCATTGAAGAGGTACATTCTCATTGCCAGTTTTAGTGGCAAATGCCTTCTGGTAGCTCCTGTAGGCACTCTCCAGATCACCAGAATAAGCTTCCAGAAACGCACGGCTCCAGAGCCATGTTCCGTCATCTACGTTCTCGCATTTCTTGAGACTTTCTGCCGCAGCTTGAACGTCTCTCCGAAGTAAGAAGTGACACATCGCACGTGTCAGATGGAGTCCATAATAACTTGGCTCCCACAGGTCTAGTTGCGCCAAGACCTTCTCGGACTCCATCAGGAGTTCAGGAGAACGACTCATGTGGTATTTTGTGCTCAGGTAAGACAGTTTTGTTTTGTACACTTCCGCGATTCGCGAAGGCACTCTGGCTCGGATTTTGGCGATTTGGGGCAAATGAGATGGTGCGGTTTTGTCCAATCGTTGATGAAGAGTAAGAAATAACGATTCGGCATGATCTAGATCGCCAGAGAGATAGGATGCTATGGCGATTACATATTGTGCAACCACATCAATCCATTGAGCCGTGAACTGGAAGGTGAATAGGTCTTTCTCCTTCTCGAGAAGCACACGCCGAGGGAACAAGTCGCGAAATTCTGCTGATAGCGCAGCGCCAGCCTCTCCTGGGATTGGGGCGTGACAAACACTTCCTTCCAACTCCAACACGTGTTTAGGTCCGTCAATGTTACGCTCTTTGGCATCTCCCCAAATCAGGAAATGGCATCTTGTTTGGTTATGAATACTAACTATATGCTTGGCTGGATCTACTAGCAGATCTTCCACTGGGGACGCCCCTAAATCGAGAAACGCAACACTTCCGGTCCTCCAAGTGCCTACTAGCTCTCGGAGCCTTTTGATAAAATCTGCCTTTAGTTTTTTTGCCTGATCCTGATTCTCCGTCCTGATAGCGACACCAAAACCAATCGTGCCCTTAGGGACGCATGGTAACCGCGTCGTTCGCCACCAGATGACAGTCAGAATCAATGGCGTGATCACCAAGGCAACCCAGTGCCAAAAAGAAAGCCTTTCGATCTGTATATTAAGGAACAGAAACACAAGCAAGCCAATCGCAAGCACGATGGATACAATGAGGCCATGGGGGCGCGCCCAGTTGGTTCGGCAGTAATTGAGTGTTTTTATCAAGTCCATTAAAGTTGAAACTGCATGTATTGAAGCCGGCGCAAAGCCTGCCGTTCCGTATCAGAAAAGCGGCGGGCTTTTCGGCCCGCCGCTGAAGAGAGGATTATGCTGAGCTTGTCGAATTATCACTGGCACGCCTCACACGTCCCGCCATTCCGCATGGCCTCAAGGGAGCAGGCGAGGGCTTCGTCGGCGGTGAATTGCTTGGCGGCTGCGGTGGCGACGGCCACGGCGGCGTGGTGGGTGCCGACGATGCCGCGCTTTTCTTTCTCGACTTCGCTGGTGGCTTTTTCGATGTTGGAGGCGCTGCGGGTGCGGAGGTAATAGGTGGTCTTGAGACCTTTCCGCCAGGCGGCGCGGTACATGTGGGACAGGGTCTGCATGGCGCCCTCGCCGCAGAAGAGGTTCACGGATTGCGACTGATCGATCCACTTCTGACGGCGGGCGGCGGCGTCGAGCAGCCAGGCCCAGTCGATGCCGAAGGCGGTGGCGTATTTGCGCTTCAGATCGACGGGGATTTCCTCGATGCTTTCGAGTTCGCCGTCGGTGTACTTGATCTTGTTCTGAATCTCGGAGTTCCAGAGGCCGCGCTTCTTGAGGTCCTTCACGAGGTAAGGATTGAGCACCATGAAGTCGCCGGAGAGGTTGCTCTTGGTGTAGAAGTTGGTGAAGAGGGGCTCGATGCAGGGGCTGGAGCCCATGATGTTCGAGATGGTGGCGGTGGGGGCGATGGCGAGGACGTTGCTGTTGCGCATGCCGCTCTTGGCGATCTTTGCACGCAGGCCGGACCAGTCCATCTTGCCGCCGCGTGGGACTTCGATGTCGAGGCCGCGCTCCTGGGCGAGGAGATCGACGGTGTCCTGCGGGAGGAGGCCGCGATCCCATTTGCTGCCTTTGTAGCTGGAGTAGGTGCCTTTTTCGGCGGCGAGGTCGCTGCTGGCCTCATAGGCATAGTAGGCGACGGCTTCCATGAACTCGTCGTTGAACTCGACGGCTTCCTTCGAAGCGAAGGGCAGGCCTTTGCGATAGAGCGCGTAGCCGAGGCCCATGACGCCGAGACCGATGGGGCGATGACGGCTGTTGGCGGTCTTGGCGGCTTCGGTGGGGTAGTAGTTGATGTCGATGACGTTGTCGAGCATGCGCACGGCGACGCGGATGGACTCGCGGAGCTTGGAGTGGTCGATGCCGCCGTTGTCGTCGAGGTGGTTGTCGATGAGGACGGAGCCGAGATTGCAGACGGCGGTTTCCTCAAAGCTGGTGTTCAGCGTGATCTCGGTGCAGAGATTCGAGCTGTGGATGACGCCGCAGTGGTCCTGCGGGCTGCGGACGTTGCAGGGATCTTTGAAGGTCATCCACGGATGGCCGGTTTCGAAGATGGCCTTGAGCATTTTCTTCCACAGATCGAGCGCTTCCATGGGGCGGCCGAAGATCTCGCCTTTGGCGGCCCGCTCTTCGTACTCGACGTAGCGTTTTTCAAAGGCGCTGCCGTAGAGGTCGTGGAGGTCGGGGGTTTCGTTGGAGCGGAAGAGGGTCCAGTTGCCACGGGCCTCCATGCGCTTCATGAAGAGGTCGGGAATCCAGCAGGCGGTGTTGAGGTCGTGGGTGCGGCGGCGCTCGTCGCCGGTGTTCACGCGGAGCTGGAGGAAGTCCTCGATGTCGTTGTGCCAGATTTCGAGATACGCGCAGCCGGAGCCACGGCGTTTGCCACCCTGATTGACGGCGATGAGCTGGTCGTTGTGCAGCTTGAGGAAAGGAATGACGCCCTGGCTTTCGCCATTGGTGCCTTTGATGTAGCCGCCGGTGCCGCGCACGGCCGTCCAGGAGCCACCGAGACCACCGGCCCACTTGGAGAGGTAGGCGTTGTCGGCGATGCCGCGCTGCATGATGGATTCGATGCTGTCGTCCACCTTGTAGAGATAGCAGGAGGAGAGCTGGCTGTGCATGGTGCCGCTGTTGAAGAGCGTGGGCGTGCTGGAGCAGAAGCGGCGGCCTTTGTAGAGCTTGTACAGCGCGATGATCTTGTCCTCGGGGTTTTCTTTCTCCGCGACGCAGAGGCCCATGGCGACGCGCATCCAGAAGAGCTGCGGAGCTTCGAGGCGCTTCGAGGGCTTGATCTTCTTATCGACGATCAAGTAGCGGTCATAGAGCGTCTGGATGCCGAGGAAGTCGAAATCCATGTCAGCGGCGGGATCCAGCGCGCTGGCGAGCTTGTCGAGGTCGAACTTGAGGAGCTGCGGATGGATGCGCTCGATCTCGATGCCGCGTGCGAGGTTCTTGCGGAACGCACGGCGGTGGAAGTTCGGGAGCTGCTCGATGCCGTGATCGACGATGCTCCAGCCGAGCACTTCTTCATAGATGTAGGTGAGCAGCATGCGGCCGGCGAACTTCGCGAAGTCAGCGTCCTTCTCCATCAAGGTGCGCGCATTGAGGATGATGGTGGTCTTGAGCGCATCGACGGTGATTTCGCTGAAGATGGAGCGACGCAGCTCCATTTCGATCTCGCCACGGTTGATGCAGAGGTCGAGGCCGAGGCTGGCGAAGTCGATGCGGCGCTTCAGATCCTGGCCGTCCCAGAGGAAGGTCTCGGTGGGGGAAACGCGGACGAGGATGAGGGACTGCTGCTGATCGGACTCCTGCTCGTTGATGATGGCGGCGGCCTGCTCGTCGGTGACGCGCATGTTGGAGCGCAGCGCACGGTACTGGATGTAGGAACGGGCGACTTTGAAGAAGCCCTGCTTCATGAGCTCTTCCTCGACGAGATTCTGCACGTCCTCGATGTGCATGAACTGCTTGCCGTCATTGACGACCGAACGACTCACGGCCTCGGCGACCTGCACCGCGCCAGCGGAGTCCATCTCCATGGAGAGGAAGGCCTTGCGCACGGCGATCTCGATCTTGTTGTGGTTCCAAGGGACGAGCTGGCCGTTGCGGCGGATGACTTTGGTGGTGACCATGAGGGGCTGGAGTGAACCCGCGTCGTTCGCGTCCGAATTGGCGAGAGTTTCGACACGCTTGCGGCGCTCGGCGAGGCTGCGGGCGACGTCGTGGGCGTTGTGACGTACCAGAGCCTGCTCAATGACCTGGTAAATCTCTTTGGTGCTCAGCATCGGAGCCTCGCTGCCGTTGGCGGTGGTGCGCTGGGCGACTTCCTCCGCCACCGCGCGGGAAATGACCTGGACGAGCAGGCGGTTGGAGTCGGTGAAGATTTCGCTCTGGCGCTGGCGTGCGAGCAGCAAATCCGTGATCGCATTGCCGACCGTGTCGGCGATCTCACCCACGTCGAAATCACGCTCGCTGCTGCCGATGCGCACCTTTGGTGCCGCCGTCATCGGAATGCCAGCCACGCCTGCCGTCAGCGCGCTCCATTCAAAGTGGGGTTTTTGGTCCTTGGGTGTGTGTGCGACGCGCTTGAGCGCCTTGTCTTCGTGGAGCAGGTCAGTGATCATGGCGGGAGGTCCAGGTTTGAGTTTAACGCGAGCGATTGATTAACGGAAATGAGCTAATTTGGAGGATAAAAAATTCCCGCCGGATCACTCCGGCGAAAATCAATGGGAGAGGAAAACAGTTACAGGTCGTCGTCGGAGCAGGTGGCGAGGTTGGAGGACTTCTGATAGTCGGTGACCTTGCCTTCGAAGAAGTTCTGCTCCTTCTTGATGTCCATCAACTCCGCCAGCCAGGGCAGCGGATTGGTGATGCCTGGGTTCAGCACCGGCAGGCCGCAGCCGTCCAGACGACGGTCGGCGATGTAGTCAGTGTAACGCTCAAATTCCTCGGGGCTCAGGCCGACGGCGTTCGTCGGCAGGCAGTCACGGATGAACTCCTTCTCCAGTGCCACGGCCTCGCGCATGATGTTCACCAGTTCATCGCGGAACTCGGCGGTCCAGATTTCTGGATTCTCCTCGACGAGATCCATGAAGAGATTGCGCAGCAGCTCGATGTGATTGCTCTCGTCGCGCAGCGTGTAGCGGAACATCTGGCCGATGCCGGGGAACTTGTTCTGCCGGTAGAGGCTGAGGATCATGCCGAACAGGCCGTAAAACTGCGTGCCTTCCATGCATTGGCCGAACATGAAGATGTTCTTCGCCAGCAACTGCTTGTTCACCACCTGCGTCAGATCCAGGTCGCGGCGCAGCACATGGGAAATGCGGGTGACGAATTCGTTCTTCTTCACGATCGTCGGGATCTGCTCGAACATCGCCTCGCACTCATGCGGGTTGATGCCCAGGGAGGAAATCATGTACAGCAGCGAATCGGCGTGGATGTTCTCCTCATGCGCATGGCGGCCCAGCACGAGTTTCAATTCCGGCGCAGTGACCAGTTCGCGGATCACATGCTGGATGTTGTCGCCTACGATGCCCTCGGCGGCGCTGAAGTAGCCGATGCCCATCATGATGATCCAGCGCTCGTTCTGCGTGATCTCGTTGGAGCGCCACTGTTCCACGTCCTTCTGCATCTGGATGTCCTCCGGCTCCCAGTGGTTGGCCTTCATGATCCGGTAGAGGTCATAGGCCCACTGATATTTCAGCGGGAGCAGGTTAAAGGTCATGCTCTTGCGGCCATTGATGACCTTTTTGGCGGCGAAGGCCGCCTCAGCTTTGTCTTGATCGAGAATGAACTCGCGGTTGCCGATCTTGAATGTCTTTTCCATGACGATTTCGTTGCAGAGTGACGGTGATTTGGTCGAGTTACGGGGAAACGGGAGGGAAACCCAAATGCACTATAAATACTATATATTGCGGGTACCGAGGTGGATCATGCACAAGATATTGTGGGATGGCGAGATTTTTTTCCCATCCATTGTGCTGAAAAGCGTTTCTCATCGCAATTTCAAGGGTTCCACGCTGATAAAATTTTTCAGGCGTCAAAATCCCGGTCTTGATCGGCGAAAATGAGAAATTTTTCATGACAGTCGGAGAGCACTGAAAACCAATGCGAAACCAAAAAAACTCAATCAAGCCCTGCGACAACCGCCCCTCGTTCGTAACCTTGTCACGCAACCTGCTCTGACCCCCGTCCTATGAATTTTCAGCAAATTGTCTCCTGCGGGCTTGCAGCCTCCCTGCTCGCCTCCTGTGCGGTCATGGTGCCCCAGGGAACCCCGCCCGGCGTCACCGTCGATCTCGTGCCCCGTGGCCGCTACTCCCGCGCCTACCACCGGTCGATGACGCCGCGCTACATCACCATCCACGCCACGGAAAACCGCTCGCGTGGCGGGAATGCCTACGCGCATGCCCAGATGCTCAAAACCGGCGCCCTCAAAGGCCGTCACAATGCCATCGGCTACGTCGCCTGGCATTTCACCGTGGACGACCACTCCATTTACCAGAGCCTGCCCACCAACGAGCGCGGCGAGCACGCCGATTATGACGGCCAGGGCAACCGCAGCTCCATCGGCATCGAAATGTGCGAAAATCGCGGCAACGACCGCGCCCGCACCATCGACAAGACCGCCCGCCTCACCGCCTGGCTCCTCAACAAGCACGGCATCCCCACCTCCCATGTCGTCCCGCACATGCACTGGCGCATGATCCGCCACGACGACCACCGCGATCTCGGCCATAAGCTCTGCCCGCACTTCCTCCTCGACCGTGGCAGGCTGGGGCCGAAATGGCAGGCATTCATCGCCAAAGTGGAGTCCTATCGCCGGGCGATGTAAAACTCGTCCTACTTCTTCATCAGATACGCAAAGAAGTCCTTCAAATCCGCGTCGCTCATGCCGGTTAGCAGGCCTTCGGGCATCAGCGAAATCGGAGAGGCTTCGAGTTTCTCGATGTCGGCTTGCTTCACGGGAGTTTTGTTGCTGGCCATGTCTTTGATGACGATGCCGTTGGCGTCCTGGGCGTCGATGAGGCCGGTGAGGAACTGGCCGCTTTTGGTTTTCACGATGTAGGCGCCGAAGCCTTCGCGGATTTCCATGCTGGGATTGAATAGGTTGTCGAGCCAGAAGTCGGCGTTGGCGCGGTCGTAGCCGGTGAGGTCGGGGCTGAGGGTGCCGCCTTCGCCAAAGAGGCTGTGGCAGACGGCGCAGCGGGCGGTGAATTGCAGTTTGCCTTTGTCGGCATCACCGAGGCCGGTTTTGAGCACGGCCTTGATTCGCTCTGCCTCTTTTTTCTTCGCTTCAGTCGGACCGGTGGCGAGCAGGCCGCGCCAGTGTTTGTCGATGGCAGCGTCGATGTCCGCGTCTTTGTGCAGGCTGAGCTGGCGGACGATGTCGATGGTGAAGTGCTTCACGGGCACCTTCCAGTCGTTGACGAAGCTCACGAGCACCTGTGCCCATTCTTTGCGCCCGGCCATGACGCGGAGCGCATCTTCACGCAGCGCTTTGTCACCGGCGATCTGGCCTTCCCAACCGAGCAGCAGCGCTTCGGGGATGCGTTTGTCGTCAAATTTCGCCGCAGCCTGCAAAATGCCGCGTTTGAGGCTGGGTGGATTCGTGGCCTTTAAAATGGCGACCATCGGCATCACAGCCTCTTGTTTGCCGAGTTCGGCCAAGGTCTTCGCGATGGCGATGCGCGCGGTGTTGGAGGCGTTTTTGTCCGCAAGCAACGCCAGCGCTTTCTTGAGCGCGTCCGCGTTTCCGCTGCGCAAAGCAAGCGTGAGATCGCCGCCGCTTTGCTTCGCCATGTAGTCGTTGAGGGCCTTGGTAAGTGAATCCGGCAGTTTGGGCATCTCCGCGCCTTCAAAGGCTGAGGCGATGCCTGCGATGAACTTGCCGCGCAGCGCTTCGTCGTTCGTGAGGGCGAGCAAGTCGGCGCAGGAGTTCAGGTTTTCCTCGCCACCGGCCAGCGCGTAGCGTTTCGCGAGCTTTGCGGCGAGGTGGTCGCGGAAGATAATGGATTTGGCGAAACCAGTTTCTTTGTACAGCTTCGCTGACAACGTTGAACTTCTGAGGAAGGAAAAGACCACATCCCGCTCTTTTTCAGCCTTCGATTCCAGAGCCCACCATGCGAGAAGCATTAAATGCTCATCCTTCATTGCCTCGGTATGGTCTGCGATCCAGAGAAGTGGCAGGCCGTCCTCCGCAGGCAGTTTTTTCGCCGTGGCTAGGATCTGTGCATGCACTTCAGGATGCGTCTCGCTCTGAACCAGCTTAAAAAGCAGGTTTCGCATTTGCCAGATGCCTGCATCCCCAATCATTTTCACCGCCCAGCGACGCACATAGGGATCTTGGTGGTCTAGACCTCTCGCAATGTACACCAAGCCTGTAGTCCAGGGAAACTTGGATGTGTTCTGTTGGATCAAATCCAAAGTCCACAAGGCTTCGAGCACTTTGGGATCCGAGTTACTCGAAGTCAGGGCCGAAAGTTTCGGTTCCAGCTCCTTCATCCCGCGCCAGCCCATCTCCAGCACTGCCTGCTTCCGAAACCACTCATTCGGATGGCTCAGATACCCGAGCAGCTCTTCCCCGCTCGCTTTGCTCAAATCGAAGGGCTTCAGCTTTGGCGCACCACTCGCTGGCCTCACACGATAGATGCGGCCGCTGGTTTTGTGCCAGTCATCGACGGGGCTGACGTGGCTGAGTCTCGTGTCATACCAATCAGCCATGTAGAAGCCGCCATCGGGACCGACGCCGGCCCAGACGGGACGGAACCAGCGGTCGGTGGTGGTGATGAGCTGCTCTTCGTCCTTGGTGCGGAAGGTGGAGCCGTCGGCGATGCGCTCGCTGACATAGACGAGGTTTTGAAGGGCGTTGGGCGCGATGATTCTGCCCTCGTAGGCGCTGCCGAGCAGGCCGCCTTCATAGACGGTGAAGGCTTGGGGAAAGCGTTTGTTGTCGCCCTCGTGCTTCATGTGCTCGAACCAGCCGAAGGCATACGGATTGGTGAGCGGGCCATGTTTGCCCCAGCCTTTGATGCCGTAGCTGCCCTGCTCGTAGTGCATGCCGCGTGTGGCTCCGTTGGTGCCGGAGAAAACGCGCCCCTTGCTGTCGATGTCGAGGCTGAAGGTGTTGCCGCCGCCTTCGGCGTAGATTTCAAAAGTCTTCTTTTTCGGATGGTAGCGCCAGATGCACTGGCCTTCCCACTTCACGTTCTTGGTGTTGGCGCTGCTGACGTTGCCGGTGGTGGTGCTGCCGTTCGCGCCGTAGAGCCAGCCATCCATGCCCCATTGCAGGTTCGTAGCGACGCTGTGGGTGTCTTCGAGACCGAAGCCGCTGAGCTCGACTTCGGGATCGCCATCCGGCTTGGCATCGAAGTCAGCATCGGGGTAGCTGAGGAGGTAAGGCGGATTCAGCACCCAGATGCGGCCCATGCCGTGCAACGCGGCGCTGGCGATGTTCAGGCCGGTGATGACATCGGTGTGCTTGTCAAAAAAGCCGTCGCCATCGGTGTCTTCGAAGACGGTGATCTTATCCGCACCTTTTTCGCCACGCGGCGGCGGGAGCGGCACTTTGTCGAACTTCGCGCGGAGGTGCTGGTCGTAGCTGACGATTTTCAATCCTGCGGGGAACTGATACTGACGATACTGCGTGACCCACATGCGGCCCTTGGAGTCCCAGCTCGCGTAAAGCGGCTGCTCGACGACGGGCTCGTGCGCCATGAGATCGATGGCGACATCGCTGCGGTGTTTGAAGTTCTTCACCGCGTCCTGCGGCGCGGTGGGTGGGGTGTCGTCGCGCATCACGCCGCGACCAGGGCGTGTCTCCATGATTTTCTTCACGGCTTCGTTGCCGGCGACCGTATCGGCCTTGGGATTGGGGTCGGCGGCAAAGGCTGAGGAGCCAAGCACAAGGAAAAGGAGGCGCGATTTCATGGCGGAGACTAACAAGCGAAGCCGCGGCGGTTTCTTGCCGACTTGTCACTGGTTCCGGTATTTTCGTGCGTGCGTCCTCGCGGCCGACAAAAAGATTCGACTTTGGGAATGCTTTCCGCTTTAAGCTGCCGGGACACCACCCCGTAACACCATGGCTGACTCCTACACCGAAGTAACATCACAAAACTGGTTCAGCCGCATCGGCGAATCGATCAAGGGCATCATCTTCGGGATCATCGTGATTCCCCTGACCATCATCCTGCTCTGGTGGAATGAAGGCCGCGCTGTCACCACCGCGAACAGCCTCAAGGAAGGAGCCGCCGCCGTGGTGGACGTCTCAGCGGACAAGGTGGACCCTGCCAACAACAAAAAGCTCATCCATGTGACCGGCGAGGCCAAAGCCGCCGAACCGGTGAGCGATCCTGAATTTGGCATCAGCGTCCCGGCGTTGCGGCTGGTGCGCAGTGAGGAGATTTACCAGTGGGTGGAGGAGACCAAGACCGAGAAGAAGGAGAAAGTCGGCGGCGGTGAAGAAACCAAGACGACCTACACCTACGAGAAGAAGTGGACGGACAAGCCGGTGAACTCCTCCGAGTTCAAAAAGCCCCAAGGTCACACCAACGAGGGCGACTTGATCGCGGGCAACGCGAACATCAGCGCCGAGAACGTCACTCTGGGCGCTTTCAAGGTGCCGGAAAGTTTTGTGAACCAGATGGGCAGCCCGGCCAAGCACTCGGTTGCCGAGGCGGATCTGGCGAAACTGACGGCAGACCTCAAAGATGCGGCCCATGTCAGCAGCGGAGCCTTTTACTTCGGCGAAAAACCCGACGCTCCGCAGGTGGGCGATGTTCGCGTGTCGTTTGAAGTCGTGAAGCCCGGCACCTTCAGCATCCTGGCCGCTCAACTCGGCGACACGTTTGAGCCTTATCAAACCAAGGCCGGGGACGCGATCAGCTTCATCGAAGATGGCACGGTCAGCGCGGAGACGATGTTCAAGAACGCGGCCAGCGCGAACACCATCATCACCTGGCTGGCGCGGCTCGGTGGCTTCCTGTTCATGGCCTTTGGCTTCATGGCCATCATGCGTCCGCTCAGCGTGCTTGGCAGCGTGGTGCCCTTCATCGGCAACATCATCGGCATGGGCACGGGTTTGATCTCCTTTGTGCTCGCAGGCACGATCTCGCTGGTCGTGATTGCCATCGCCTGGATTGTAGTGCGTCCGTTGCTGGGCATTGTGATCCTGGCACTAGCCATCGGCGGCTTCATCTACGCGCGCAAGCTGGCGGCAGCCAGCAAGCCGGTCGTCGCCGCCTGAGCCAGGCGTCATGCCTGAATGCTAACTAAAGCTTACGGAAGTTGCTCCCCTCGTCGGGTGTGCCACAGTGCATGACTGATGCGACCCACCAGCAGTTCCCAACCCGCCACACCCCTCGTGACACGTTCCGTGCCGCCTTCGGCGGTGGAATTGTCCGCGATGATGCCCTTCGGCCGCTACTCTGTGCAGGCGCAGGTCGGCATCGGCGGCATGGGCACGGTGTATCGCGGCACCCAGCTCAGCCTGGGCCGTCCGGTGGCCATCAAGGTGCTGCGTGTCAGCGATGGCTACGATTTCGCCTTTGAGGACCGCTTTCGCCGTGAGGCGCGGGCCATGGCCACGCTGAACCATCCCAACATCGTTGCCATCTACGACTATGGCCACCTCGGCACCGAGTTCCTGTTCTTCGTCATGGAATTCGTCGATGGCACGGATCTCGGAGAGATCATGACCCAGGGCCGCATGACGCCTCAGCTCGCGCTGCAACTGCTGCCGCAGATTTGTGCCGGACTCGAATACGCGCACGCCAAGGGCATCGTCCATCGTGACATCAAGCCCGCGAACGTCATGCTCACCCGCCAGGGCGAGGTGAAGATCGCCGACTTTGGCCTCGCCAAGGATGTGATGCGCTCCCCGTCCATGGCCACGGAAACGCACATGGTCATGGGCACGCCGGAATATGCCGCGCCGGAGCAGTTCACTGCGCACCGCGAGGTGGATCATCGTGCCGACATCTATGCGCTGGGAGTGCTGATGTATCAGATGCTCACCGGAGCGCTGCCACGCGGCTCCTGGCAGCCGCCCTCCTCCTTGCGGTCCGGTGTGGATCCCCGCCTGGACGGGGTCGTTGTTCGCGCCCTGATGACGGATCGTCAGCATCGCTATCAATCCGTGGGCGACATGCATCGCGCGATCGAGGCGGCACTGGTGCCATCCACCGCGCAGAGCCCGACACCCAGCAGACCGCTGCCTGCCGCGGCGAAACCCAGAGCCGGGCGCATTCTCCTTCTCGAAGACGACCTCATGGTGCGTGACCTCTTGCGCCGCGCTTTGGAAAAAGCCGCGTTCGAAGTCGTCGAGACGGGTGATGGCAAGGACACGCTGCGCCTTTACCAAGAGGCGATGAGTCAGGGCCGTCCCTACGATCTCGCCATCCTCGACCTCACCATTCCTGACGGCATGTGCGGCCGCGAAACCATGCTGAACCTGCGCCGCCTCGACCCGCAGATCCTCGCCATCGTCTCCTCCGGTTATCGCGATGATCCCGTGATGAAGGACTGCGCCGCCTACGGTTTCGCCGCCGCGTTACCGAAGCCGTATCAGGTCGAAGGCCTGTTGCAGATCGTGAATGGCGCGCTCGCCGTGGGCCGCAGACGCGCCGCGTGATTCACATCACCCGCACCGCCGCCTGCGTGTCCATCGCCTGCCACACGGCATGCACCACGCGCATGTAGTTCATGCCTTCGTTGAAGTCAGGCTTGGGACGTGGCGCGGATGGATCTCGCACAGCGGCGATGAAATCGCGCTCCACCGTCCAGCTTCGTTGCATCTCGGTCGGAATCGGCACCGACTCCAGTTTGCCGCCGCGTTTACCGAGTAGGAGTTCATCCGTGTTGAAATCATAGCTCAGCGTGCCTTCGGAGCCGAAGAGCCACAGCTTGTCCGTCGGTGCATGCGCGGCCACGCCGCTGAAAAGCATCGTCGCTTCGAGGCCGCTGCGAAATTTCGCCATCACGTTCACGAAATCGGGAATATCGACCTCCACGCCCGCACGTTCGGGAATCACCACATTCCCACGCGCCTCGACTTCGACGATGTGGCCGAGCCAACGCTGCAACACCTCGGTGTAGATGCCCAGCGTGAGGATTTGGATGCCGCTCAACTCCGACTGCTGCCGCCAGTGCGCGGGCTTCGAGGCATCCAGCCACGCATCGTTGAAACTGTGCAGTAGAGCCTGATGCGGCGTGCCGATGGCGCCTTCCGCGAGCAGTTGCTTCACCAATTCGCCGGCCTTCATGCCTTGCGGAGGCGGACAGATCGCCGTGATGAGTTCAGGATAACGAATCGACGCCTCCCACATCTGATTCGCCTCCGGTAGCGAGGCAGCCATGCGTGCCTGCGTGAAGACATGCTTCCCGTGCTGAAGCGCGTAGCAGGTCATCTCCGCGTGCATGTAGGGATGCGTGCCGATCCAGACGACATCGACCTTGGGTGACGATGCCAGCTCCTCCCAGCGCTCCACCGCCTGCGCTTCCGGCGCAAACTCGCGGCAAAAGGCCTCGGCGCTTGCCAGCGAGCGGTTCGTGACCTGAACGATCTGCACGTTCGGAATCGCCCGCAGACCGGGCATGTGGCGTGATTTGACGATGCCGCCAGCGCCGATGATGCCGATGCGGATGGGTTGCTCTGTGGAGGTCATAGACGTATGAATCGTGACACGTTTGCGCCAACATCCAAGCCCTGCATGCAAATCCTGCACATCTTCATCTCTCCCGAGCACATCTACGTCGGTCATCACGGCCTGCCGCCCGGCACCGCGCCGATGATTGAGGTGCCGGAGGTCGAATGCGTGACCGGCAAGGGCCTGCGGGGCGACCGCTACTGCGGCTGGAAGGAAGATTACAAGGGCCAGGTCACCTTCTTCGAGCACGAGCAGTATGAGCGCCTCTGTGAGCAGTTCAGCATCATGGGCGTGCCGCCTTCGGCTTTCCGTCGCAACATCATCACCAAGGGCATCGACCTCAACACGCTCATCGATGTCGAATTCGAAGTGCAGGGCGTGCGCTTCCTCGGCACGCAGGAGGCCGCGCCCTGCCAGTGGATGAACCAGGCTTTCGCGGAAGGTGCGGAATCAGCCCTCAAAGGCCACGGCGGCCTGCGCGCAAAAATTTTGAGCAACGGCATCCTCCGCAAGTCATGAGCTCGTCCTTCGCAGCCGTCCTGCTCGCCGGTGGTCGTTCCACCCGGATGAAGCAGGACAAGGCCTTGCTTCACTGGCATGGGCAGGAGCTGTGGCAGGCGCAGTTGCACAAACTGCAATCCATCGGAGCCGCACGCGTGCTGCTCTCCTGCCGCCGCGAGCAACCCTTGTTCGTGAGCGACGACGTTGAGATCATCCATGATCCCGCCGATGTCGATGACGGTCCGCTGGGCGCGATCACACGTTGTTTGGAGCGCGTGCAGACGCCGCTGCTTGTCCTCGCCGTCGATATGCCATGGATGACCGTCGCGTTTCTGCGTGAACAGCTCGGCAAGCACGAAAATCCCGATCAAGGCTGGTTTTTTCGCGGTCCGCATGGCGATGAAGCCCTCGCCGGCATGTACGTTCCCGCCATGCTGCCACACATGCGCCAGGCGCTGAGTGAAAAGAATCTCAAGCTCCAGCACGTGATCGAAGCCTGTGTGCATTCCGGATCAGCCGTCACCAACCAGATGAGCGACGATCAGGCCGCCTTCTTCCATAACGTAAACACACCGGCGGATTTGAAATGAGTGAGGAGCGCTTTTGCGTCACGGCTCCTTGAGCCGAGCGGCAAGATAATCACCGCAGGGCAGCTCTTTGCCGTCTTTGAAACGGATCACGTATGACTTGCCGGAAGTTCCCGAAACGGACGCCACGTGTGTGATGAAATCGGCGGCGGTCTTGACCTTATTGCCCTCTTTTTTCCATTTGGCGCGGAGGAACTTGGCCGCAGATGAAGCGTCATAGTTGCTTCCGTTGCGAATGAAGGTGGCTCCTTCGAGTCCCTCAATGTGAGAGATGAGCGCTTCGATTTTGGTCTTTTCGGCTGTTTCGGCAGTTTGAGCCGGCAGCGTGAGAGCGGCGGCGAAAAACAGGAGCATGAGGCAGACGGCGTGGAAAATCTTTGGGTTCATGGCTGAAAACAAACTGGTCGTTGTTCAAACGTACCAACGCGTGAGGGCAGCATCGGGAAGCAGCGAACGTGGCGTGGCTGGCAACAGCGACCTATCAGCGCAACTCGTGACCGAGAATCGCCAAAGTGGCGATGGCGGCGGTTTCGGCGCGAAGGACGAGCGGCCCGAGCGTGACCGGCACAAAACCGGCGGCGAAGGCCTGCGCTTCTTCTTCGGCTGTGAAATCGCCTTCAGGGCCAATGAGAACCGCGACGCTGGCGGGTTTGGTCACAGGCAACACTTGTTTAAGCGTGCGGCCATGCTCGCTGAGCGCGGGGATGAGTTTGAAGTCGGCTTGAAGCTTCAAACTGGCCGCGAAGGCGATGGGAGTCTTCAATTCGGGCAGAAATGGCGAGTGGCACTGCTTGGCGCTCTCAATCATGTGCCTGCGCCACTTGATGAGCTTCTTCTCCGTCTGTACCGCATCGAGATGGACGACGGTGCGCTCGGTGATCACGGGCTGGATGCTGGCGGCACCAAGTTCGACGGCTTTTTCGAGCAGCCACTCGAAGGGTTCGGCTTTGATGAGGGTGGGTAGGAGATGAATCGCGGTCTGAAACGGTTCCATGCGCGTTTCGTCGGTAATTTTGGCCTGCACTTCCGCTTTCGAGACATGAGTGATCTCGCAAACGGCCACGCGGCCTGCGCCGTCGAAAATCTCGATCGTGTCGCCGGGCTGCTTGCGCATCACGCGGCTGCAATGCTGCGCTTCATCGCCGGCGAGCGTGAGATGCGGGCCGTTCCAGGCTTCGGCGGACAGATGGAAGCGTGGCAGCGACATGTCAGCGTTTCATCAGCGACTCGATCTCATCCGCCTCAATGGGAATGTGGGCCATGAGGTCGATGTTTGTGTGTTCGCCGATGACAATGTTGTTTTCGAGGCGGACTCCGAGTTTTTCTTCGCGGATGTAGATGCCGGGTTCGACGGTGAAGACCATGCCGGGCTGAACAGGCTTCCACATGTGGCCGACATCGTGTACGTCGATGCCGAGCGGATGCGAGGTGCCGTGAGGAAAATATTTTTTATACGCAGGCTTGTCGGGATCTTGCTTGGCGATGTCCTCGGGCGTGATGAGTCCGAGGCCAAGGAGTTCTTCCTGCATGAGGAGGCCGACTTGCTCCTGATATTCGCGGATGATGACGCCGGGGCGCAGCATCTGGCAGCACTGTTTGAAGACGCGCAGCACGGCGTCGTAAACCTGGCGCTGGCGTGGCGTGAATTTGCCGTTCACGGGGATCGTGCGCGTGAGGTCGGCGTTGTAGTTGCCGTAGTTGGCGGCCACGTCGAGCAGCAGCAGCTCGCCATCCTGACACTGGCAGTGATTGGTGATGTAGTGCAGCACGCAGGCGTTTGCACCGCTGGCGATGATCGGCGTGTAGGCGAAGCCACGAGCGCGCTGGCGGATGAACTCGTGGGAAAGCTCGGCCTCGATCTCGAATTCATGCACGCCGGGCTTCACAAACTTCAGCAGGCGGTCGAAGCCATCGCTGGTGATGTGGATCGCCTCGCTGAGTGCAGTGATTTCGTGCGGGCTCTTGATGACGCGCAGCTCGTGCATGAGCTGCGCGAGGCGGCGGTAGTCGTGCAGCGGGTATTCGTGTTTGCAGCGGTGCGTGAAGCGTGTCTCGCGGGTCTCCGTGGGAATCGTGGCGCGGGAGTGCTCGTTCGAGTTGAGGAAGACGTGATCGGCCTGGCACATGACGGAGCGGAACTGTGTCTCGAAGTCGGTGAGCCAATGCACGCGCTGGATGCCGCTGCGCTCGGTGGCCTGGGGTTTGGAGAGCTTCTCGCCTTCCCACACCGCAATGGTTTCGTTGGTCTCGCGCACGAAAAGCATCTCGCGCTGCTTCGGGTCGGCGGCATCTGGGAAGAGGATGAGGATCGTTTCCTCCTGATCCACACCGCTCAGGTAAAACAGATCGCTGTTCTGCACGAATCCCATCGTGCCGTCCGCATTCGTCGGCAGCACGTCATTGGCATGGACGATCACGACAGACTGCGGCGGCAGCTTGGCATAAAGACGCTGGCGGTTTTCCGTGAACAGTTCGGCGGGCAGAGGTTGGTAACGCAACATGCCGGACAGGGAGCAAGGGCGGCAGCGCTGGCAATCCTTCTCTTACTCCGCCCGCACCGCCTTGGGCGGATGGCGGTCGGCTTGCATCCACTGCTGGGCCTCGGTCCAGAACGCTTCGACGGGGAGGGCAAAGGTCGTCACGCGATCGACGCGTGCGATGTTGATGCCGACGACTTTGCCTTCGAGCGTGGCGACGGGGCCGCCCATGTCGGTGGGCAGGAGCGGGATGTCGTGCTGGAGGACTTCGGGGAAGTTGTCGGTGCGCAGGGAGATGCCGCCATTGGCAAAATCTTCGCCTTCCCAGTTTTGCAGCACCTTGGTGCGGCTGGCGAGGCGAACGCGGCAGGTTTCCTCCTTGTTTTTGCGCAGGTAACGGATCTCGACGATTTCACCGGGCTGGCGCTTGTTCACGATGTCATGCACCTCACGGTACTGGGCGACGTTTTTGCTGGCGATGGCGAGGAGCACGTCGTTTTCCTGCAAACCGGCGATTTCGGCGGGGCTTTCGCTGGCGATGCCGATGATGCGGACCCCCTTGGCTCCCTCCGGCGATTTTTCATCCATGCGGATGCCGAGCGCGGCCCCGGTGCCGGGAATGCGACGGATCTTGGCGCTGACGATGCCGATGCGCGGCTCCTTGCCCGCATCAGCGACGCTGCAAAGCCAATGGCCCATGGCGAGAGGTCGCGCGGCACCGAAGGAAACTGCTCGCAGGCCGGTGATGCCCACTGCTTGCGCCATGACGAGATCGAGACTTGTCTCGCGGTGTACCTCGCGCAGTTCGGTGGTGCGGCCGTCGCCGAACTTGATGCGTGCTTTGCCGAGATCGGGCACTTCGCTGGCCTTGAACAAGACATAACCGTCTTCGCCGACGATGGTGGCGGCGCAGATCGCACGGCCGAGAGTGCTCTCAATGCGCGCAGCGCAGGCGGTGGTGAGCGGTTTGAGTTTTTCGACGGCGGAGAGGGTTTGTTTGCCGTTGGTGCGCTGTTCGGGTGGCAGCGTGGGACGCGGAGATTCGGCGTGAGCGATTGTCACGAACAGAAACAACCCTGCGGACAAGAGTGTCCGCGCTCCCTTCAAAGAAGTCACTGCCCCTCCTCCTGTGGTTTCTGCGCCAGTTGGACGGAGAGCTCGCGCTCCTTGCCCTCGTTGCGGAGTTTGATTTTGAGCGTGTCTCCGGCGGCCCGGGCGCGCACGGTGGCGGTGAACTGCTGCTGATCCGTCATCGCGTCACCATTGACACTGAGGATGACATCGCCGGCACGCACGCCGGCCTTCTGCGCGGGTGATCCCTCGATCACATCGGCCACCGCAAGCTCCACATCGTCGCTCATCACGGTGGCGACGCCGAGATAGCCGCCAGCGCCGATGCCCCACGTTTTGATGATCTCCGATTTCTGCATCGCATCCCACGAACGGAGGAAGGGAGCCATCGAGACGTGCACGTTTTGATCGCGGTTCTCCCAAATCTGGCTGTGGATGCCGATGACCTCGCCGGTGAAATTGAAGAGCGGGCCGCCGGAATCGCCGCCCATCAGCACGCAGTCGGTGTGCAGGCTGTTGGCGGTCTGCTTGACGATCTTGCCCACGCGGAGCACGGGGCCGCGTGCTTTGTCGAATCCGCCCGGATGGCCGAGCGCGAAACACCATTCACCCGGCTGCGCCTTGGCGACTTCGCGGTTGAGACTCACGAAGGGCCACGGCTTCTCGCGCTTCTTGAGCTGCGCCAGCGCTGCATCTGTCGTCTTGTCCATGCCAAGCGATTTGGCCGTGGTCATGGTGCCGTCTTCCAAAATGACCCGCATGTCCTTGCCTGGAGCGCCGGGGACGTGCGCGGCGGTCAGCAGCAGGCCGTCGGCGGAAATGATCACCCCGCTGGCCGTGCCGCCGCCGGTCTGGATGGCCACCAGCGCCAGGCGCACCTGCGGCAGGAGCTTCTGCACGTCGCTTTGCACTTGCAGGAGCGCGGCGATGTCGGTCATCGGCGTGGCGCTCTTGTCCGAGCCACCGGCTGCGAGGGCGTGCGCGGCGATGATTTGCATCACCACGAGGATCGTGGCGGCTCTGCGCGGAAATGGGGTGCAGAGTGAGAGCATGCGCGTGGTGTAAACTACGTTCTTCCGCTCCTGTGGTCAATCCGGGATGCGAAGGGGGAATCTGCGGTTGAATACGGTCCGGGGCTGCGCTTCTCTCGCCCTTCACTCCCCCAAACACACTCTTTCCATGAACTACGACCTCATTGTCATCGGCGGCGGGCCTGCGGGCTACGTCGGAGCCATCCGCGCAGCGCAACTCGGCAAAAAAGTGGCCTGCGTCGAAAATGACCGCGCCGGGGGCACCTGCCTGAACTGGGGCTGCATTCCCACCAAGGCCCTGCTCAAAAACGCCGAGCTTTACCACACGATCACCCACCGCGCCGAGGAGTTCGGCCTCAAAATCGGCAGCATCGAGTATGACTGGTCCAAAGTGATCGGCCGCAGCCGCAACGTGTCCGACAAGCTGAACAAGGGCATCGAGTTCCTCTTCAAAAAGAACAAGATCGACTACCTCAAAGGCACCGCCAGCATCCCCGCCGCTGGCAAGGTCGAAGTCACCGCCGCCGACGGCAAAAAGGAGACGCATGACGCGGCGAACATCCTCATCACCACCGGCGCGAAAAGCCGCCCCATGCCCGGTTTCCCCTTCAATGGCAAGACCGTCATCGGCAGCAAGGAGGCCATGACCCTCGAAAAGCAGCCGAAGAGCATCATCGTCATCGGCGCGGGCGCCATCGGCATCGAGTTCGCCTATTTCTTCAACGCCTACGGCACCAAGGTCACCGTCGTTGAAATGCTGCCTGACGTGCTGCCCGTCGAGGACACCGAGGTCAGCAAACTGCTAGAGAAGAGCCTCACCAAATCCGGCATCCGCATTCTCACCAACACGAAGGTCACCGGCACCTCCGAGGACGGCAAAGGCGTCAAGATCAACGTCGAAGGCGCGGCCAATGAAACCCTGGAGGCCGAGGTTTGCCTCGTCGCCATCGGCGTCGCCCCCGTGCTGCCCGGCGGCATCGAAATCAAACTGACTGACCGCGGCTGGCTGCATACCGACGACCGTTATCAAACTTCCGTGAAGGGCATCTACGGCGCTGGCGACATCATCGGACCGCCCTGGCTCGCCCACGTTGCCAGCTACGAGGCCGTTCAGTGCGTCGAAGGTCTCTTCACCAAGCACAAGCCCAAGAAAGTCACCGTCTTCCCCGGCTGCACCTACTGCCATCCGCAGGTCGCCAGCATCGGCCTCACCGAGCGTGCCGCGAAGGAAAAGGGCCTCAAGTTCAAGATCGGCAAGTTCCCGTATGTCGCCAGCGGCAAGGCCCTCGCCGCCGCCGAGCCCGAAGGCTTCGTCAAGATCCTCTACGGCGAACCGCACGGCGAAATCCTCGGCGCGCACATCATCGGCAGCGAAAGCACCGAGATGATCGCCGAGATCGGCCTCGCCATGAATCTGGAAGCCACCTGGGACGAAATCGAAGCCACCATCCACGCCCATCCGACGCTTAGCGAGATGGTCAAGGAGGCGACGGAAGTCGCCAAGGGGCATCCGATTCATGTGTGATTGCAGGATAAGCCTTCTCCAACTCACCCTAACCTTCTGGCGTGCCCTCAAAAGGCACGCCAGTTTTTTTGCAGACAACGTTTGCACCGGTTTGGGGATCAAGGCATCCATGGCCATGCCAATCGATGACGCTTCCGGTTTCGGCGAACTCCTCGAGCACTTCATCCGTGGCTGGCGTTATCTCTTCAGTCGCAGCTATAGAATCAAAAAGAACCAGCAGTGGCGGGAAGACAGGCTCACCGCCTTTTTCGAGATCCCCTTCGCCCTATGTGTCGTGGTCATCTCCGCCGGCCTGCTCGGTTGGGCGGCATGGGCACTTTGGTCATCGTTGCGTCATTAAGCATTGCTTCTTATCCTGTCATCTCATGATCTCTGCCTACAACCATTCCCAGATCATTCGCGGCGTGCTTTGCGTGTTTGGTGGCCTTGTCTGCTATGTGCTGGCGTGGCTGTTTTTTCGTTATGCTTCTTCATGGGTGCTCGACAGCTTTCGTTTTTCGACAAGCTGGGCGGTTTGGATCGCCGTTGCAGCCCTGATCGGCATCACAATCAGCGGATACATCACATGGCAGCGTGGGCAGGGCTTTCAAAGCTATGTGGAAACCTCCTTGTTTCACGATCTGGCGGGCAGCGCGGACACTGCGGGTGCTAATGTCGTGGATTACTATGCCCGGCAGGTGACCGGCCCGGCTTATGTGCTGAGCCAGGTCTTCTTGGGTGGGCCGCTGCTGCTTCTGCGTGGCATACGCCATTTCCAGCAATTGATTCCAAACGAGGCCGTTCTGGAGCAGAAATTGCATCACACGCTTGGAATCCTGCGCAAAGCGAACAAATGGCAGTCCATCACCGAGTATCCCGAAGAGCGGCGGGAAATCCTCATGCTAGCGCAGATGAAGCAGATCGATTTCAGCGCCCACAAGGGTACGCCACGCTTCAAAGCCCTGCCGCCTGATGGAGTTTAACTTCGATCTTCGACGCCTGCTGCTCCTGGCCGTGTTGCTGGGTGGTTTTGCCTGCCTAGGCGGTTTCACAGCTCCCAAAGTCGGCCCGGACAGCCCTCATCAATCATCTCGCGTGCAGAAGGCGTGGAGTTACTGCGTCGTCCTCTTTCTATTCGGAGCCGCCTCAGCGACCATTGTCGAGCACACCGTCGGCCACATGGATCCCACGAACCTCCGCCCTGCCTACATCGTCCTTGGTGTGTTGCTCATGACTGCCTCCATCGTCTGGCTCAGATCGCTCAAGCAAACGGTCGAGTCCCCGCCCAAGGCCAACGGCCTTGCGTCAGGCAACCCGTTGGACTTCGGATTCGCCGCAAGGCCCTGAAGCAAAGGCTTTTCCAAAAGCGAAAACCGTTCTTAAATCCGCCCATGCCGCCGACCAGCCTCGAAGAGCTCGAAGAACGTCTCAGCCGACCCACGCCTGCCGTGATCGACCTGATGCGCGCCATGCCGGGCGACATCATCGTTTTGGGCGCGGCGGGCAAGATGGGGCCGTCGCTCGCGCGCATGGCAAAACGTGCCAGCGATGAGGCGGACACGCAGCGGCGCATCATCGCGGTGTCGCGCTTCAGCACGCCGGGTGCGGCGGAGGAGTTTCAGCAGCACGGCATCGAAACCATCGCCGTTGATCTGCTGGCGGCGAACGCCGTGGCCTACCTGCCGCATGCGCCAAACGTGGTCTTCATGGCGGGCATGAAATTCGGCTCCACCGGCCAGGAACCGATGACCTGGGGCATGAACGCGTGGCTGCCCGGCCTCGTGTGCGAGCGCTACCATCGCAGCCGCATCGCCGCGTTCTCCACCGGCAATGTCTATGGCCTCGTGCCGGTGGAACGCGGCGGCAGCAAGGAGGAGGACGCTTTGAATCCCGCCGGCGAATACGCCATGAGCTGCCTGGGCCGCGAGCGCATCTTCCAGCACTTCAGCCAGACACGCGGCACGCCCGTCTCCCTCATCCGCCTGAACTACGCCTGCGACCTGCGCTACGGCGTGCTGGTGGATGTCGCGCAGAAAGTTTGGAACGGCCAGCCGGTGGATGTGCGCATGGGCTACTTCAACACCATCTGGCAGGGCGATGCGAACGCACTCTCGCTCCTCAGCCTCGGCAAAGCCCAAAGCCCCGCCTGGACCGTGAATCTCACCGGCACCGCCACGCTCAGTGTGCGCGAGGTCGCGAAGCGCTTCGGCGAACTCTTCGGCAAACCGATTCAGATCGAAGGCAAGGAGGCTCCCGATGCGCTCCTCAGCAATCCCTACCGCTGTTTCGTCGAGCTCGGCATTCCGTTCATCCGCGATGAGGAGTTGATGGAATGGGTCGCAAGCTGGGTCTCACACGGCGGCGAATCCCTCGGCAAACCGACGCACTTTGAGTCGCGGGATGGGAAATTTTGAAGGCCTGCTCTATCCTTCCTCTGTGCTGCATAATATCTATCGTGTACTCGACAGATGTGTTTCCTCTTCAATAGTTATGCCATATGCAAGATGGGACATCAGCACTGCTGTTTTTCTATGGTCTCTTTTGGGCTGAAATCCTCGCGACTTCTGCTCGGTACCAAGGCTTCCCGACCGTAACCCTCTGGGCTCGATGGAGCTATCGTGACGAACGAACTCGGCGTTTAAAACGCATTTTCGCCTCCGTTGTCCTACTGAACGTCTTTCCCATTGTCTGGCTATTTGTGCTCTATCAATGTGTTGTGCCTAAAGGGGCGGGCTTTGTCCCGGTCAGCATGGCTGCATTAGCGTCGCTATCAATATTTGGCATCACACGACTTTATCACGGGGTTGTCGCCAGCAGCGAAACGATGAACAAGTACTACACTTCGGAAGAACTCACGAAATGGAAAATTCATGGCGTTGATGATCCTCATCCCAGATGGGCGCATCTAGTGCCAAGCATGTTTTACTTGGTTTGCTATCCAAGTGCGGCAATTGCCGTGGGTTGGATCGCCTCACTTTGTTGTAACGCTCACTCGGGCGCTCCTGGTCTGAGCCAGTAGTGCATGCTCATGTGAGCGGCGATGCTGTTTTCGACCTGCTGGTTGATGAGTCGCTTCTCGTCGTTATGCGGGAACTTGCTATCTCAACGTTGTCGCTGACGAGTCTCAAAGCCCAACGGGCTTGTGTAACTCAGCCCAGGGTTCGCAGAACCCTGGGTTAACGATTCACCATCCAACGTTTCTCAAGGACCAACCCCAACGGGGTTGCGTCCATCGCCGCCGCTCCCTGACCCCTCTTCAATCCCACGCATACGCCTCGTCCCATGCCTGCCCGTGGCGGCGCAACAACTCGCGGTATTCGTCCTGAAATGTGATCTTCTGATGGTGCTCCTCCTGTCGTTCGATGTAACGCGTGACGGCCCCCGCTTTCGATTCGGACACGGAGAAACACCCATACCCCGCCTGCCAGTGGAACTGGCGGAACATGCCGCCGCGTTCGTGAATCCAGCCGGTGGAGACGCGTTTGATCTCCTTCACGAACTCCGCGATGGCGAGGGTGCGTGAAAGCGTGGTCAGCAGATGCACATGATCGGCGACACCGCCGATCTGGATCGGCAGACAATCGAGCGCCTTCGCACAACCGCCCAGATACGCATGCACCTCGGAGCGAAACGCGGGGTCGTGGAAGGTGGGCTCACGGCCTTTGGTGGAGAACACGGTGTGGATCAAAACGCGGACGAGGGATTGTGGCATGGCGCGAGTTTTGGATGATTCGGGGATGGACGCAACCCCGTTGGGGTTGCTCGGAATGGAGGAGGTGGGCGATGCGGTGACCCAGGGTTGTGCCAACCCTGGGCTGAGTTACGGAAGGCCGTTGGCCTTCAAGGCTTCGATGACGTGAATATGTTGTTCGCAAGCGATGTGGCCTCACGCGGCGGACTGAGGACAGTCCGCCCTACCCATCAATCATCTCAGTCACTCCACCGCACCCGGCCTCAGCCAGTACAACACGCTCATTCTCACAGCGATGCCGTTTTCGACCTGCTGGTTGATGAGGCACTTCTCGTAGTTCATGCCGGTGTCGGTGATCTCGACGCCGCGGTTCACGGGACCGGGATGCATGAGGTGGAGGCCGCGCTCGCGCAAGATTTCGACGCGCTCGTTGGTGAGGCCGTAGTTTTTGTGATACTCGGCGGCGGTGGGAAAGAAGGGCTCGTCGAGGCGCTCGCTCTGCACGCGGAGGAGGTAGATGACATCGGGCTTCCAGTCGAAGGCGTCGCGCCAGTTGCCGAACTGCGGGATTTCCTGCGGCACCTCGCGCGGCATCATCGAGCCGGGGGCGAGGTAGGCCACGTTCATGCCGAGACGGCGGAACATCAGGCTGGTGCTGCGGGCGACGCGGGAGTGCTGGATGTCGCCGACGATCAACGCGCGGCAGCCACGCAGGTCTTTGTGAATCTCTCTCAGCGTGAAGGCATCCAGCAGCGCCTGGGTGGGATGCGCATGCCAGCCGTCGCCGGCGTTGATGACGCTGGCGCGGGTGTTTCGGGCGATGAGGTTCGGCGTGCCGGACTGCTTGTGCCGCACGACGATGTAATCGACGCGCATGGCCTCCAGGGTCTCGACAGTGTCGAGAACGGATTCGCCTTTGACGACGCTGCTCGATTCGATGTCGAAGTGCGTCACGTCAGCGCTGAGACGGCTGGCGGCGACTTCAAAGCTGGAGCGTGTGCGCGTCGATGGCTCGTAAAACAGCGTGAGCATCGTCCGGCCCTTGAGCGTGGGCACTTTCTTCACGCTGCGTTTGAAGAGGTCTTTGAACGGCACGGCGTTGTCGAGCACGAACGCGATTTCCTCATCCGTGAGCGAGGCGATGTCGAGGAGGTCTTTGCGCGGGGTCATCTCGGTGAGGCTTGGGTTTGCACGGTGCAGGAGTCCTGGCCGTCCACTTCTTCAAAACGCACCGCCACACGCTCGCCAGCGGCCAGGGTGACCTTGAGCGCGGAAAAATCCGGCTGCACGGGAAATTCGCGACCGCAGCGGTCCACCAGCACGGCAAGCTGCACGCGTTGCGGGCGGCCAAAATTGAGCAGTTCCTCCAGCGCGGCGCGCACGCTGCGGCCGGTGAAGATCACTTCGTCACACAGCACGACATTGAGGCCGTCGAGGTCGAAGGCGATGTCGGAGCCTTCGAGCTTGGGCACCATCTGGAAGGTGTTCAGGTCATCGCGATACTGCGTGAGGTCGATGGTGCCGACGAAGACCTTCGTGCAGCCGAGTTTTTCGATCTCGGCGGCGATGCGCGTCGCCAGCGGCACGCCGCGGGTGAAAATGCCGACGAGGGCGAGGCTTTCCGCGCCTTGGTTCGCGTCGCAGATGTTTTTTGCCAAAGCGGCCACTCCTTCAGCCATCTGGGCCTTGGTGAGGAGGGTGCGTACAAATTCTGGCATGGCGATGGGGTGCGCGGAAAGTCCGGCGATTCGTGGTCTTGTCAAATCAGCCGATGGCGGCGCCAGCGGAGAAGTTTCGCGTCCGTTTCCGCCTCCAGGGTTGCAAAGCAGGCACGGCTTTGGTTTGATGAGCGCATGAAACGAATTCCCCGTGCCGTCCTGCTGCTGACCCTTCCGGCACTGCTGGCCAGTTGTGACAACTTTCGTGAGAACAAGCTGCTGATGACCATGCACGTCCAGACGGACGCGATCGAGCATCCCAGCGAGATCATGAAGCTGCCGATCGGTGGTCAGGAAATGACCTTCAGGAAGGTGCCCGAGTTCAGCCAGCGCAGCATCTCGGGCTTTGAGCCCTTCCCGGCCGAGGACGGCCAGAGCTTCGGCGTGTTGCTCCAACTCGACACGAAGGGTAGGAACTCGCTCGAACTCGCCTCCCGCATGAGCCACGGCATGGTGATGCTGACGATGGTCAATGCACTGCCCATCGACTTGGTCGAGCTCGACCAGCCGATCACCGACGGCCGATTCACCGTCTGGCGCGGGCTGTCCAAGGAGACGATCGACAGGATGGACAAGTTTTACCCGCGCATCAAATACATGAAGTCCTCCTCGCGCTGGATGGACATGCTGCCCTCCACACACCGCGAGAAGCTGAACTCACGCCGCGTCGCCAAAGAAGCTGAAGCGGCCGAAAAAGCCGCTCTGCGTGATAAAGAGCGCGGCATCATCCGCAACGCGCCCAAGACGAAGGACATCCCGCTCGAAGGCTATAAACAGCCCGGCACCTGATGAAGCGCCCCGCCTTGTCATTGATTGCGTTCTTTGTGCTCGGCTGCATGGCGCAGGGGCAGAGCCTGCTGCTGCCCACGGACAATCGTGCGCTGTTTGACGAGCCGGCGCAGTTTTTCCAGTTCGTGGATCGTGACTTTGAGGGCGCGAAGAGCACACCGTGGGAGGGCGGGCAGTTTGGATTCGTGCGCGATCCGCGGCGTCTCGGCAGCCGCATCGCCTACGCGCGGTTTCACGAGGGTCTCGACATCAAACCGCTCCAGCGAGACGCGCAGGGCAATCCGCAGGATGAGGTGCGTGCGATTGCCGACGGCATCGTGGCTTACTCGGCAGCGACGGCCAGTCTGAGCAATTACGGCCGCTACATCGTGGTGAGGCATGATTGGGGCGAGGGCTCGCTTTACTCGCTCTACGCGCATCTGCGTGAGTCACGTGTCACGGCAGGTCAGAAAGTGAAGGCAGGCACGACTCTTGGGATTCTCGGTTACACCGGCAGTGGGATCGATCAGCGCCGTGCCCATGTGCATGTGGAGCTGAACCTCTTTCTCTCCAGCCGCTTCGAGGCCTGGCATGCGGCGAACTTTGCCACGCCAAATCACCACGGCGTGTTCAACGGCCTGAATCTCATCGGTCTCGATTTGCAGGCGCTTTACCTCGCACAGCAGAAGAATCCGGCCATCACCGCCGCCGGAGCTGTGCGTGCGACGGAAAGCGGCTACCGTGTGGCGATCCCAGGCGATGCGACGATGGAGATCGTGAAACACTATCCCTGGCTGCTCGATGGGCCGCGTCCTGCGGGCAAATCTGCGAGCTGGGAGGTCACTTTCAGCCGCTGGGGGCTGCCGCTGGCCGTCAAAGCCTCGAACATGACCGTGTCACAGCCGGTGGTGACGTGGGTGAAGGACGCTGGCATTCCACACTACACCCACACCCGTGGCTGCGTGACCGGCAGCGGTGAAACAGGCAAGCTCACGACGGAAGGACTGCGTTTTGTGAAGCTGGTGTGCGGCTGGTTTTAGGATGGACAAATCACAGCAGGCCGCCGCAGAATCAGCGGCATGGACGAGACCTTCAATCCTTACGCCGCTCCGCAGTCGAATGTGATCCCCGCACCCGCTTCAGGCGATGCGCTGCCATCAGCCAGCCGGTGGCATCGCTTTCTAGCCTCGATGCTGGACGCGCTCATCATCATGGCGGTGGTCATGCCCATAGAATGGATGGCGGGCGCATTTGACCGGGCGCAGCCAAGTTACGCCTTCAGAGGAGAAGATGTGTTTTGGAGCGCCATTGGTTTTGGAATCATGGTGCTGATCAACTGGAATCAACTGCTGAACGGCCAGACCATTGGCAAAAGCGTGCTCAAGATCAAGGTTGTGCGTAGAGATGGCAGCCCCTGTGATCGGAAACGCCTCATCCTTTGGCGCATGCTGCCGATTCAAGTCGTCGTGCTGATTCCTGTCATCGGCATGATCGCCGCGCTGGCCGACTGCTTCAGCATCTTCCGCTCCAGCCGCTACACGCTGCATGATGATGTGGCTGACACGAAAGTCGTCGATCTGCGCCCGCAGCTTGCGGGTGGTTGACGAACTTTACGGCTTCACTTCCGGCTCCGGCACGTAGAAGCGGCCCATGTGTGCCAGGATCTTGGCACGGAGTTCGTCACCATCGACCTCGCCGTTGTGGCGGAAGATAACTTCACCGCCGGGGGCGACGACCAGCGTGTGCGGAATCGGGCCTGGCCATTCGGGATCAAGCGCCTGGATCAGCGCATCGCTGCTGGCCTCGTTGAAGATGTAGGCGTTGCCCTTGCGGCCCTCGGCTTTGAGCGAGGGTTTCAATTTGTCAGGTACGATGGCGTTGTGCTTTTCGAGAAAGGCTTTCACCGCAGGCAGCTCCTTTGGGTCATCCATGCTGATGCTGATGAACTCAAACTCACGGAGGCCAAATTTGCGCGAGGTGGCAACGAGTTCGGGGAATTCCTTCACGCACGGCCCGCACCAAGTGGCCCAGACATTGAAGAGCCGAACTTTCTTCGTGTCATTCTTCCGCAGAGCGGCCACGCCCTTCGCGTCAATCAATTCGACCTCCACCTCGCCCTTCTCCCATTTTTCATTGTCGGCAGCGAGCTGACCGCGCTTGTCGATCCACTTGGTGGAGCAGCCATGCGGCTTCGTTTCGGCCACAGGCACCGGTTTGCCTGCCAGCAAAGCTTCAATGGCATTGCGTGCATCGGGCGAAGTCACGGTGGCATCATCGTCATAGCGTGAGTCATCGAGACGGCCCTGGTAGCGGAGTTTGCGCTCCTTGTCGAAGATCATGACATGCGGCGTGGCAAGGCAGCCGTAGGCGAGGGCGATCTTCTGCGTTTCGCCGTCGTAGAGGTAGGGGAAGTTGAAGCCCTGCTCCTTGGCATGGCGCTTCATCTCGGGGAAACTGTCGTTGTACTTCGAGTAGCCGAGTTCATCCGGTCGCAGGGCGGCGGGATCATTCGGATTGATCGCCACGAGTCGCAGTCCTTTGCCCTTGTAGTCTTTTACCAGCTTTTTGATGCGGCCCTCCACCGCCTGAGAGGTCGGGCAGTGGTTGCTGAGGAAGGCGATCATGAGCAGATCGGCGTCCGCGTAATCCTTGAGCGTGTGTTTCTCCTCATCGATGCCGATCAGCTCAAAATCTGGCGCCGCATCGCCGACTTTGAGCTCGTGGAAGCCCTCGGGCATGCCCTGCTTTTTTGCTTTCGGCGTTTCAGCATTCGTGAGGGCCGGAAGCAGGGCCACCAGCAGGGAAACAGCGAGCTTGTTCATGGTCGTGATCATTCGGGTTTGGCGGCCTGGCAGTTCCAGCACAGCTCAAACGAGGCCGGATTGGATTCTTTGCACGCGTGGCAGGGCCATTCCTCAGACGAGGAGGGCTGGGGAGAGTGGTATGAACGGAGCAGGGCGCTTGCCTGGTCATAATCGGCATCGTTCAGCAGACACAGCGTCGGCTGAAGCGGCATGATGAAGATGTTGGCGAGTTGCGCGGTCGTTTCATTGCGAATGAAGCAGGGGATCTCAGCCTCATCGAGGATCGACTTGTAATAGCCAAGCCGGGTGGAATCCAAACTGGTCAACAGGTCGCGCATACACGTAGGTGTTTAGACCTCAAATTCATCCGCCGGATCAAACGGCGGCATGGGCACATTGATGATCTTCAGCTTGCCCACCGCGCGATGCACGCACCCGGGGCGGATCATGACCGTGGTCATCGGTTTGAGCGGAATGATCTGCCCGTCCGCCTCCAGATGACCTTCGCCTTCGAGGACAATGTAGATCTCCGTCATCTTCTGGTGGTAGTGCGCCTTGGAGTCCGCGTGGATGTCCGTCAGATGCACGGTGGCGAGAGTGTTCCAGTCTTCCTTAAAGGCACGCCGCGCCTGACCACAAGGACAGGGCGTTGGCGGAATCTCATCAAGCTGGGCGACGGCGAAGCGGGGAGTGTTCATGGAAATGACGAATGCAGAGTGTCGAATGACAAATTAAAGCGCCGCCAGTGCCGCGGCGGCGACTTCGGCGGTTTGTTCGAGGTCGTCGCGGCTGTGGGCCATGCTGATGAAGCCGGTCTCGAACTGGCTGGGGGCAAAGTACACGCCGTGGTCGAGGCAGTGGTGGAAGAATTTGCGGAAGGCGGCGAGATCGGACGTTTTGGCGTCTTGGAGGTTGTGGACTTCCTTCTCGGTGAAGAAGAGGCAGAACATGCTGCCTTTGCGATACCAGCGATAGTTGAGGCCCTTTTTCTTGAGGACATCGAGCACGGCGGTTTCCATGATCTGACCGAGGTTTTCGAGCAGGGCGTAGCCGTTTTTCTTCTCCAGCTCGCGAAGTTGAGCCAAACCGGCGGCGAGGGCGACGGGATTGCCGCTGAGTGTGCCGGCCTGATATACCGGGCCGAGCGGTGCGAGCTGGTCCATGATGTCGGCACGACCTCCGAAGGCGCCGACGGGCAATCCGCCGCCGATGACCTTGCCGAGGCAGGTCAGATCGGGTGTGATCTTCTCCAGTTCCTGCACGCCGCCTTTGGCGAGACGGAAGCCGGTCATGACTTCGTCGAAAATGAGCAGCGCGCCGTGCTTGGTGGTGATGTCGCGGAGTTTTTGCAGGAAGCCGGGCTTGGGCAGGATGAGACCCGCGTTCGCCGGATACGGTTCGACGATGATGCAGGCAATTTCGTGGCCTTGTTTCTCGAACAGCTCTTCCAAGGCCGCTTCATCGTTGAAGGGCAGCACGCTCGTCAATTCGGCGAAGGCTTTCGGCACACCGGCGCTGTCGGGATTGCCGTGCGTGAGCGCTCCGCTGCCGGCGGCGACGAGGAGGCTGTCGGAATGGCCGTGGTAGCAGCCGTCAAACTTCACGAGGCGATCGCGGCCGGTGAATCCACGTGCGAGGCGAATGGCGGACATCGTGGCTTCCGTGCCGCTGCTGACCATGCGGACTTTTTGAATGCTGGGCACCCATTCGCAGATGGTGCGGGCCATTTCGACTTCGTAGAGGTTCGGGATGCCAAAGCTGACGCCATCCTTGGCAGCGTTATGGATGGCCTCAATCACCGGAATCGGCGCATGACCGAGAATGGCGGGGCCCCAGGTGCCGACGTAGTCGATCATGCAACGGTCATCGACATCGTAGATGCGGCAGCCTTTGGCACGCTTCACAAAGAAGGGATCGCCGCCGACGTTGCGAAAGGCGCGCACGGGCGAGTTCACCCCGCCGGGGATGTACTGCTTGGCGAGCTCGAAGAGCTTGGTGGAAAGGGGTCCGTTGGGCATGGGTGGGGTGGCAAGGGATACGCGGGAGGTTTGAGGCGTCGAACAAAAGGTTGCCGGGGACCGTCTGAGTCGGCTATTCTCATTTCAAAATCAGCCCCATGCCTATGAAAGCGCTCTGTTGGATGCTCCTCACGCTATTGACCGCTCAAGCGGCCCAGGCGCAGTCAGTGACCTCGTCTTCCCGAAACAAATCGTCCTTGCAGAATCTGGAGCCGGGAACGTTTTCCGTGGAAGGCATGACACCGAAGCCGGTGATCCTTAAAGTGCAGATTGAGGCGCCGATGTATCCCACCAGCAAGTTCCAGGGTGCGCTTGGTTCCTTTGCGCCCGGCACGCTGGTTACCCTCATCGCGATGTCGGACACAGCCTACCGTGTGCGTGGCCGGGCCCGTCATGGCGATGTCGCCGGCTGGATTCGCCAGGCCGATGTGCTGTCAGCCGACCCAAATCTGGCCGCAAATCTCAAGAAGCTCTACGAGCGCACCAAGAAGGTCGAGGAACTCATTCAGAATCGTCAGGTCGCTCTTGGCATGACCAGCCAGGAGGTGCAGGCATCGCTGGGCAAGCCCTCCCGCACGAGCGCTAAAATCAACGCCGCAGGCAAAGAGGAGAAGCTTGAGTTCAGCATCTACGAAAGAGTGCCGCAGACCACCACCAGTCGTGATGGCTTTGGCCAGCTCGTGCAGACCGTGATTTATGTGAAAGTCGAGGTCGGCACGCTCGGCGTCAGTTTCAAAGACGGCGTCGTCGCCGAAATCGAGGAGACCAAGGGCAATCCGCTCGGTGGTGGTGGCGTGCAGATTGTGCCTACTCCACCCGTCTTCTGATCAGCGCATCGCCTCTTTCACCCGCTCCGGCGTCCACCCAGCCGCACGCAGGCTGCGCAACGAGCGCGCATCATCACGTTTCGCCAGACGTTTGCCGGTTTCATCCGTGATCAGCCGATGATGATGCCATTCCGGCACCGGCAGGTCGAGCAACTCCTGCAACAGCCGGTGCAAATGCGTCGCTTCGAGCAAATCTTCGCCACGCGTCACCAGCGTGATGCCTTGCAGCGCGTCATCGACCACCACCGCGAGATGATAACTCGCAGGCGTGTCCTTCCGCGCCAGCACGACATCGCCAAACACATCGGGTCGCGTGGTGAAGCTGCCACGATCGCGATCTTTCCAGGTGAGTTGTTTGGAAACGAGCGTCACTGCTTTGGCAACATCCAGACGAAGCGCATAGGCCTCACCAGCCGCGATGCGTTCTGCACGCTCGTTCGCACTCCGATTCCGGCATGTGCCCGGATACAGCGGACCATCGGGGCCTTGGGGTGCATTTCCAGCGCGTGCGATCTCCTCCTGAATCTCCCGCCGCGTGCAAAAACATGGATACAAGACGCCCCGTGCTTCCAGCTTTGCCAAAGCGGTCCGGTAATCGTCAAAGTGGTCGCTTTGACGTCGCACTGGCCTTTCCCACGTCAAACCCAGCCATGCGAGATCCTCAAAGATCGCCTCCTCATACTCCGGCCGTGCCCGCGTGCCATCGATGTCCTCCAGCCGGATCAAGAACCGTCCGCCTACGGCCGCATCATGCGCAAACAATGCCGCATACGCATGCCCCAGATGCAGCCATCCGGTGGGGCTGGGGGCGAATCGGGTGACTTCGAGCATGCGCGGCGGGTTCAGGCGGCACGTACTTTCGCCACGACATCGCCATTGTCGAATTTCCCGCGCATGATCTGGTTGTACACATGGAGGTCCGGGCGGATCATGCCGTGAGTGAGTCCGCATTTGACCTTGGTGACCGCCAAGGCGGGAGACTCGCGCCAGCCGCCGCGTGCCAGGTTGGACGCCGGCGCCTGCAAATACAGCGTGTGATCGAAGGTCTCCTTCGCATGCACCTCGCCATCGTGAATGTGCAGTGTGGGGAAGAACACCGTGCCGGTCAGCGCGGATGGAAACGAAAACGCCATCGGATGCACCTGCGCGTTGCCCGGCTTCAACTTGAACACGGCAAAGCCAAAGTCCGCATAACCCGGAAGCTTTGCCCACACGCCCTCTGGCAGCCTGAAGCGAGCATCCAACCGGCTGAAGTCGGCGATGGTCGGCACGAAGCTCGCATCATAGGCGCCGACGGACACGACTTTGAGCGAATACCCGGTTGCGGCTGGTGCAGCACCAAACGGGTCCGCTTCTCTGCTTTTCGGCATCGGAAACAGCTCCCACAGATCCTCGAAGACGTTTTCATACTTCGAGAAGTCGAAAAACTTCACCGCATCCTCGCCTGTGCCCTCCTTGACCGGAATCGGCAGCACCATCGCCAGATCCTGATCCGCCTTCACCGACATCTGGTAGATGATCACCTGATTCCCATGCTCGCCCAGCCGCGCGAAGATACGCGTGTTTTTGACCTCCTCGACTTTTCCAGTGAAGCAGCACATGATGCCGCATGCTACCGAACCGTCACACCTCCTGTCCAGCATGAATCTCGCCGACCTCGTCTCCCATCTCGACACCGAATTGCGCATCGCGGAGATCGCAGATTACTCGAACGCGCTCAACGGCCTCCAGCTCGAAAATCATCACGGCAAGGCCACGAAGATTGTCGCCGCCGTCGATGCGACGCTGCCGGTGATGCGCAAGGCAGTCGCTGCGGGAGCGGATTTGCTGATCGTGCATCACGGCATGTTCTGGACGGGGCTTCAAACGTGTACCGGACCGGTGTTTCAGAAGATGAAAGTAGCGCTGGATGCCGGGCTGGCGGTTTACAGCTGCCATCTGCCGCTGGATTTCCATCCCACGCTCGGCAACGACGCCGTGCTTGCGCGGTCGCTTGGTTTGGAGCCTTGCGGCACCTTCATGAAGACCAAGGGCACCGAAAATGGTGCTAAGATCGAGACGGAGATCAGTCGTGATGAACTGGTGAAGCGTCTGGAGACCGCGACGGGCTCGAGAGTGCATGTTTGCGCTGCTGGACCGGCTGTTTGCCGCAAAATTGGCATCATGACCGGTGGCGCGGGTTCGGAGGTGGCCACGGTGGCGAAGGCGGGCATCGACACTTTCATCACCGGCGAAGGGCCGCATTGGAGCTACACGCTCGCCGAAGAGCTGGGCATCAACGTCCTGTATGGTGGCCACTATGCCACGGAGACCTTCGGCGTGAAGGCGCTGGCGGCGCACATCGAGGCGAAATTCGGCATCCCGTGGGAGTTTGTGGATCACCCGACGGGTTTGTGAGCCATGAGCTGGTTGAAGCGTGATTTCTTCGAGCGCGACGTTCTCGACGTGGCGCATGATCTGGTCGGCGTCGAACTCGTCTGGAACGGTTGCTCCGGCATCATCATCGAAACCGAAGCCTACGCAGTCAACGACGATCCGGCCTGCCACACGGCCTCACGTCCAAGCGCCCGTGAGTTTGTGCGCTCCAAGCCTCCCGGCACGGCCTATGTTTATTTCAACTACGGCATGTACTGGCTCTTCAACCTGCTCGTCAAAGGTGGTGGGCGCGACGGCCTGATCCTCATCCGTGCTCTGGAACCCAAACGGGGCATCGAGGCAATGCAGCAGCGCCGCAAGCGCGACAAACTACACGAACTCTGCTCCGGCCCCGGCAAACTGTCGGTCGCTCTTGGAATCGAAGGCGCTCATCACGGCACCGTGATGGTCGGACGCGGCAGACCGCCGGGCTGTGGTCTCAGGATGCCGCAGGATTCCACGCATGAAGTGGTTACCGACATCCGCGTCGGCATCAGCCAGGCGGTGGACTTCCCCTGGCGCTTCCTGTCACACCACAGCCCTCATCTCAGCGTGAAACACGGCAAGGTGAAGCTGTCGGCGCTCACGCCACGCCGCCGCCCAAAATGAGGCGCACCAAGGCCACGATGCCGACGGCGATGTTGATGGTGAGGCCGATCTTTCTCTCCGGGAAGACGCCGAAGATGATGCCAATCACGCAGAACACGAGTACCAGCCAGTTCAGTGCTCCCAGCAGCGGAATGAGGCTGGGGACCATGCACAGCGCGGCGAACAAGCCGATCAGGACCGAGAGGATTTGGCAGATGGTTTTCATAGTGGCGGCAAAGATCGTCGGTTGGCCTTGAACACAACTGGAATTCTGGGGTGAAATTGGAAGCCCGCCTTGCATTCCCCTCGCTGGAGGCTAATCTCGCCGCCGCTCGTGATTCCAGGAGAGGTGGCTGAGTGGTTGAAGGCACCTGACTCGAAATCAGACGTTGTCGAAAGGCAACCGAGGGTTCGAATCCCTCCCTCTCCGCCATCTTATCGAGTCACCACCGGGAACGAGTCCGGCGCATCCACGGCGTAAAACTCGCTCGCTTCAGGATCAGGCATGCCATGACTGCGGATGCCTTCCAATCGGCGGCGGCTGCCACGTTCGCTGCTCGGACGATTCGCCGTGCGCTGCACGAGATCCGTGATGACGGGCGCGGCAACTGCGGCGCCGGCCGCGAGCAGCGCCAGAGCGATCACATTGGAGGAACCACGACGCATGCCACGCCCAAACAGGATGCCCAGCGCGCAGCCTGCGGCGGCGGGGGCTATCAGGGAAGCATAGGACTCATAGCTGGGGGCGGTAGCGTTCTCTTGCATGCGGTACCATAGCCGCACACGGAGAATCACCAAAGAGGAATTTGCCCGTTCCCCGTTTCCTGTTAAATCATCCCTTTGCCTCTTTCCCCCCACATGACTCAAGCCGCATCCCCCAAACGTTACGCCCTCATCCTCGCCGGAGGCAGCGGCCAGCGCTTCTGGCCCATCAGTCGAGACGCCCTGCCCAAGCAGTTGCTCAAGCTCTTTGGCGACAAGACACTCTTGGAACTTACCATTGAGCGTCTCACCGGCTTCGTGCCCAAGGAGAACATCCTCATTCTCACCAACAAGCAGCAGGAGGCCTCTGTTCGCGCCCTTGTGAAGGATTTGCCCGCCGAAAACATCGTCGCTGAACCAGAAAAACGGGACACTGCGCCCGCCATAGCTCTTGCGGTTGGTTGGGTCGTTGCTCGCGAACCGACGGCCACCATGATCGTGCTGCCGGCCGATCATCTGATCCAAAACCACGCCGAGTTTCAGCGCGTGCTGCAAAACGCGGCTCTGGCCGCCGAAAACAGCGGCAGCCTTGTGACCGTAGGCATCAAACCGACCTGGCCGTGCCCCAGCTACGGCTACGTCGAGCGTGGTCGTCGTGCCAGCATTGGTGGTCTCGATGATCTGCCTGTCTGGGAGGTCGCCCGCTTTCGTGAGAAGCCGAATCCTGATCTCGCCGAGCACTTCATCAGCCAGGGGAACTTCCTCTGGAATGCCGGCATGTTTATCTGGACCATTCCTGCCATTTTCAGCGAACTGAGCCGTCATTGCCCTGTGCTTGCCGATTTCATTTCCGAGCTGCGCGGTTCCAAGGACTTCATGGCCACAGTTGCCAAACAGTTTGGCAAGCTGCCCAAGCTTTCCATTGACTACGCGCTCATGGAGCGCGCCTCCCGCGTGCTCAACATCGAGGCCACCTTCGACTGGGACGACGTGGGCAACTGGACCAGCGTCGGCCGTTATCTCAAGGCCGATGACGATGGCAATCAGCACAACTGCGCCCTCTCGCAGCAGGACGCGGCCAACAACATTGTCTTCACGCAGACTGGCCAGCATGTTGCCCTGCTCGGCGTGCAGGATCTCATCGTTGTCGCCTCGAAAGACGGCCTTCTCATCGCCAACCGCAGCAAGGCCGAGAGCATCAAAAAACTCGTCGATGGTCTTCCTGCGGAGCTGCGTTGAGACTTTTCCCCTATGCCGCGCATTCTCGCCATCGATCACGGCACTGTGCGCATCGGCCTCGCCTTGAGCGATGAGACCGAGATCGTCGCCAGTCCTTTCAAAACGATCGACGCAAACCACGAGCCCGAGCGCACCATCGCTCGCATCGTCAAGGAGAAGCACATTGACAAAATTGTCATCGGCATGCCCTACCACATGAGCGGCGACAAAGGCGGCGCGGCCGAGCGTGTCGAAAAATTTGCCACCAGCCTCGGCAAGGAGCTGCAGCACATGATTTCAATCGAATTCGTCGATGAACGCCTCTCATCCGTCGAAGCCGAGGCCGCCATGTCCCGTGCTGGCATCACCGGCAAGCGCGAGCGCAACGAGATCGTCGATCAACTTGCCGCAGTGGTCATCCTCCAAGAGTATTTGAACCAGCAGCGCGGCCCCGAGGGCTTCCTGCTGCCTGACGCCGCCTACGAACTCCCATGGACCGATGAGCCGAAGCGACGTCGAAAGTAAAGCTGGCCTGCAGCGCGGCCCTGAGCCGGGCTCCAAGCGCTTGAAGCTCACCATCGCCTACTGCGGCACGCCCTGGCGTGGCTGGCAGAGCCAGGAAGGCGGCGGTGGCGTGCAGGATGAAATCAACGCCGCCATTCGCAAAGCCACCAGCATCGAAACCCGCGCACAAGGCAGCGGACGCACCGATGCCGGTGTGCATGCGCTCGCGCAAACCGCGCACTGCGACGTGCCCGAAACCGTGCGCATGAGCGGTGAATCGTGGGCGAATGCGCTCAATGCCTGCCTGCCGCTCACCATTCGCATTTTGTGCGTCGAAGAGTCCGACCCGAGCTTCCACGCCCGCTTTGACGCCACCGGCAAAACCTATCGCTACCGCATCTGGCGTCCGCGCATGCTCTCGCCCTTCGAGGCAGATCGCGCTTGGCATGTCTATGGCCCGCTCGACATGGAATCGCTGCGCTGGTGCTGCGAAAAGCTCGTCGGCACGCACAACTTCATCCGCCTCTCCGCCAATCGTGGCGACATGCCTGAGACCGAGCGCCGCCTGCTGCCAGACAAAACCACCCGCACCATCCATCGCGTCGATCTCCGCGAAAACGGCGACGTGATTGAGCTCGAATTCGAAGGCGACGGCTTCCTCTACAAAATGGTGCGCCTCATCGTCGGCAGCCTCCTCCACGTCGCACGCGGACGCGAGCCAAAGGAGTGGTTCGCCAGCCTGCTGAACGATCCCACCGGCATGCAGAGCAATCAAACCGCCCCTGCCTGCGGTTTGTATCTGGTGAAGGTGAACTACCCTGCCGAGTGACGGCCGCTTGCATCTCGCCGCCCTTTGCGGCATGACAAGCGCCCCCATGCCACACGAAGCCCAAATCGCCCGCCGTCGCTCCTTCGCGATCATTTCGCACCCGGACGCCGGCAAAACGACGCTCACCGAAAAGCTCCTGCTTTACGGCGGTGCTGTCGCGCTTGCAGGCTCCGTGACGGCTCGCAAAAACCAGCGTGCGACGACCTCCGACTGGATGGAACTGGAAAAACAGCGCGGCATTTCCGTCAGTTCCACCGTGCTTCAATTCGAGTACAAAAACTGCGTGGTGAACCTGCTCGACACTCCCGGTCACAAAGACTTCTCCGAGGACACCTACCGCGTGCTCACCGCCGTCGATGCCGCCATCATGGTCATCGACGCCGGCAAAGGCATCGAGGCGCAAACGCGCAAACTCTTCGAAGTCTGCCGTCGCCGTGGCGTGCCTATCTTCACCTTCATGAACAAGCTCGACCGCCCTGCGCGCGAGCCGATGACGCTGCTCGACGATCTCGAAACCGTCCTTGGCATCGGCGCCTGCGCCATCAACTGGCCGCTCGGACTCGGCCAGCAGTTCCGTGGCGTGTATGATCGTCGCAAAAAAGAAGTCCATCTCTTCGAGCGCACCGTTCACGGTGCTTACCGTGCACCTGAAAAAGTCGGCGGCCTCGACGATGAATTCGTCGCTACGCACACCGTTCCTGAAGCACTGGAGCAGGCCAAGATGGAACTCGAAATGCTCGACGGTGCCGGTCACGACTACGACCGAGCCAAGATTGATCGTGGCGAACTCACGCCCGTCTTTTTCGGCAGCGCCAGCAACAACTTCGGCGTCCAGCTCCTGCTCGACGGCTTCCTTGAACTCGCTCCACCGCCCGAAGCCCGCATGGCCGACGATGGTCGCGTCATCGAGCCTAACAACGAAGGCTTCTCCGGCTTCGTCTTCAAAATCCAGGCCAACATGGATCCGCGTCACCGCGACCGCATGAGCTTCGTGCGCATCGTCAGTGGCAAGTTCGAGCGCGATATGCAGGTCACTCACACCCGCACCGGCAAAATCGTCCGCCTCGCCAACTCCCAAAAACTCTTCGCCCAAGATCGCGAGACCGTGAATGAAGCCTACGCAGGCGATGTCGTCGGTATCGTCGGCAACCACGGCTTCGGCATCGGCGACACCCTCGCCACCGACCCCAAGCTCAAATTCGACGAAATCCCCCGCTTCGCGCCCGAAGTCTTCGCCTACCTGCACAATCCCAGCACCGCACATTACAAACGCTTCCGTGACGGCCTCGAGCAGCTCCTCAGCGAAGGCGTCGTGCAGCAGTTCACCCAGCCGCACGCCGGCCAACGTGTCCCATTGCTCGGAGCCGTCGGCCCCTTGCAGTTTGAAGTCGTGCAATTTCGCCTGGAGAGCGAATACAACGCCCAAAGCCGCATCGAAAACGCCCCCTACACCGTCCTGCGCTGGGTCCGCACCAAAGACGGCGGCTCCATCGAAGACTTCGACATCCCCAGCGGCGTCGCCACCGCGCAAGATGCCGAAGAACGCTGGGTCGTCTTCTTCAGCGACCAATGGGCCATCAACTACTTCGAGCGCCGCAATCCGAACGCCGAACTGTCTGAGATTCCGTGGGATGAGGTCGAAAAAACAGCAGCCAAATGAAAACCGTCGTCATCACCGGCTGCACGCGTGGACTCGGCCGCGCGATGATTCCGCGATTCATCGATGCGGCATGGCAGATCGCCGGTTGTGGACGCGATGAAGCCCAAATTGCCGAGTTGGGTCGCCAGTTCACCAAATCGCACCTTTTCCAAGTCTGCGATGTCTCATGTGAAAAGGACGTTGCAACGTTTTGCGCCGCGATTCTCAAACAATTCGGCCCACCGGACCTCGTGTTGAACAACGCGGCCATCATCAATCCAAACGCGCCGCTGTGGGAGACGAGCGCGGAGGATTTCAGCCGCATCCTCGACATCAACATCAAGGGTCCCGCCGCCATGATGCGTCATCTGTTGCCTGCGATGCTGAAGCGCGGTTCCGGCGTGATCGTGAACTTCTCCTCCGGCTGGGGTCGCTGCACAGCGGCGGATGTGGCTCCCTATTGCGCCACGAAATACGCCATCGAAGGCCTTTCCATGGCCACGGCACAGGACACGGGCGGCAAAGTGGCCGTGATCCCGATGAATCCCGGCATCATCGACACCGACATGCTCCGCAGCACCTTCGGCGGCGAAGCGGGCGGTTTTCCTGATGCTGACGACTGGGCGAAACGCGCCGTGCCTTTCTTCATCAAACTCGGTCCCAAGGACAACGGCAAGCCGCTCACCGTTCCCGGCGGCTGACAACTCCTTGACCGTTGACCTCCGACTCTGGACGTTCGGTGATGCGCCTCCTCATCACCGCCGGCCCGACGCGGGAGCCGATTGATCCGGTGCGGTTCCTTTCGAACCGCTCCTCGGGTCGCATGGGTTATGCGCTGGCCGAGGCCGCATGCGAGGCAGGACACGATGTGGTGCTCATTTCCGGCCCCGTGGCGATCTCAGCACCGGAAGGTGTGATGTTAGTTCATGCGGAAACAGCGCGCGAGATGTTCGACGCAGTGCAAATCTACCTCAGTGGCTGCGACGCGGCCATTTTCAGCGCGGCGGTGGCGGATTACCGGCCGGTGCATGTCGTGGCGCAGAAATTGAAAAAGACCGCCGACAAGCTCACGCTCGAACTCGAACGCACCGAGGACATCCTCGGCTCCGCTCGGTCAAAACTCGGCTTTCAGGGCTTCCTCGTCGGCTTTGCGGCGGAAACCGAGAACCTGATTGCTCAGGCGCAGGAGAAGCTGGAGCGCAAAGGCTGCGACATGATCGTCGCCAACGACGTGTCACAGGCGGGCATCGGGTTTGACAGTGCGGAAAACGAAGTCACCCTCTGCCTCCCCGGCGGCCGGACGATTCATCTCCCCAGACAATCGAAAGCAGCCATCGCGCGTGAATTGATCGCGCACATCACCCAGCTCTCAGCCCCCAACGACCCGAAGTGAACGAACTCCTCACCACCGCCACCGAAGCCGCGCACGCCGCGGGCAAAATGATCAAAGACAACTTCGGCTCCGAGCTCACGGTGAACGAAATGCAGCGCCACGACATCAAGCTCGAACTCGATGTGCTCAGCCAGAAACTCATCACCGAGATGATCCTCGCACGCTTCCCCGATCACGCGATCTTGGGCGAAGAAGGCGGCGAAATCGGCGGCAACGGTGAAGTCGAGTGGATCGTCGATCCCATCGACGGCACGGTGAATTACTTCTTCGGCATCCCGCATTTCTGCGTCTCCATCGCCGCGCGGAAGCGTGAGTCGAAAGAACTGCTTGTGGGCGTGATCTTTGATCCGACTCAGAACGAAACCTGGACCGTCGTCCGTGGTGAAAAGCCGATGCTCAATGGCAAAACGGTTAGCGTCAGCAATCGCGGAGAGATGGCCGAGGCCGTCGTCACCGTCGGCTTTTCCAAGAGCAAGGAGGCGCTCGATCTGGGCTTCGCCCGCTACAAGCGCATCGCCTACGAAGTGCGCAAGACACGCATGCTGGGTAGCGCCGCGCTCGCCATGGCTTACATCGCCTGTGGTCGTCTCGATGCGTATGTCGAGGAACAGATCAGCCTTTGGGACATCGCCGCCGGACAGCTCATGGTCGAAGAGGGCGGCGGCAAAGTGATGCTCAAACCGAGCACCACGAAGCCCGGCACCATGTTTATCTGCGCCTGGAACGGCAAGCTGCCCATCGAAGCGTCTCTCTAAATCGCATGTCCGCCCCCGACACCCGCGAAGTCATCCTCGAAGCCCGCGAACTCACGCGTGAGTTCGATGGCGTGAAGGCGCTCGACCGCTTCAGCTTCAAGCTGCATCGCGGCGAGGTGTTGGGCCTGCTCGGTGCGAACGGCGCGGGCAAAACCACCGCGATGAACTGCCTTCTCGGCCTCACGCTGCCGACAACTGGCGATATTTATGCCTTCGGCCTGCCCCTTCAGGCGAATCGCATCAAAATCCTGCAGCGCTCCAATTTTTCCTCCGCCTACACCGCCCTGCCGGGCAATCTGCTCGTGTGGCAGAACCTGCTCGTGTTTGCGCGCATCTACGGCGTGCCGAACCCGAAGAAGAAGATCGCCGAGCTGCTCGAACTCCTCGAAATCCCGCACCTCTACAAGCGCGTCACTGGCCAGCTCTCCGCCGGTGAGTCCACTCGCGTGAACTTGTGTAAAGCCTTCCTCAACGACCCCGAGTTGCTCATGCTCGACGAACCGACCGCGTCACTCGACCCTGACATCGCCGACAAGGTACGCAAGGTTGTGCGCAAAGTGCAGCGCGAGCGCAGCATCGGCATCCTCTACACCTCCCACAACATGCGCGACATCGAAGAGGTCTGCGATCGTGTGATCTTCCTGCACAAAGGCAAGATCGTCTGTGAAGGCACGCCCTCAGACATCGTCGAACAATCCAGCAGCAGCACGCTGGAGGATGTCTTCATCAAGATCGCCCGTGACGGCGAAGTCGTGGACGAATCAAAGAAAACCGCAATCGTATGAGCCTCCGCATCATCAGCGCCCTCATCATGCGCTACCTGTTCCTCTATGCACGGACGCCCATGCGCCTCGTGGAGCTCGTCTTCTGGCCGCTCGTTGATCTCGTGATCTGGGGCAACGTCACCGTCTTCATCCAACGGCATAGCGACGAGAAATTCGGCAGCTTCATTCTGTTCTTCCTTGGAGCGATGATCCTTTGGGACATCCTGTTCCGCGCGCAGCAAGGCGTGGCCATTTCATTCCTGGAAGATGTGTGGACGCGCAATCTGCTCAACATCTTCGTGGCGCCCGTGCGCACCGTGGAATACCTCAGCGCCACCTTCGCGGTCGGCTTTCTGCGCATTTTCGTCACCTGCCTCGTGATGAGCGTCATTGCCTGGGTTGGCTATTCCTTCAACATCTTCCAGCTTCACTGGTGGCTGGTACCGTTCTTTCTCAACCTCATGGTCTTTGGCTGGTCGCTCGGCATGATCTCCACCGCGCTCATCCTGCGCTGGGGGCAGGCCGCTGAATCGCTCGCCTGGGCCGTGCCGTTCTTCATTCAGCCGGTCGTGGCCGTGTTTTACCGTGTCGAGGACATGCCCGCGTGGTCGCAGCCCTTCGCCTGGCTCTTCCCTGCCACGCCCATTTTTGAAGGCATGCGTGAGGTGATGAAAACCGGCACCATGAACTGGAACCACCTCTGGCTTGCCGCAGGTTTGAACGTGATCTACCTCACGCTGGCCGGCTGGCTGTTCGTCTGGGTGCTCAACATGACCCGCAAGCGCGGCCTGCTGACGAAGTTCGCCACGCAATAGTAGCCTTGTTGCTGTGCAACAAGGATGCCTGTTCCACAGGAACAGGTCAACTTAGCGCTGCCCGACCTACTTCCAAACGCCCGCCGCACGCAGCACCGTCTCATGCACGGCGATGTCGTGTGCGGCATCCCAGGCGTGTTTTTTCTCACCACGCACGATCTTCGCCAGATCGACAAACTCCGCCGCATAGCGATCCTTTGGCACGTCGAGTTGAAACGACTGCGCGCCCTTCTTGTAGCTGCCACGCGCCTTGGTAATCGACAGATTCACCTTCCCGGACTCCAGCGGCACGATCTCGAAGGTTCCTTCGGTTCCAGTGACGTTGAACCTCCGCCGTGGGCCGCCAAACGGGTCCGTGTGATTGCAGCGGATAACCGCCGTGGCCTTCGCATACTTCAAAACGGCCATCTGGTTGTCCTGCACACCATCATCGCGTGTTGGCGTTGAAAAGCCCGTCACCGACTGCGGCTTGCCCAGAATAGTGACCACCGCGTCCATGACATGGCAGGCCAGCTCAAACATCCCGCCGCCTTCGAGCTTACGAATCGCTCCACGCGTGCTCCCGTTGGCCAGTTTGCCCATCGCCGCGTCGATCTCCGTGATCTCGCCGAGCCAGCCTTCGCGCACGGCTTGGAACAGCAGCTCAAACGCCGGATTGTAGCGCAGCATGTAGCCCATCTGCACCGTCAGGCCGCGTTTCTCCGCCTCCAGCCGCATGGATTTGAATTCGTCATGCTTCAGCGCCCCTGGCTTGTCCAGATGCACATGCTTGCCTGCCTCAATGCCGCGCCGCGCCGTCGCGCAGGAGGCTTCGACGCGAGTTTCCACTGCCACCGCCTTCAAATCCGGCACGGCGAGCAGTTCCTCCTCGGTCATCGACTTCACACCTTCATAACCTTCCGGCCCCGTCACGCCCACGACCTCCCAAAGCTCCGTCAAAGACCGCATCGCCACCATCTTCCCCGCCGCATGCGCATGCTCCGTGCCGATCTGGCCGATACGGAGTGTGGAACTGCCGCTGGCGGCAAAGGCGGTCGAACCGCAGGCAAGGAGGAAAGAGCGTCGTTTCATAAGGTGAGTTGAAACGAGCCTGTAGGCGATTCCTCACTCGGAAATCTTCATCGCCACAATCACCGGGAGCTGAACCGGCAGGGTGACGAGATCGAAGGCTCCGGCGGCGACTCGTTCACCTGGGGTGACACGGCCTGAAAATGAGTTGCGGAATTCCAGCCCGGCACTGGCACAACTGGACAGGCTCAGGCTGGCTAGGGCGAGAGGAAGGAGGAGTTTCGTTTTCATGATGGGCGTGCTGGTTGAGCACGACGAATCATGCGCCAGCCCCCGCCAAAGGCCTCATTGATGCTCTGAATGATCCAATCGGGCCGGTGAATGCCGCTACCGCTTCTTGCCACCGCGCTTCGGCTTGCCGTAAACGACGTTCTTGCGCTGCGGCAAGGTGCCGGTGTCGTCGGTGTTCAAGCCGGCGCGTTTCTTGAGTTCGCGGATCTGATCCCGCAGCAGGGCTGCGCGCTCGTATTCGAGCTTGCTGGCGGCTTCGGCCATTTCTTGTTCGAGTTCGCGGATGGTCTCGGTGATGGCGAAATCGCCGCCGCCTTCGCGGACGACGTTTTCTTCGATCTCACGGGCCTTGCCGAGCACTTGCAGGCTTTCTTGAACGGCGCGCTGCACGGTTTGCGGGGTGATGCCGTGCTTCTCGTTGTGATCGGTCTGCACCTGGCGGCGGTAGCCGCTGATGCTGAGCAGGGAGCGGATGCTTTTGGTCTCGATGTCGGCAAAGAGCACGACTTCGCCGTTGATGTGACGCGCGGCGCGACCGGAGGTCTGGATCAGCGAAGATTCGCTGCGCAGGAAGCCTTCTTTGTCGGCATCGAGAATGCACACGAGGCTGACCTCGGGCAGATCGAGGCCTTCGCGAAGAAGATTGATGCCGACGAGCACATCGCAGTCGCCCGAGCGCAGGCTGCGCAGGATTTCGACACGCTCGATGGCGTCGATGTCGCTGTGCAGGTAGCGGACTTTGAAGTCGAGATTGCGCAGGTAGTCGGTCAAATCCTCCGCCGTGCGCTTTGTCAACGTCGTGACGAGCACGCGCTCGCCTTTTTCGATGCGCTGGCGGCAGAGCTCGATGGTTTCGTCGATCTGGCCTTTCAGCGGCTTGATGGTGATGACGGGATCGAGCAGGCCCGTGGGGCGGATGATCTGCTCGACGACCAAAGAGCGGCCTTTGGCCGTGACATCGAATTTATCGACGGCTTCGGCGCTGCCGCTGACACGCACGGTTTTGGAGAACGGCAGCGGATCGGCGATCTTCGCGATGTAGCCGGTGTTGCCGACGACGCTGTTCTCGATCTCAAAGCGTGCGGGTGTGGCGCTGACATAGACGAGTTGTCCGACCTTGCCCATGAATTCCTCGAAACGCAGCGGGCGATTGTCGAGCGCGCTGGGAAGGCGGAAGCCATGCTCCACGAGCACCGTTTTGCGCGATTTGTCGCCCTCATACATGCCGCCGATCTGCGGGATGGTGACGTGGCTTTCGTCGATGAACATGAGCGGCGGCTCCTTGAAGAAATCCAGCAGCGTGCCGGGCGTGGCGCCGGGTTCACGGCCGGTGAGGTGGCGGCTGTAGTTTTCGATGCCCTGGCAGAAACCCATCTCCTGCATCATCTCGATGTCATACTGCGTGCGCATCTTGATGCGCTGCGCTTCGAGCAGTTTTCCTTCCTTCTCGAACCACGCGACGCGCTCCTCGGCCTCCTCACGGATTTTCACGATGGCTTTGCGCAGTTTGTCGCCGGGTGTGACGAACTGCTTGGCCGGAAAGATCGTGTAGCTCGGCATTTTGAGCGTCACCGTGCCGGTGAGCACGTCCACGGCGCTGATGCGGTCGATCTCGTCGCCAAAGAACTCGATGCGGATCGCTTCGTTCTCCAAATAGGCCGGCACCACCTCAATCACATCGCCCCGAGCACGGAATTTGCCGCGCGTGAGCTGGATGTCGTTCCGCTCGTAGAGCATGTCCACCAGCTTGGTCAGCAGCGTCTCGCGCGACATCTGCTGGCCCACGCTGAGCGGCAGCATCATGCCCTCGTAATCCTCAGGCGATCCCAAGCCGTAAATGCAGCTCACACTCGCCACGATGATCGTATCCTGCCGCGTGATCAGTGCCCCCATGCTGGAGAGGCGCAGGCGCTCGATCTCGTCGTTGATGGCGGAATCCTTCTCGATGTAGGTGTCCGTGCGGGCGATGTAGGCCTCCGGCTGGTAGTAGTCGAAGTAACTGACGAAGTACTCCACCGCGTTGTGCGGGAAGAAGTTTTTAAACTCCGAGTAAAGCTGCGCGGCGAGCGTCTTGTTGTGCGAGAAGACCAGTGCAGGCCGACCTATTTGCTCGATGACATTCGCCATCGTGAAGGTCTTGCCCGATCCCGTGACACCCATGAGCGTCTGATGCCGGTTCCCGGCACTAACAGACTTCACCAACTTCGCGATGGCCTGCTCCTGATCGCCCTGCGGGCGGTACTCGGTGTTGAGCCGAAAAGCGGACATGGCAGGAGCCGCGACGACTTAGGACATGCCCGAACCGGCTTGATCCGGCACTGGCAGATCCGCAGGGTCCATCGCTTCGGTCTTGGCGGGAGCCGGTTGAGCGTAGCGCTGACGGTATTCCTTCCAGGAGATGAGCTTGCGGTCGGATTCATCCCAGAGGCGCAGATTGATGCACTTCAGGCTCGACCAGAACGTCAGCGGCTTGATCGAATGAAACATCGGATGGGAGTTGTGGCAGCTCTCCAGGTAGTAGTTCGGGATGCGGGAACTGAGATGGTGAACGTGATGGAAACCGATGTTGCCGGTGAACCACTGGAGGATTTTCGGCAGCTTGTAGAAGGAGCTGCCTTCCAGCGCGGCGGTGGTGTAGTCCCAGTCTTCCCGGTGCTCCCAGTACACGTCTTCATACTGGTGCTGCACATAAAACATCCAGATGCCCGCCATGCCGGCGAACATCGTCACGGGAAGCTGCATCAGGATGTAATTTTTGAAGCCGAACAGCCAGCTCAGTCCGATGACCATCAACAGCATCGCAACGTTCATCGTCATGACAGAAGCGCGATCTTTGCCCTTCGCACGCGGCGAAGGGAAACGCTGATGGATGAGAAAGAGAACCAGAGGTCCGACGACAAAGATCATGACCGGGTTGCGAAACAGACGGTAGAAGAAGCGCATCTTTGGGGTGGCCTCCTGGTATTCCTTCACCGTCATCGTCCAGATGTCCCCATCGCCACGGCGGCTCAGGTCACCCGAGGTCTGGTGATGCACCGAGTGCTGCCAAGTCCAGTGCAGGTAGGGCGTGAATGTGAGCATGCCGCTGATGAAGCCGAGGATGTTGCTGGCCGCTTTCGATTTGAAAAAGGAGCCGTGACCGCAGTCATGAAACATGATGAACACACGCACCAGCAGGAGACCCGCGATCGCGGAGATGCCGAGCGTGAGCCAGTACGAAACCTCCAGGCTGCGATACATCGCATACCACAGCAGCGCGTAGGGGATGAAGGTGTTGACGATCTGCCAGGTGGAACGGGGAATGGAAGGAACCTGGAAGGGGGCTACAATTTTTTTCCATTCGGAAATCGTGGCCTGGGGCATGGCTGATGTCATCTCAGGGGCGCTGGTCGTGGTCATGGTTGATGGAGCGCGGTATGTAGCAGGTTTTCTGGATTAGTCCCGTGCTCAATTTGTCATTTATCTCTCATTTTTGGTACTTTCGCACAAGCCGGGCGGTTCAGGTGGTCCTCACTCAACACTCACATCCTCAATAATCTCTGAATGGCCCCCTCGGCTCGCTCGCGTCCATTTCCGTTCGCCATTGAGCGAGCCGCTCCCGCATCATCTTCGCGATTTCAGGCTTCTCGGCGCTCAAATCGTGCTTTTCACTGAGGTCGGTGCTCAAGTCATAAAGGCCGTTGCCCTTCACGGACTCCAGCCACTTCCAGTTCTCGAAGCGTGCCGCCTTGTCGCCCCGGCGCTGCCAGAACATCTCCTTGCGTGGGGATTTCGCCTCGCCGCGCAGGATGGGCAGCATGTCGAAGCCGTCCATTTTGACGCCTTCCGGTGTTTGGCTCCCGGTGGCGGCCAGCAGGGTCGGCACCAGTTCCAGAGCGGTCAGAAACTCGTCTGTCACCTTCCCGGCGGGCAGTTTTCCCGGCCAGCGCATGATGAAAGGCACACGCAGACCGCCCTCCCACATCGTGCCCTTGCTTCCCTTCAGCGGCGCGTTGCCACCGTTGCCGCTGCCGCCGTTGTCGGACATGAACAGGAAAATCGTGTTGTCCTTCTGTCCGGCTTTTTCGACCGCCTCCATCACTGCGCCAATGGCCTCGTCCATGCACGTCACCGCGCCGCAGTAACGGGCCAGTTTCTCGTTCTCCACCTTGCCGCGATACATCGCCACATACTTCTCCGGTGCTTGAACACCTTCGGCCACTTTCTTCTCACCCTCCGTCGTGCCTTCGCCGAACGCCGACGCCCCATGCGGCGCATTGAAGGCCAGGTAGAGGAAGAACGGCTTCTTCCCCGCCTGATCGCCGACGAATCGTAGCGACTCGCGGCGGAACACGTCCGTCACATAGGTTCCCTTGTCCTCCTGAGTGCGCTCATTGCCGCGAAACAGCGACGGCACGCCGTAGCGCTCGTGCGTGTAGTAGTCGATGCCGTTGTTGCCGTGGCCGTAGAAGAAGTCGAAGCCGCGCTGCAGCGGCAGGAAGCGTTTTGCCTGCCCCATGTCCCATTTGCCGATGCAACCCGTCGCGTAACCCGCTTTGCGCAGCATGTCGCCGATCGTCACCTCGCGCACATCCAGCCCCAGCGTCATCTCCGGGGACACCGCATACTCCTCGGGCGTGAAGCGGTGCCCGAAGTTCACCATGTCATTGCGCACCATGTCATAAAGCCCGTTGCGTTGCGGGTAGCGCCCCGTGAGTACGCTGCCACGCGATGGCGTGCAGGCCGGCCACGTCACATAAAAGCTCGTCCCGCGCACGCCCTCGGCGGCCAGCTTGTCCAGATTCGGCGTGATCAGCGGCTTGCTGCCGATGCAGCCGAGGTCCGGCCAGCCCTGGTCATCGCTGATGATGAAAACGACATTTGGCTGGGCGGCGAAGCACGCAGCCGAAAGGATCAGGAAAAGGAAAGCTCGCATGACCGTCTCAACGACGGCAGACGGCGCATTACTTCACTTTGAAAAGCGCCACGTCGAAAATCAGCGCCTCATTCGGACCGATGTTGCGGAAGGTGTTTCGTTCCTGCTGCTCGAAGTCGATAAGCTTCACCACGGGGTCAGCCTCTCCGGGTTCATCAGTCCACTTTGTGCATAAAGTCAGATCCCCGAGGGGGCTTCGCTTCTCTGGGTTTTCTCTTTCTCATACAGAGCCGCTGTCTCATCAATAGCAGGCTGCCACCACGGGGGGATGGTGAGTTTCACGCCAAGTTTATCCAGGGCGGCGGGAAGCTCTTTCAAACGATAAGCATACTTCCCGGCAAACGGAGCCACGGTCGCAGCGTCCCAAGTGGCGGCCATGATCTCGGAGTCTCCAGCCAGTTCCTGAAGCCTTGCCTGGTCATGGTGCTGCGGCTTCCTCAGCATCTGGTCGATCCAAACCAGGAAAGCATGGGCATTCTCCCTCATGGCCATGTTCGAGTTGGCTTTTTTGAACGTGGCCAAAACCTTCGGACGGAAAGTTGTCCATAGAGCGCTTTTGGCATCAAGCATTAGCTCCCTAAACTCGTGGTCGCCGTTGAACCGGTCGCTGACACGGTCCACGAAGCCTGCTTCATCAAACCGCCCGGCAGCCGCCTCGCAAAGCCGTTCGTTAAACAACACATTCAACTCTATGGCGACTTCGCGCTCTTGGCCTTCCAGCCTTCCACTGTGATTCGGGTGGATAGACCGAACGGCGGGTCCCAGAGTCTTCAGATCGTCCTGCCACTTCTTCACCAAACTAAACTGCAGGGTTTTTGTTCGTGGCCAGAGTTCACGATGAACGGCGCTGACTGCATTCGCCAACGACACCATATCTTTCATAAGGTCACTTACTGGCAGCCACTCCCGCGACTTGAGAGCAGGCAAGGCATCCCCCATTTTCAGCACCAGGACCTCCAGTGCTCTCAGCAGAAACTTGGCCTTCCTTTTGTGAGAACCCTGCTGTCTTGGGACGAAGACGTTGTCAGCCTGATGAAGTTCGGAACGATAGCGCTCAAGGGCGGCACGAGTGAGTTCGCTGGCCACGCGTGCTTCTCCGCAATGTTGATCTTTGGCGTGATTCACAATCCATTCCTTCAATTGCTCGGCCAATACTCCCGTTTTGCAGAGCTCCAGACAGTCCTCGAACTCTTTCCAGGTCACCGCTTGTGGAGCTTCCGTGATCGACATCTGGCCGCGAATCAGTTCAACGCCGTCGCCAGACCACAGGCTTAGCTTTTCAACAATCCGGGTGAGCCCTTGTGACACTTGGTCCCGCTCGGCCGACGAAAGGGCGACGGAATGATCTTTTTCACATTTGGCGATGTGCTTGGTGACTTCCTCGGGGACCTTTTCACTTTCATTCGAATGTGATGCTACCATCTCGGTGACCGCAATTTCCTGCCAGAACTTTGGATCATTTAGAAGCGGGTCGGCCAGCTTGGGGTGACGCACCTTGATGACCGTCGCTGCCAGGATCACAGGCCACCTCAACTCATATTCATGATGTCTCTCGATCTGATGCTTGAGCAACGACAAGTGACGAATGAACTGGCGAATGGCACGGGGATTCTGAGGCAGAAGCGGAATCACTTGGCGGACATCATCCGTGGGAACGAAAGAGCAATGCTTGGCGGCATCAGCCAAGGCAATCTTCATCAAACCCTCGGCGGTCGCTGGTGGCAGCCAAATGGGGTAGTCGATGATCTTCTCCAGAAACTTCTGCCCGTCACCGAATCCCCGATGACTCGCGCGAAACACCTTGCCAACTACGACAGGATCAAACCCACAAACGAAAGAGAATCCGGGGATGTCCATGACCTCCTTCAGGGCAAAAAGAATCTCGGGCACCAACTCGGCGGCGGTTCGGTCGAGATCATCAATTAAAACAACGACACGTTTGCCTTTCAAGTCGGCATGAAGCTTCTTCAAATCATCACGCCCAAATGAAAAGGCTCCTGTAAGCAGGTCCAATCCACCTGTGATGGCGGACCCCGTGTCACCAGGAATTTTCTTTGTCACAGTTGCAAGCAGGTCGCGGCCCTTCTTGAGGTATGACTTTCTGCGCACCTCTCCTGCCGCAGTGATGCCTCCCAGCTTGCCCTCTATCGTATCGCAACACTTCATCACAAACGCGTGCCAGAGGTCTGGTTTCGACGAATAGCCCCACGGATCAAACCACACTACGATGTGCCCCTCTTCCTCTGCCAAGGCCGACACAAACTTGAGCACCGAGGTCTTGCCGGTCCCCCATTCGCCATAGACACCGATGCGAGCCGACCAGCCTGCCGGACCGTTGGTGGCCACGTTGTAAATCTGGCGGGCCAGTGGCCACCGATTCAAGTGGTCATCTTTGGGGCCGAAGACCGGCGAATCAAAACCGGTTCCTTGATGGTCGGTCACGGGCCATGAGGGAGTGGGAGTGAGCTTGGAGGACATCAGGGGAGGAGGGAGGCAATCAAAGCATGTAAATAAAAGGGCAGAACAAGGAATCCTTGTTTCTGCCCTCTTCTTTTCTGTCAGTGGCGTGGGATCACTTCACCTTGATCAGCTCCACGTCGAAGATCAGCGCCTCATTCGGGCCGATGTCGCGACCGGCACCACGGGAACCGTAGGCGAGCTTCGAGGGGATGTAGAAGCGGAACTTCGCGCCTTCCTGCATGAGCTGCACGCCTTCGGTCCAGCCGGCAATGACACCATTCAGCGGGAACTCGATGGATTCCTTGCGGCGATACGAGCTGTCGAAGACGTTGCCATTGATCAGCGTGCCTTCGTAATGCACCTCCACCGTGTCCGTGGCCTTCGGACTCTTGCCGGTGCCTGGGGTGATGACTTTGTATTGCAGGCCGCTGGCGGTCACGGTCACGCCTTCTTTCGTGGCGTTGTCTGCGAGAAATTTTTCACCTTTGGCGAGAGCGATGTCGGACATGGGATGGGGAGTGTTGGAGTTGTGGATGGTTGGGACGCGGAGGCTAGCAAATGGGGGATAAAATGTCGAATGACGATTCGCGGACAAGGAGCGGCGCTTTTCAAGCGCCGTGGGCGGTTGCAAACCGCCCCTCCTTGGGTGAACTGCTCGCATGAATCGCGAACGCCTTTTTTCGCAGCTTGTCTCGCACAGCGGCCCGTTTGACATCGCCATCATCGGCGGCGGAGCCACGGGACTTGGCGCGGCGGTGGATGCAGCCTCGCGGGGACATTCGGTGGTGCTCATCGAGCAGTCGGACTTCGCCAAAGGCACCTCCAGCCGCAGCACGAAGCTGGTGCATGGCGGCGTGCGCTATTTGAAGCAGGGGAACATTTCTCTCGTGCTGGAGGCGCTGCGTGAGCGCGGCCTTCTGTGCAAAAACGCGCCGCATCTCGTCCACAGCCTGCCGTTCGTCATTCCGAGCTACCACTGGTGGGAGGGGCCGTTCTACGGCATCGGATTGAAGGTCTATGACACGCTGGCGGGCCAGCTTGGCCTCGAACCCTCGCGCTATCTCTCGCGGGAGGAGATGATGGAGCTGCTGCCCACCTTGGAAACCGAGGGTCTCGACGGCGGCGTGGTCTATCACGACGGGCAGTTCGATGACGCACGTCTCGCTATTCATCTCGCGCGCACGGCGGTGAATAATGGTGCCATCACGCTCAATCACACGCGTTGCACCGGTTTGATGAAGGAAAAGGGCCACGTCATCGGCGTGAAGGCCGAATGCGTCGAAACCGGCCGCCAGCACGAGATCCGCGCCCGCTGCGTCATCAATGCCACGGGTGTCTTCGTCGATGATGTGCGGCGCATGGACGATGCGAAGACAGAAAACATCGTCGCACCGAGTCAGGGCGTGCATCTGGTGCTGCCGCGCGAGTTTTTGCCCGGTGAGTCGGCCATCATGATCCCGAAGACGGATGATGGCCGCGTGCTGTTCGCCGTGCCGTGGCATGGGCGCGTCATCATCGGCACCACGGATACACCAGTGGAGCATGCCAGCATCGAGCCACGCGCCCTGCCGGATGAAATCGAGTTCCTCATGACGCACGCGGCGCGCTACCTCACGCGTGATCCACGTCCGTGTGATGTGCTGAGCGTGTTCGCCGGTCTGCGCCCGCTGGTGGCCGCGAAGAATGCCGAGTCCACCGCCGCGCTCTCGCGTGATCACACCATCCTCGTCTCCGACTCTGGCCTCATCACCATCACCGGCGGCAAATGGACGACGTATCGCCGCATGGCCGAGGATGTCATCGATCATGCTGAGATGATCGGCGGCATCGGTGTCAAACATTGCGTCACGCACGATCTCAAGATCCACGGCTCTGCCACCGTGCTGCCGAAAGACGATCCGCTGGCCGTCTATGGCAGCGACGCGACAGAGATTCGTGAGCTGACTGCCAAAGAGCCGGAATGGGCCAGGAAAGTGCATCCCAAGCTCGATCTGACCTGTGCCGAGGTCGTCTTCCACACCCGTCACGAAATGGCCCGCACCGTGGGCGATGTCCTCGCCCGCCGCAGCCGTTCTTTGCTCTTTGATGCGCAAGCCAGCATGAACGCAGCACCCCGCGTGGCTGCCATCATGGCGCGGGAACTCAACTGGGATGCCGAAACCATCGATCATCAGGTCAATCGCTTCCAAAAGCTGGCTTCGGGTTACATTTTGGAAGGCTGATCCAAGTGGTCCGCACAGTCTCTGTGCGGCGCTCCGCAACGATCAAGACACTTGCCGCCTGAAATGTTCCAGACTCCGTGCGCTTTCCACCATAAGGCCGCCATCCGCCTTCGCCACGCCGCACAGAGGACTGTGCGGACCACTTTGCGCCGCGAAATTCGTCATTGTCCATCCCTGCCCACCACTCCAATACTCCGCCACTCCATTCCTCCTTCATGACACCCCTCCACCAGCTCCGCGCAGGCATCATCGGCACCGGCTTCATCGGCCCCGTTCATATCGAAGCACTCAAACGGCTCGGCGTCACGGTGAACGGCATCTGCGGCTCCACCAAGAGCGCCCGCCATGTCGGCAACCTGTGGGGCATCCCCGAGATCTACGGCGACTACGATCACGAGGCCATGTACGCCTCGCCGAACATTGATGTCGTCCACATCACCTCGCCCAACCGGGTTCACGTCGAGCAGTGCCTGAGCGCACTCGAAATGGGCAAGCACGTCATCTGCGAGAAGCCGCTCGGCATGACCGCGAAGGACACCGCGCTCGTCGTCGATGCGGTGAAGAAGGGCGGCAAAAAAGGCCCGGTGTTCGCGGTGAACTACATGTGCCGCTTCTTCCCCGCCATCCTGCAGATGCGCGCAATGGTGGCGCGGGGCGATCTCGGCAAGATCATGCACGTCCAGGGTCATTTCTTCCAGGACTGGCTGATGTATGAGACCGACTACAACTGGCGCATCCTCGCCAGCGAAGGCGGCAAACTCCGTGCGGTGGGGGATGTCGGCACCCATTGGATCGATGCCGTGAGCTTCGTGCTCGGATCAAAGCCCAACAGCGTCTTTGCGCACATCGAGACCTTCCACAAGACCCGCAAACGTCCGAAAGGCGAGGTGCAGACTTTTGCGAAGGTCGATCCGAAGAAGATGATCGACTACAAGGTCGATACCGAGGACTTCGGCAGCGTGTTGCTGAAGTTCGGCAAGGCCAAGCACGGCTTCGCCGACGGCGTGCATGCGAATGCGGCGATCTCCCAGGTCGCCGCCGGTTGGAAATGCAGCCTCAGCTTCGGCATCTACGGCACGAAGGGCAGCGTGCGCTGGGATTTGCAGCAGCCCAATGAAATTCAGGTCGGTCATCGCGATGAACCGAATCAAATCCTCCAGCGCGGCACGCCCGGCTTCCTCGAAGACGTCGCCAACTTCACCGACTACCCGCCCGGTCACGCCGAAGGCTTCAGCGACGGTCACAAAATGCACTACCGCGCCATTTACGAGCACATCGCCAGCGGCAAGAAGACGCCCGCCCTCTTCGCCACCGCCGAAGACGGCCACCACGAAGTGAAGCTCTGCGAAGCCATCTTGCAGAGCAGCAGGGCCAAAAGCTGGGTGAAAGTGTGATCTTGAGAAACGACGTCGATGGCCGTACTTTGAAATCATGAAAACCAAGACCAAAGCCGTCAGCGCCAAGAAGCAGGCCCGCAGGTTGATCGACAAGCTGCCAGCCACAGCCTCTTGGGACGATGTGATGCAGCAGCTTTATGTGCGCCAGAAGATTGAGGCCGGATTGGCAGATTTGAACGCCGGACGGCGGCATTCGCATGCCAGCATCAAACGTGAGTTCGGCGTGGCGTGAACATTTTCTGGTCCAGTCAGGCGCGGAAGGATTTGCGGGCGATCCGAGCCTACATCGCCAAAGATTCGGCGTTTTATGCGGACCGCATGGTGGCCAGAATCATCGAACGTACGGACATTCTCACACTTCATCCGCATATCGGTCATCCAGTGCATGAGGCACCCGATTTGGACGTGCGGGAGATTCATGAGGCGTCCTACCGGATCATCTATCGCGTGCTGCTCGATGAGTTGGAAATCGTGACGCTGGTGCATTTTGCCCAGCGCTTGAACACGAAGCGGCTGCGTTAGTCGATCCCAATCCCCAGCACCTTCCGAATCGCGAGCGCGTCTTTGAGCGCTTCGTCGATCGTGTCGCCGAGGACGGTGAAGTGGCCCATTTTGCGGCGGGGGCGGGCTTCGCGTTTGCCGTAGAGGTGGAGCTTGGCGCGGGGGTGATTGAGCACGGGCGACCAGTCGGGATGGGTGAGCGGGGCGGGCCAGATGTCGCCGAGGAGGTTGATCATGACGGCGGGTGTGTGCTGCGAGGCGTCGCCAAGAGGGAGGCCGCAGACGGCACGCTGCTGCTGCTGGAACTGGTTCGTGCGGCAGGCGTCGATGGTGTAGTGGCCGCTGTTGTGTGGACGCGGGGCGATTTCGTTGACGATGACTTTGCCGTCTGCGGTGACGAACATCTCGACGGCCATGGTGCCGACGTAATCGAGGCCTTCGGCGACGGCTTGCCACAATTCGACGGCCTGCGTGATGATCTGCGGCTCCACGCGGGCGGGAGCGATAGTGACGTCGAGGATGTGATGCGTGTGCTGGTTCTCGACGCAACCGTGCGTGGCCATGCTGCCGTCGATGCCGCGTGCGCCGACGACGGAAACCTCGCAAACGAAGCTGACCCATTGCTCGACGACGGCGCGATGGCCAATGAAGCCGCTCCAGGCTTCGGCGAGATTCGTTTCGGCGGTGACTTTGCACTGGCCTTTGCCGTCGTAGCCGAAGGCGGCGGTTTTGATGACGCAGGGGCGGCCGAGTTCGGCCACGGCGGCTTCGAGGCCGCTCAAATCATCGACGACGCGAAACGGGGCGCAGGCGATGCCTTGGTCGCGGAGGAAATTTTTCTCACGCTCGCGGTGCTGCGTGGTGAAGATGGCCTTCGAGCCGGGACGCAGTGGTTTGACGGCCTCGACGGCTTGCAGGCACGCTGCGGGGATGTTTTCGAACTCGGCGGTAACGACATCGACCTGCTGCAAAAAGCGGTTCAGAGCTGCGGTGTCGTCATAGGCCGCGTTGATCTCGATGTCGGCGAACTGACCGGCGGGGCAGCCTTGGGGTTCATCGGTGAAGATGGCGATGCGATGACCGGCGCGGCGTGCTTCGAGGGCGAGCATGCGCCCGAGCTGACCGCCGCCGAGGACTCCGATCGTCGAAGGAGGCGAGAACATCATGCTTTCGCTTCGATTTCGAGGTCGTTCTGGCTTTCGAGTACTTTTTGCGTCTGCCGTTCGCGGAAGGTCTTCAGTTTGGCGGCGAGATCGGGATTATCGTTCGCCAGCATGGAGACGGCGAAGAGTCCGGCGTTCAGAGCGCCCGCGTTGCCGATGGCGAAGGTGGCGACGGGGATGCCACCGGGCATTTGCACGATGGAGTAAAGGCTGTCCATGCCGCTGAGCGCACGGCTTTGCACCGGAACGCCGAGGACGGGGAGGGTCGTCATGCTGGCGGTCATGCCGGGCAGATGTGCGGCTCCGCCGGCACCGGCGATGATGCACTTGAGGCCACGCTTCGAAGCGGTGGTGGCGTAATCGTAAAGAAGCTGCGGCGTGCGGTGCGCGCTGACGACTTTCTTTTCAAAAGGCACGCCAAAGTCTTTCAGGACCTGGGCGGCATTTTGCATGGTGGGCCAGTCGGAACTGGAGCCCATGATGATGCCCACGAGGGGCTTGATGGCGGTGTCGTTGCTCATCGGGAAGGCTGGCAGGATGGCGGGGGGCGGGGCAGCGTCAAATCTTCGATTTGGCGGGAGCGAAAAGCCGTGCCATGTGGGCAGCGCATGACTTTTCTCGACAAGCTGAATCAACGCATCGCCCAAACCGGCTCGAATCTCTGCGTGGGGCTCGATGTGCGGGCCGAAAACGCGGAAGAATCGACCAAGCGGTGGATTCTGGATGTGATCGCGCAGACCGCGCCGTTTGCGGCGGCGTTCAAGCCGAACTCGGCCTACTTCGAAGCGCTGGGCTGGCGCGGCGTGAAAATGCTGGAGGAGATTTTGCAAGAGATCCCGAAAGAGATCCCGGTGGTGCTGGATGTGAAGCGCGGGGACATCGGCGAGACGCAGGGGTATTACGCGAAGGCATGCTTTGATGTGATGAATGTGGATGCGGTGACGCTGAACGCCTACATGGGCCGCGACACGCTGGAGCCGTTTCTCAAATACACGGACAAAGGGCTGTACCTGCTGGGCGTGACCTCGAATCCGGGCGCGAAGGACATTGAGCTGCAAAAGACTGGAGACCGGCAGGTCTATGAACTCGTGGCCGAAATGACGAAAGGGCATCCGCAGGTGGGTTTGGTCGTTGGCTTGACCAATGCCGCTCCGGATGTGCTGGACCACATCCCTGACGTGCCGCTGCTGATTCCTGGACTCGGGGCGCAGGGTGGGGATCTGGCGGCGCTGAAGGGCAGCGGGCGGAAAGCGCCGCTGCTGGTGAATGTCTCGCGGGGCGTTCTGTATCAGAACGATGACTATACTTTCGCCACACGGGCAGAACGGTGGATGCGACAGATTCAGCAGGCGCTGGGCTGAGGTTTCATTTTTAAGAATGACGAAATCGAAGCGTGGAAGCTGCTTGATTGAAGCGCAATCGTGAGGATGGATGCCGCCGGTCATCACGCCCAAACCATTTGACCGCTCTCATGCTCTTCGATCCCAGCGAGCACCTCAAAACCCCCTTTCAGCGCCGGATTTACCGTTTGCTCGGCCCCGCCGTGGAGCGCGCGCTGGGTTTGCGTGGTTTTGATGAGTGCTATCGCGAATCAGCGCGGCTTTTCCGCACTCATCCCCAGCATCCGAAGGTGTTCGCCTGGTTTGATTCGGTGGCGCATGCGTTCAAACTACAAGAGGACGTGGATCTGCCGCCGGAGTTTGAATTTCCGAAGCAGGGGCCGCTGATCATTGTGGCGAACCACCCGTTTGGCATCATTGATCCCATCATGCTCGCACGCTGGTCGGCCCAGTTCCGGCCGGATTTGAAGGTGATGACGAACTCGCTGATGCTGGCGATGAAGGAGCTGAAGGATCATGTGATCCCGGTCGATCCTTTTGGCGGTGACGGGGCGGCGAAACGCAATCTGGCTCCAATGAAGGAGGCCATTCGTCTGCTGCGTGGTGGCGGGGCGCTGGTCATCTTCCCGGCAGGTGAAGTGGCGTCTTACAAGCCGGGCAGGGGTGTCGATGAGCCGGCGTGGAGCAATCATGTGGGTTCGCTGGTGCGACGCACGCAGGCGACGGTGCTACCGGTTTACTTCCCCGGTTCGAACAGCGCCTTGTTTCATGCCGCCGGGCTGATCCATCCGCGCCTGCGCACCAGTCTGCTGCTGCGCGAGTTCTGCAACCGGGCCAATACCCCGGTGCCGATGCGGGTGGGGAACCCCATCCCGTATTCGCGGCTGAAGAAGTTCGAGGATGATGAATCCCTCACACGCTACCTGCGCATCCATACCTTTGTGCTGCACCAACGCGGGAAGGAAGATGGCGCCAAGCTGACCGTCGAGGGCGAGAACATCACCAGCGCTCCTCCTTCGGAAATCCTGCACGAGAGGATGGTGGAGGAGATTGACCGTATTCGCGCGCGCGGCGGGCGGCTCGTCGGGCAGGGGAATTTGTCCGTTTATCAGGCGCATTCCCACGAAATCCCCACGCTGCTGCCGGAGATCGGGCGTTTGCGGGAGATCACCTTCCGCGAGGTGGGCGAGGGCACAGGCAACGACATCGACCTCGATAAATACGACCGCTACTACGAGCACCTGATCCTATGGGATGAGGACAATGAGCAGGTGGCCGGGGCTTACCGGCTGGGCCGTGCGGATGTGATCCTGCGTGAGTACGGACCGAAGGGCCTCTACACGAACACACTGTTCAAGTATGAAAAACCGTTCCTCGCCAACCTGGAGCATGCCGTGGAGATGGGCCGCAGCTTCATCATCAAGGCCTATCAGCGGCAACTGGCAACGCTGCCTTTGCTGTGGAAGGGGATCGCGCACTGGATCGCGCGCAATCCGCGCTACAAGAAGCTCTTCGGGCCGGTGAGCATCAGCAAGGACTACAGCAGCCTCTCGCGGAAGATGATCGTGGAGTTTCTGCAGGACAACCGCATGCATCCGAACCTTTCAAGCTTCGTGAAGCCGCGCAATCCCTTCCGCTACATGCGCACCCGCCGCATGATGCGCGAGTTCATCAGCGCCGACCTGCAAAACGTGGACGACTGCTCCGCGCTGATCTCCAGTTTGGAGACGGACGGCAAGGGCATCCCCACGCTGTTGAAACATTACCTGAAGCTCAATGCGACGCTGCTCAGCTTCAATGTGGACAAGGATTTCTCTTCCGTTGTGGACGGCCTGATCATGGTTGATTTCACCGAAACGGATTTCCGCCTGCTGGCGAAGTACATGGGCGAGGGAAACTGCCGCGAGTATCTGGCGCTGCACAAAAAAGAAGCGGCCTGAGTCCAGGCCGCTTCGTGATTCAAGCTGTCTTCAAGGCGTTTATTTCGCCGCGCCGTTCGCGGCAGTGACGAGTTCCGGCTCGATGAGGCCGTAGTCGCCGTCCTTGCGGCGGAACAAAATGGCAAGACGATGGGTCTGCTGGTTGTGGAAGAGGACGAAGGGGCGGTCGCTGATTTCGAGATCCATGATGGCTTCGTCGGCAAACAGCGGGCGGATCTTGTACTTCTCCTTGTGAACGTAGGCCGGCTCGATGTGCTCCTCCTCGGTGTGCATCACCTCCTGGTGGAAGACATGCTCCTCGATGTGACGGATGGAGACCTCCTTGCGCGGGCGGTGGTTCCGCAGCAGGCGTGTCTTGTACTTGCGCATGCGGCGGGCGATCTTGGCGGCGCTTTCATCGATCGAGGCATAGATGTCCTCGGTGATGGACTTCACTTCGATGACGATGTGATCGGCGCAAAAGAGAATGATTTCCGCGATGTGGCGGTGATGGTTCTGCACGTCGAGAATGACCTTGGCCTCAATGATGCGGGGGTAGTCGAGGTGGAGGCTTTCGATCTTTTTGTGGGCGTAATCGCGGATCGCCTCGGTGACGTCCATATGACGCGCGGTGACGATGATGGGAAGGTTGACGTTGTGTTTTTGCATGGTGGTTCTCCTTTGGGTTGGAATGAAAGTTACATGGTGAAGCCCTCGCCCAGGTAGAGGCGGCGGGCCTCGTCATCGTTGACGAGAAAGTCTTTGGTGCCGTGGCGGCGCACCCGGCCCTCAAAAATGAGGTAGGCACGATCCACGATGTTGAGGGTTTCGCGCACGTTGTGATCGGTGATGAGAATGGCCAGTCCGGCCTGCCGGAGCATGCGAATGATGTCCTGGATCTCGCTGACGGCGATGGGATCGACGCCGCTGAAGGGCTCGTCGAGCATGAGCAATTTCGGCGAGGTGACGAGCGAGCGGGCGATGGTGAGACGGCGTTTCTCACCCCCGCTGAGCGTGATGGCGAGATTGTCCGCCACATGGTCGATGCCGAACTTTTCCATCAAGGACTGGGTCTGCTCCTCGCGCTCCTGGCGCGTGTAGGGCTGCGTTTCCATCACGGCGAGGATGTTTTCACGCACGGTGAGGCGGCGGAAGATCGACTCCTCCTGCGGCAGATAGCCCATGCCAAGCCTGGCGCGCATGAACATTGGCTCATGGGTCGCGTCCTTGCCGTCGAACATGACCTTGCCCCCGTTCGGCTGTACCAATCCCACGATCATGTAGAAGGTGGTCGTTTTGCCGGCGCCGTTTGGGCCGAGGAGGCCGACAATTTCACCGCTTTTGACCTCGATATCGACGCCATTCACCACGGCCCGCCCGTCATAGATTTTTTTGAGGCCCTCAGTGTGCAGCAGGACGCTCCCGGCCTCTGCTTCAGCCGGGGCTGCAATGGTCTGTGCGGCCACGGAACTTTCCCAGGAGAGTGTGGGTTCCTGGCCGCCGCCGTTCTTCATTTTTTTCTTTCGCACGGCCATGGTCACTGCGGTGAGGGTGCTGGCGCGGTGGTGGCGGGAGCCATGCCGCTGCGGCTCCTGGGGGTGGCTTCTTCTCCCTGGAGAATGATGGTTCGATGGCCACCGGTGGTGGTGAGTTTGCCCCCTTTGTCAATGATCATCACGCAGCCGGGTTCGGTGGATTGGTGGAGCTTGTTGCCCGCCTGCACCTGCGGCCAGTCACGCAGCGTGGTGACGTCGTTTTTGCCGTCATAATAAAGGTCTTTGCAATGGCCGATCTGTAGTTCGCCGGTTTCGGAAACTTTCTCGATCGTCACCATCGGGCCGCGGGCGTAGGCCTTTTCGATGGGTGTGCCGGTGTTTTCGGCCTTGTTGGGCGGTGCCAGGATGTCCAGGTCTTTTGCCGCAGGGCCGGGAGTTGTTGGTTTGGGTGTTCCGAGGACGCCGCCATCCTGTTTTGCCATGTAGAGTTCAAGCTCCTCGCACTCAATGTACATCCGCGGGTGGCGTACCTTCACGTCGCCGGTGTAGATGCCGTAACCAAGATTGGCGTCAAAGAAGGCGCTTTTTTGTGCGGTGATGAGGATCTGGCCTTTGGTGGCTTTAGGAGCCTCATCCAGATTCAAAGGCTGCAGCGGTTTAGGCTGCGGTCCGACCGGCGGCGGTGTTTCTGCCACAGCGACAGCGGGAGCTGTGGTCGCAGTTGTTGGGGCGGTGGCATTTTGCATCAGCGCCTGCGCGGCCTGGAGCGCCTTTTGGCGCATCTCGGCGGCCTCCGGCGAGATCAGCAACTCCTTGGCTTTATCCTTCACCTCATCGGGCACCTGCTTGGCGGCGCTCTTGGCCGCATCAATGGCCTTGGTTTTCGTCTCTTCGTCCACCTTTTTTTTGCGGAAATCAAACAGCGGGCGGGTGCTGCCGGGGCCTTGTGCCCACGTGCCAGCGCTGCTGAGTAGCAGGGCGATCCAGAGAATGGATGACGTTTTCATGTCACTTGGCGGGTTGGGGGTCGGAGGGGGGGCTTCCCTCGCCGCTGAGAGCGCTGGTGTCAAAGATCACCATGCGGATGCTTCCAGTCATGCGGCCCTGGTTTTTCGCGGTGTCAAAGATGAGGCTGTCGCCTTCGATTTGAAAATCAGCTCGACTCACGCGGCTGCGCTCGGTGCTGCGCAAAATGCCGCCGTCGGCCATGTGGTAAAAGGCGGTCTTCAAGTCGATGCGCACATCGTTCTTGGGGTCGGCATTGAACATCTGCACGGTCAGTTTTTCCGCATACAGACGTTCGTCATCAATCCGGCGCACCACGGCGGCGGTGATGAGCGAGGTGCGGCGGCCGCTTTCATCGAAGGAGGGGATCACCGCGCCCTTGCTCACGGCACCCAGCGGAATCATGCGCAGGAAGGCACCGTAGCCGGAATCTTCTGTCACAGGCTGCTGCGCCTTGGCGAACATGCCGATTCCCGCCATCACGCCGAGCACGATGGAGAACGCAAGTCTGCGGCGCTGCAGCAGTTCAAGTGATGTCGCGAACAAGGCCATGTATCTTCCTCAAGGTTTCCACCACTTCAGCGATCTGCGAAAGCGGGATTTGATTGGGACCGTCTGAAAAGGCTTTCGCCGGATCAGGATGCGTCTCCATGAACACCCCGTCACAACCCGTCGCCACCGCGGCGCGGGCGAGCACGGGAGCCAGTTTGCCATCGCCGCCCGTCGCGGTGCCAAGACCGCCGGGCCGCTGCACGCTGTGCGTGGCATCCATCACGACGCGGTAGCCAAGTTCGCGCATCCAGTACAGAGAGCGCATGTCAGCCACGAGATTGTTGTAGCCAAAGGTCGTGCCACGCTCGGTGAACATAAAATTCTGGCAGCCGACGCTCACGAGCTTGTCGGCGATGTTCCGCACATCCCACGGGGCGAGAAACTGGCCTTTCTTCACATTAACAGTACGTCCCGTCTCACCTGCGGCGACGATCAAATCGGTCTGGCGGCAAAGAAAAGCGGGGATTTGCAGCAGGTCGATGTGTTCAGACGCCTGCTTCGCTTCCTCGACTGAGTGGATGTCTGTGGTCACCGGGACACCAAGCTTGGTGCCAATTTGCGCCAGCAGCTTGCAGCCCGCTTCGCAACCGAGGCCACGATACGACGAAATGGCGCTGCGGTTCGCCTTGTCATACGAGGCTTTGAAAATCCAGCGCCAGCCATGCTGTGTGGCCATTGCGCCGAGCTTTTCGGCGACATCCCAGATGAATTCCTCACTCTCGATCACACACGGCCCGAGTATCAACACTGGCTCCGTGCCATCCATCGACACCGACCCTATTTTCATCACCGGAAGAGAGAACGTCCCCATAAAACTCAAATTTAATCCTGTGAGCCTGGCTCAAGGATCGGTGTTCATGTCTCCAACCCCCGTGCGCGGCCCGCTGGTCTAAAGTGTAGCGGGAGGGACGGGGAAGACAACGGGAGATTCTGGCGAAAGTCTCACCCATCCATGCGCCGCACTTCGAGTTCAACCTGAAGCGCCGAGGTCGCTCCGGGCGGGCCGTCGAAATGGCCCATCACGGGGGCGGCATCGTGGTAATCGCGGCCAGTGGCGATCTTGATGTGGCGTTCGTCGGCGAGGGTGTCGTTGGTAGGGTCGAGGCCGAACCAGCCTTTGCCGGGAAGGTAGATTTCACACCAGGCGTGCGAGGCCTGGGCTCCACGCAGATGGGAATCGGGGCCGTTGTAGAGATAACCGCTCACATAACGCGTCGGGATGCCGAGCGAGCGGCAGATGCCGGTCATGAGATGCGCAAAGTCCTGGCAGACACCGCGCTTCGTGGCCATGACCTCGTTCATGTGCGTGGAGGCGTTGGTAAAGTTCGGTGAATAGATCCACTCGCGGAAAATGTGGTGCATCACGGCCTCGGCGACTTCGAAGACGTCGTTGCGGTCATCGCGAATGTCGATGCCGAGCCGCCAGACCTCGGGGTTGACGTCCACATACCTGCTGCTGCCGAGAAACGGCTGCAATGTGTCATCGAGATCCTGTTTGAGCGCGGGGAAGGTGACACCCAGTGGTTTGCCGACCTCGTAGGGGCTGGTGGTGTTGATGGTCGATTGCGCCTCGATGGTCAGGTTGGAATGCGGCTCCGGCAGGTCGAAAAAGTGGACGTAATTAAACCAGTTGTCGCGGAAGTGCTGCAGCCGCACCGGCGGGTGGGTTTTCAGCAGAAAAAACTCGAGGCGTGACTTATCATCCGTGGCAGGTCGCAGGCGCAGTTCGTTGTAACTGTCACGCACTGGCGCGCGGTAAAGGTATCGCGTGCGGTGGAAGACTCGGAAGCGCATGGAGTTCAGCGGTGGTCGCCGGGATCACTGCTGCTGTTGCTGCTGAATTTGCATGTTGGCATCCACCATGGCGTGCCAGGCACCAGGAGGAAGCGCGGGCGCGTGGAGGGCATCCCCGACTTCAAGCGTACTGTCGCCATAGAGTACGAAGGTCTGTAAAATGGAGGCGCCGATGTCGTTGAGCTTGGTCTGGAGGCGGTCGATGAATTCGTGCAGGCCTTCTTTGAGCACTTCGTCCATCGTGATGTAGGCGATGTCGGCACGCAGCCTGCCAAGAAGACGCACGGGCGCTTTCATCTCTTCGAGGCGACCGGTGCCACAGAGGGCGATGAGAGCGGTGTGCATGGCCTCGATGCACCAGGCGAAGGAGCGGGGGAACGTGTCGTTAAGCAGGAGGTACTCGACGATGTTGACGGGATCGAGCTTGTTGCTGCTATAGGCTTGGAAGGCATGCCAGGCGGAACTGGAACGCAGCAGCGCAGCCCAGCGCAATGGACGGGCCAGCGGGTTCGGCGGCATGTCGAGGGAAATGGCGGAACAGGTGTCGATCAGACGCGTCGTTTTATCCGCACGTTCGAGACAGAGACCCAGGCGCAGGAAATGCCAGCTCTCATCACGCGGCGTGGTGGAGGCGGTGATGCCCTGGAATTGGTATGAGGCGACGAGCACCTTTTCATAGAACGAAGCGCGCTGGTTTTGGTGCAACGCGGCCGCTTCGGGGGACTCTAGAAAGAGACGCAAGCCATTGATGCATTCCCACAACTCATCGGAGATCTGGTCACGCACGGTGCGGGCGTTTTCACGGGCGGCGCGGACGCAGTTGAGGATGGAATTGGGATTGTCGGCCCGCAGCGCCAGGAAATCGGCCACGAGTTCGCCTTCGATGGTGCTGTGGCTTTTGTCGTAGCGCTCCTCATCGCCGGTGGTCATCAAAATGGGGCCCCAGAACTGCGATTCGTCGGCGGCCTCTTCTCCGGCATCCAGCAGCAGATCCTGCGTGGAAAGCAGCAGACGTGAGAGGTTTTCAGCGCGCTCCATGTAGCGTGCCATCCAATAGATGCTGTCGGCGACGCGGCTTAGCATGACGTTAAGTGGGAGGAAGGCTTCATGGGAAATGCATCATTGGTCATCCCACAGCACCCAGGTGTCCTTGCTGCCGCCGCCTTGGCTGGAATTGACGACGAGCGAGCCTTTTTTGAGCGCCACGCGGGTCAATCCACCAGGGACGACGTGGATGCGGTCGCCGTAGAGCACATACGGCCGCAAATCGATGTGACGGCCCTCAAAGTGATCGCCCTGGAAGACGGGATGACGTGAGAGGTTCAGCACCGGCTGGGCGATGTAGTTGCGCGGGTTGGCGCGGATGCGCTCGGCAAACTTTTCCTGCTCATCCTTCGTGGAATGCGGTCCCATCAGCATGCCGTAGCCGCCGGATTCATTCACGGCTTTGACCACGAGATTGGGCAGGTTCGCGAGGATGTACTCACACTCCTTCGGATCGACGCCGAGATAGGTGGTCACGTTCGGCAGGATGGGGTCTTGATCGAGGTAGTATTTGATCATTTTCGGCACCAGGGCGTACACCGCCTTGTCATCCGCGACGCCGGTGCCGATGGAGTTCGCCAATGCCACATGGCCGTTTTGATAGGCCTTCACGAGGCCTGGAACGCCGAGCAGCGAGTCTTTGCGGAACACCAGCGGATCAAGGAAGTCGTCGTCAATGCGGCGGTAGATGACGTGCACCTGCTGAAGGCCCTTGGTGGTGCGCATGAAGATGCGATCATTCTTCAAGATCAAATCGCGACCTTCAACGATGGGCACGCCCATTTGTTTGGCCAGATAGCAGTGCTCGAAGTAGGCGCTGTTGAACACACCGGGGGTCAGCACGACGATGTTCGGATCAATGACACTCGGCGGGGCCAGATGGGCCAAAGTTTCGCGCAGCATCGAGCCGTAGGCATCGACGGGCCGCACCGGCAGCGATTGCAGCAGGCCGGGGAACGTACGCTTCATTGCATTGCGATTCTCCAGCATGTAGGAGGCACCGGAGGGGCAGCGGCCATTGTCTTCGAGCACGTAATACTCGCCTTTGCCATCGCGCACGAGATCAGTGCCGCAGATGTGGATGTAGATGCCGTGCGGGACTTTGACGCCCATGAATTCCGGCCGGAAATGCGAGGCGGACTCGACGAGTTCGCGCGGCACGATGCCGTCGTTGATGATTTTCTGGCCGTGATAAACGTCGTTCAGAAACAGATTCAGCGCCGTGATGCGCTGGATCAGGCCGGACTCGACACGCTCCCACTCCTGGTGCGGAATAATGCGCGGCATCAGGTCGAATGGAAAAATGCGCTCCGTGCCCTGATCATCGCCATAGACGGTGAAGGTGACTCCCTGGCGGAGGAAAACCGAGTCGGCAGTGCGCTGACGGGTGGCGTATTCGGCGGGTGTCAGGGTGCCGATGCTGCCCATGATTCCAGCGTAATGCGACCGGGCGGCCTTTGGCTCGGAAAACATTTCATCAAAAAAGCTACCTGGTTGGTAGTCGTGAAACAGGGACGACATTAGATTTATATAAATAGCAGGGGCTGTGCCAGAGTTCACGCGGCCTTTTTTAACGGTGGGGCGGATTACGTTCCACCCACCGGCTCCACATCCACGCCGACCTCCACCTTGTGCTTGCCGCCGCCGGTGATGATGCCGCGCACGGGGCTGACATCGGAAAAATCACGGCCGATGGCGACGGTGATGTGGTCGAGCGAGGTGAAGCAGTCGTTGGTGGGATCAAAATCGACCCAGCCGAAGCCGGGTACAAAACACGACACCCAGGCATGCGAGGCATCGACGCCGGCCAGCCGTGGTTTGCCTGCGGGCGGATGCGTGCGCAGGTAGCCGCTCACATAGCGGGCGGGCAGGCCCATCGCCCGCAGGCTGGCGATGGCGAGGTGCGCAAAGTCCTGGCAGACGCCGCGTTTCTTTTCCAGCACCTCCGCCAGCGGCGTGCTGATCGTGGTGGCCTTCGGATCAAACACAAACTCATGATGAATGCGGGCGCAAAGATCCGCAGCGGCGGCGAGCACGGGCCGGCCTGGCTTGAAACTGGGCAGCGCGAACTCACGCAGTGGTATTTCATGCACCAGCAGCGGGCTGCGGAACACGAACTGGCACGGATCGAGCAGATCAAACGGCACTGGATCACGAAACAACGCGGCAACGTCCTCCCACGGCGGTGTTTGCGCCGGATCAGGCTGCAACACCGGCGCGAGCTTCACAAAACTGCGCGAGACGACTTCAAAACGCGCATGCAGCTTTTGAATCGAGAAGCAGGAAACCTGGTTGCCGAAGGAGTCGGTGTGCTCGGTGAGCAGATCGGGTTCGGGATCAAAGCTGAGGCTGAATTCCTGGCAATGCTGCGTGTTGGTGTCGCGCGGCCGCAGACGCGCGGCGTGGTGCGAAACGGCCACCCGCGAACTGTAGGCATACGTGGTGCGGTGCGTGATGCGGTAGTTCATCGCGTGGGCGTCGGTTCGGCGGCAGGCTCGGATTCGCTGCTGCTGATGGTGGAATGGGCGAAGTAACCGGCGGTGAGCGCATCGTTGAGGGCCGGCATGGCTTCGATGAGCTGAGTGAGCAGTTTCGCGACCTGCGTTTGCGCCCAGGTGCCCGGTTCAACGCGTGCCAGCTCGGTGGGGTCACAGAGTTGCAGATTGGTGCTGTTTTCCAGGAGCACCCGCATCGCTGGCGTAAGTATTGCGGAGTTTTGCTCGCGCGGCAGCAGCTCGAAATGCTGCTCGATGCGCTCAAACTGGAAGCGCAGGCCGCGTGGATTGAGTTCGTCGAGCATGAGCAGGTCATACACGGCGGCGAGCTGCGGCAGCAGGCTGTAGCGGTTGCGGTAGGTGATCGTGCTGTCGCCGACTTCAAGGATGGCTTCGAGCAGGCTCGGATTTTCCGCATCTGCAGAGCACAGTCCGGCACGCAGCAGCTCACAGATGTAGGTGGTGCGCTCGATGCGGTGCCCGGTGTCGAGGAACATCCAGCCCTGGGCACGCGTCATGTTCTCCTTGGCCAGTCCATGGAAGGAGGCGAGTTCGAGGATGACGCGCGTGAGCACGTTCAGCGTGTCGGACATCGGCGAGATGCTCGGCGGGTGATCGAAGGCGTCCAAAGCATCGCTGAGCTGGCTGATGACGCGCCAGGTATCAACGGAGATACGGTCACGCAGCAGGATGCCGATGCGCTGGATGTGGGTGACGCTGGAGCGGATGGAGGAAGGATGCTCAGGATCGAACACCGCCTGCAGCAGCCGGGCTTCAAGCTGTTCCTGCTGGGCGGCCAGCACGGCGGTGTCAGCCACATCATCCAGCACACGCAGACTGCGCAGGGCCTCCAGCAGAGGCAGCAGCAGCGGTGTTTCACTCATGCCGCTTTCAGGGGAACAACGGATCAGCGTGGAGCGCAGCAGGCGGGCGCTGGATTCCGCCCGTTCCGCATAACGCCCGAGCCAGTACAGATGATTCGCGACGCGACTGCCGAGATTGTGACCGATGCGGCGGAGTTCCACCGGTGTGCGTGTGGTGGTGAGCAGGGTGACGTTTTCCACCGGACCATCACTGAGCACCCAGGTGTCCTTGCTGCTGCCGCCCTTCTGCATCGAGACCAGCGGCGAATCCATGGTCGCGGCGACGCGCGTCAACGCACCCGGCATGACCATGTAGCCGTCTGCCGTCGCGACGAGATAAACACGGACGCTGATCGGCTTGTGAACGAGGTGCCCATCCTCCCATGTCGGCGCGGTGGAGAAGGTCATCTTCTCCTGCGCAGCCCAGCGATCCGGCGCAAAACGCATGCGCTCAATGAAAGCGGTGCGTTCGGCGGTCGAAAGGCCCTCGCCAAAGTGAACTTCGCGTCCGCGCGCACGGAAGGCGCTTTTGATGACCAGATGGTCGAGATTTTTCTCCATTTCGCCGCGGGGACGCTCCTGGCCGCACCACCACGTTGCCACGGAGGGCATGAGCAGGTTTTCGCCGAGCAGTTTGCGGCACAAACCGGGCAGAAAGGCCATCATCGCCGGTGCTTCGGCCAGACCGGAGCCAAGGGCGTTCGCGAGTGAGACGTTGCCCGCACGCACGGCCCGCACGAGGCCGGGAACGCCGAGCATGGAGTCATTGCGCAGCTCCAGCGGATCACAAAAATCGTCATCCACACGACGCAGGATCACATCCACCGGCTCCAGGCCGCTGAGTGTCTTCAAATAGACGCGGTCATCGCGTACGGTGAGATCTTCACCTTCAACAAGCGTGTAACCGAGATAGCGGGCGAGGTAGGCCTGCTCGAAGTACGTTTCGTTGTAAGGTCCAGGCGTCAGCAGCACGACGCGTGGTTCACCGGCAGGCCGTGGAGCCAGTGCGGCGAGGGATTGCTGCATCTGACGGAAAAATCCGGCCAGGCGGCGCACCCGTGCATCGCGAAACACATCCGGCAGCAGGCGCGAGGTGATCAAGCGGTTCTCCAGCGCGTAACCGGCACCCGTGGGTATCTGCGTGCGGTCGGAAATGACCCACCAACGGCCGTCCGGTGCTCGGGCAATGTCGGCACCATAGACCTGCAGCGGCTTCGCATTCGGCACTTTGATGCCGTGGCAGGGCCGCAGATAGCCCGGTTGTGCGAGCACCATCGCCGCCGGCATGTCGCCCCGGCGGATCAACTGCTGCGACCCGTAGCTGTCGGTAAGAATCGTATTGAGCAACGTGGCACGTTGAATCATCGCCTTTTCGATGCCCTCCCATTCGCGCGACGAAATGACAAACGGCACCGGGTCCATTGTCCATGGCGTGTCCATGCCCTTGTCATCATACACGTTGAAGGTCACCCCACGTTCCGCCAGCAGACGGCGGGCGGTGTCGGACAGACGCTTCACCCCGGCGGCATCACGACGTTGCAGGTCCGTGATGACTTGGTCGTAATGCGCCCTCACCCTGCCCGCATCGTCGCGCAGCTCGTCGTAATGCCTTGCGGCGTCAGGAGCGTCCACACGCGGAGCCACAACCCGTGGTGTTGCGGGAGAAGCGGTGGTGGAGCTTTGAGATTGGAAGATCAATGCGTGAACAGGTGTGACAACGGAGACACTGCTGCCGATAGTAGGAAACGTTCACGCCCGCGCATCCCGTTTCTTCTTTTTTACCCATGCCGTAAATCCAGCGTGAACGGGAACTCGGGATTCGGCACCGCCGGGGCGACTATCATCTTCCCAGGGGTGTGACCGTGGCGGAAGAAGCGGGCGAGGCGGCGGCTTTCGGCTTCATAGCCGTTCACGGGGAAAGTGTCGTAGCTGCGGCCGCCGGGATGCACGACATGGTAGGTGCAGCCACCGAGGGAGCGCTCATTCCAGAGATCGACGAGATCGAGCGTGAGCGGCGCATGCACGCCGATGGTGGGCTGCAAACAGCTTCCGGGCTGCCACGCACGATAGCGCACGCCGGCGATGAACTCGCCGTTCGTGCCGGTGGGATGCAGCGGCACGGTGCGGCCGTTGCAGGTGATGGCGTAACGGCCCTCCGTGAGGCCCATGGCCTTGATTTGAATGCGTTCGAGCGAGGAATCAACGAAACGCACCGCACCACCGGCGCCGCCTTCTTCACCGAGCACATGCCAGGGCTCCAATGCCTGACGAATTTCGACGTTCACATTGCGCGAGGAGAAGTCGCCGCTGAGCGGGAAGCGGAACTCGTGATGCGGGGCGAACCACTCGGGCTTGAGTTCGTAACCGGCGCGACGCGTTTCATCGCACACGTCCTCGAAATCGCTCCAGGTGAAGTGCGGCAGCATCCAGCGGTCGTGGATGTCGGTGCCCCAGCGGATGAGCGGTTTTTCATACGGTTCTTTCCAAAAACGGGCGATGAGCGTGCGCAGCATCAGTGCTTGAGCCAAACTCATGCGCGCATGCGGCGGCATTTCAAAGGCGCGCATTTCCAGCAGACCCAGGCGGCCGGTGGAACTGTCGGGCGAGAACAGTTTGTCGATGCAGAACTCGGCGCGGTGCGTGCTGCCGGTCGAGTCGATGAGCAGGTTGCGGTACAAGCGATCCACCAGCCAGGGCGAGATGTTGTTGCCAGCGTCACGTGCGGCTTTGAAGGCGACTTCGAGTTCGTAGAGCGAATCGTTGCGCGCTTCGTCGATGCGCGGGCTTTGGCTCGTGGGGCCGACAAACAGGCCACTGAACATGAACGAGAGCGACGGATGATTCTGCCAGTAGCTCACAAGGCTGCGTAGCAAATCGGGACGGCGCAGGAACGGGCTGTCCTTCGGCGCTTCCGCACCCATGACGATGTGGTTGCCGCCACCGGTGCCGGTGTGACGACCATCGACCATGAATTTCTCCGTGCCGAGGCGGGTGAGACGCGCTTCGTCGTAGAGCGTCTCGGTGATGTTCACCATCTCGTCCCAGCTTTTTGACGGCTGCACGTTCACCTCGATCACGCCGGGGTCGGGCGTGACCTTGAGCGCATGCATGCGCGGATCAAACGGCGGCGCATACCCTTCGATGACAATCGGCTGGTCGAGCGCGAGCGCGACATCCTCGATGGCTCCGAGGCAGCTCAGATATTCCTCCAGCGTCTTCGTCGGCGGCATGAAGACGAACAGCTTGCCATTGCGCGGCTCCACGCAGAGCGCGGTGCGGATGACCTTGTCGGCAGACTGGCCGAAGACGGGCGGCTGTGCCGCAGGATCGATCAAATCTTGCGGTTCATTCTCCGGCAGGTCATCCGGGCCGAGACGACCTCGTTGCTGCGCGAGTTTTTTCCAAAACGAGGGCGGCACGCCGCCAATGCCGCGCACAAAGTGCTGCCGTGAAGGCAGCGGATCGCGGTCTTCCATCGGATCTTGTTCGTGCAGATACGGATAGCTGGTCTCCTTCACCCACGGCTGCGAATCGAGCGGCAGACGCAGGCCGATGGGCGAATCGCCCGGCACGAGATAGCAGCGCTCGCCACGCAGGAACCACGGCCCGGTGCTCCAGGAGGTGCCACCATCGTCAAAGTCGCTTTTCAGCGGCAGCACATGGCCGACGATCTTGTCGAGGCCCTGCTCAAACACCTGGGCCAGCCGCTGGCGCTCCTCCTTGTCTTTGAGGTTGGATTTGAGCGGATCAACGTTCACCGGCAGCTTCCGCTCACGCCACAGGTAGTAATACACATCTTCATAGGTGGGCATCACCCACTTGCCGCCGCAGCCGAGACGCTCGGCCAATGCGTGAACGAAACGCGCGGAGCTGTTTTCATTCGCGCCGTAGTCCGCCTGCATGTCGGCAAACAGATGCGGATGCGCCCACAGGGGCTGGCCGTCTTTGCGCCAGTAGCAGCCGTAGGACCAGCGTGGCAGCGACTCACCCGGATACCATTTGCCCTGGCCGTAATGCAGGAACGCACCGGGAGCGAAGCGGTTCTTGAGCCGCTTGATCAGTTCATCGGACAGGCGTGCCTTCATCGGCCCCACCGCCGTCGTGTTCCATTCAGGACCGTCCATGTCGTCGATGGAAACAAAGGTCGGCTCACCGCCCATCGTGAGGCGCACATCGCCCGCTTCGAGTTCTTTGTCCAAGGCATGACCGAGCGCTTCAATCTCGGCCCACTGCTCCTCGGTGTAGGGCTTCGTGACGCGGGGCGTCTCGAAGATGCGCTCGATCTTCATGTCGAACTCAAACTTGGTTTCGCACGGCTCCACCATGCCGCTGATCGGTGCCGCACTCTGTGGGTCAGGCGTGGCGGCGAGAGGAATGTGGCCTTCACCGGCAAACAGGCCGGAAGTCGGATCAAGGCCGATCCAGCCCGCACCGGGCAGATACACCTCGCACCAGGCATGCAAATCCGTGAAATCGACCTCGGAACCGCTCGGGCCGTCGAGAGACTTCACGTCCGCTTTGAGCTGGATCAGGTAGCCACTGACAAAACGGGACGCGATGCCGAGGCGGCGCATGAGCTGCACCATCAGCCACGCGGAGTCACGGCAGGAGCCGCTGCGCAAGGTGAGCGTCTCCTCCGGCGTCTGCACGCCCGGCTCCATGCGAATGCTGTATATGATGTCCTTCCACAGCCGCTGATTGATGGCCACCAGCACGTCGTTCGTGCGCGGCGGCCAGGGCTTCATGGCGAGCAGCTCCTTTTCGACTTCGGTGTAGTATTCCGTGAGTTTCGGCGTCAGGTCGAGCCGCTTCAAAAACGGGGCCAGCTCCTGGTCCAGCGCCGCATCGTAATCGAACGGAAAATGCTCCGCTTCGGGTTCAAGGAAGTAGTCGAAGGGGTTGAACACCGCCATTTCGGCCACCAGATCGACCTCGACCGTGAATTCCGTCGTTTTCTGCTCGAACACGAGCCGCGCGAGGTAGTTCGACTGCGGGTCCTGCTGCCAGTTCAGGAAATGCTTCTCCGGCGTGACCTTCAGCGAGTAGCTCAGGATGCGCGTGCGCGAATACGGCGCTGGCCGCAGCCGCACCACCTGTGGACCGAGGGCGATGGGGCGTTCATAGCGGTAGCTGGTGCGGTGGTGGAGGGCGACGTGGATGGACATGAGGGCTGGGGATGCAGGAGTGGCCGCCTGACGTTGTTGAGCAGGTACGCTGCCAATCTTGTTTTAGGCATGGGAAAACTGCTCTCCTATCTTGCCTCCCCTCGATTTCGCGAGACTATGCGCCCGCATTTCCCAACCCTCCCATGTCCAAGAAACCCGCTGTCCCCTCCACGATCCGCCCCATCCAGAAATTGATGGTCGCGAACCGCTCCGAAATCGCCATCCGCGTCATGCGCGCGGCCACGGAGCTCGGTCTGAAAACGGTGGGCATCTACGCCCAGGAAGACCGCTTCTGCCCGCATCGCTTCAAGGCGGACGAGGCTTATGAATTGAACAAGGCCAAGGGGCCACTTGGCGCTTACCTCGACATCGAGGGCATCGTCACGCTGGCAAAGGAGAAGGGTGTGGATGCGATTCACCCGGGCTACGGCTTCTTGAGCGAGAATCCGGCTTTCGCGCAGGCCTGTGCGGACGCGGGGATCATCTTCATCGGCCCCGAGGCGAAGATCCTCGACATGATGGGCGACAAAACCGCCGCACGTAGCATCGCGCGCAAGCTGCGGGTGCCGATTCTCGAAGGCACCGACGAGCCGGTGAGTGATCGCAAGGAAGCCCTCGCGGCGGCGAAGAAGATCGGCTTTCCGCTGATCATCAAGGCGGCCTTCGGCGGTGGTGGTCGTGGGATGCGTGTGGTGCGCGAGGCCAAAGATCTCGAAAAGCTGCTCGATGAGGCGCAGACGGAAGCGGAGCGCGCTTTCGGCAATGGGGCGGTCTTCCTCGAAAAATTCGTCGGCAAGGCGAAGCACATCGAAGTGCAGATCCTCGCGGACAAGCACGGCAACGTGCTGCATTTGCATGAGCGCGATTGCTCCGTGCAGCGCCGTCACCAGAAGGTGATCGAGCAGGCGCCGAGCTATGGCGTGAAGCAGAGCGTCATCGACGGTCTGTGCGATGCGGCGGTGAAGCTGGCGCGGGAAGTGAACTACACGCACGCCGGCACGGTCGAGTTTCTCGTCGATCACGAAACCGGCGAGTGGTACTTCATCGAGATGAATCCGCGCATCCAGGTGGAGCACACCGTGACGGAGGAGATCACCGGCATCGACATCGTGCGCAGCCAGATCCTCATCGCTCAGGGCTATCAGATTCATGAGGAGCCGCTGGCGTTGCCTGTGCAGGAGAAGATCGAGAAAAGTGGCTACGCCATCCAGTGCCGCATCACCACGGAAGACCCGGAGAACGGTTTCACGCCCGATTTCGGCAAGATCCTCAACTACCGCAGCCCCGGCGGCTTCGGCGTTCGGCTCGACGGGGCGATGGGCGCGACCAACTCGGTCATCACGCCTTATTATGACTCCATGCTGGTGAAGATGACCGTCTTTGCCCGCACCTATCAGCAGGCGCTCGACCGCATGGACCGCGGCCTGCGCGAGTTCCGCATCCGCGGCGTGAAGACGAACATCCCGTTCCTCATGAACGTGGTGCATCACGAGGAGTTCAAGACCGGTCAGGCCACCACGCGCTTCATCGACAACAATCCCGATCTGCTCAAGTTCATCGCGCGCAAAGACCGTGCGTCGAAGCTGTTGAACTACCTCGCCGACACCATCGTGAACGGCAATCCACACGCGAAGGGCCACAAGATCGCCAAGGCCTTCACCGCACCGCCGATTCCGCAGTGGGATCACCGCGTCGCCCCCGCGAAGGGCACGAAGCAGCTCCTCACCGAGATGGGACCTGATAAGTTCTGCAAAGACTGGATCGCCAAGCAGAAGCGCCTGCTCATCACCGACACCACCATGCGTGATGCGCATCAGTCGCTGCTCGCCACACGCATGCGCACCTTTGACATGCTCGCCGTGGCCGGCTCCGTGGCACGCCGCACGCCGAATTTGTTCAGTCTCGAAATGTGGGGTGGCGCGACCTTTGACGTGACCATGCGCTTCTTGCGCGAAGATCCGTGGGAGCGTCTGCGCGCCATCCGCGAGAAAGTGCCCAATATTTTGCTGCAGATGCTCTTCCGCGGCTCGAACGCCGTCGGTTACACGAATTACCCGGACAACGTGGTGAAGGGCTTCATCAAACATGCCGCCGACAACGGCATGGACATCTTCCGCATCTTCGACAGCCTCAATTACCTCCCCAACCTCACCGCCGCGATGGATGCGGTGCGTGAAGACACGACTTCGATTTGCGAAGGCACGCTCTGCTACACCGGCGACATCCTTGATCCGAAGCGCGACAAGTACGATCTCAAGTACTACGTTCGCCTCGCCAAGGAACTCGAAAAGATGGGCGCGCACATGCTCTGCATCAAAGACATGGCCGGCCTCGTGCGTCCGTATGCCGCGAAGAAGCTCGTCAAGGCGCTCAAGGATGAAGTCGGCATCCCGATTCACTTCCACACGCATGACACCAGCGGCCTGAACGCCGCCAGCATCATCGAAGCCGCCAGTGCGGGTGTCGATGTGGCCGACGCCGCCATCGCATCCATGTCCGGCGGCACTTCGCAGCCGAACTTGAACTCCATCGTCGCCGCCATGCAAAACACGCCGCGCGACACCGGCCTCGACACCGAGGCACTGCAGGAGTTCACCGACTACTGGGCCGCCGTTCGCAGCTTCTACAAACCCTTCGACACCTCCGAGCCCTACGGCACCGCCGAAGTCTATCTCCACGAGATGCCCGGCGGCCAGTACACCAATCTCAAAGAACAGGCCACCGGCATGGGTATGGCCCATCGCTGGCCTGAGATCGCTCATGCGTATGCGGAGGTGAACCAGCTCTGCGGCGACATCGTCAAAGTCACGCCATCGAGCAAAGTCGTCGGCGATCTCGCCATCGAATGCGTCGCCCGCGGCGTGAAGCCCGCCGACATCATCAACCTGCAAGGCACCAAGTGGAGCAAGGACGTCACCAGCATGTTTGAAGGCTGGCTCGGCGAACCCTTCTACGGCATGGAGGCCGACAAGGCCGCCGACAGCCGCAAGAAGTGGAACAAGCTCGCGGATGCCATCGTTGGCAAAGGCGGCAAGCGCATCAAAGGCCGCCCCGGCACCCACGCCGCCAAGATCAAGCTCGACGACGTGCGGACCGAGCTGGAAACCAAGATGAAGAAGAAGCCCACTGAAGACGACGTGTGGAGCTACCTCATGTATCCCGATGTGTTCCTGAAGTTCGCCGACTTCCGCAAAACCTACGGCGACGTCGCCGCCCTGCCCACGCCCGCGTATTACTACGGCTTGCAGCAGAAAGAGGAGATCAACATCGAGCTGGAGGCCGGCAAGACCCTCTTCGTCCGCCTGCTTAACCTCACCGAGTCCGACCACAACGGCCAGCAGACCGCCATCTTCGAACTCAACGGCTACCCCCGCCACACCACCGTCACCAACAAAGCCCTCGCCGTAAACACCGTCACCAAAGCCAAAGCCGACCCCGCCGATTCCACCCAGGTCGGCGCCCCCATGCCCGGCATGGTCGCCAGCATCGCCGTCAGCGTCGGTCAGAAGGTCAAGGAAGGCGACACCATCGCCACCCTCGAAGCCATGAAGATGTTCGCCGCCGTCGCCTCACCCGGTGCCGGCACCGTCAGCGAAATCTGCGTCAAGATCGGCGAGAGCGTCGAGAGCAAGGATTTGCTGGTGAGGCTGGTGAAGTGAGGGCTTTGTTCTCTCTATGAAATTCGAACCAACGATGTACACCGAAAGGTGCCCGGTCTGCCAGCTTCCATCAGTGAATGCATTCAAGGGCGCTCACTTTGAGGTTGATTGCGTATCCTGTGGCCCCTTCACTATAACAAAAGAAGCTCAGATAGTCCTTGGTCAGGGCAAGCTTTCTCCTGAGCAAAAAGCGAACGCCTCTTGGTTTCTCAGGCTGAATCCTGAACACTCTCTGGATACGCAGAACTTGGCCATGCTCAACCGGGCACGCGGCCTTGATGTAAATGAAAAGGGCACGGCGCTTCTTTTGGCTTTGTCGAAAAGATACCCTCGAGCCGGTGATCTTATCCTGTATAACTCATTGGTCGTTCTGCCAAAGTTGTTTAAATTTCGGGACGCTCAAGAAGGCGGCTATCCACAAAACCTGCTGACGAAAGACTCATTGTCTCCATTTGAGTTCTTGGCGATTTGCGCATGTCGAGACGCTCTTGAATTGAATTGGGTTCTTCAAAACTGGTTGCTGAAATGCGGCTACCTTGAACCCGGTCCTGCGGATGCCTTTCTTCAGATAAGTTTAGAAGGGTGGCGGTTGATAGCAGAGATGCAAAAAGTCGGGGTGGAGAGTCGTTCGGCCTTCATTGCAATGCCGTTTGCGCCACGTTTTACGCCACTATTTGAACTGGCATTGTATCCTGGAATCGAACGAGCTGGTTACACCCCTGTGAGGATTGACAGGGCGGAACACAATAACCGGATTGATGATGAGATAATCGCAGCCATTCGAAGGAGTAGGTTTGTTGTCGCAGACCTCTCGTTGCATCGAGGGGGCATTTACTTTGAGGCAGGCTATGCCCTTGGCTTGGGCTTGCCAGTTGTTTGGACTGTTGAGCAGAGTGCTCTGGACAATAACGAGGTTCATTTCGACAACCGTCAATACAACTTCTTGGTCTGGAAGGAAGGTGGGTATGATGATCTGGCCAAGCGCCTTTCCAATCGAATTGAGGCAACGATCGGCAGACCGCGGTGACTATGTTTCAAGCCCAACGGGCTTTCGTCATGCAGCCCAGGAGTGCCGATCGCGCGAAGCGGGAGAGTGCTCTCCTGGGAACCGCACCACCCACGATCCGCGCCGGATCACGAACCTCAACGAGGTTCCGTCACCCGAACGTCCCTGCGGCACCGCGTCGCCCGTGACGGGACCGCGTTGCGGTCCGGGAACGTGATGGGGGGACGGTGGGGTGCGCGAATCCCAAGGGAGCGCTCGCCAAGGCTCGGCACCCTTGGGCTGCATGGCGGAACCGCGTTTCGGTTCAATGCGACGGGGAATCGTGGTCCAAGGCGTCATTCAATCGGCTCATTTTGACCATTCTTGACCAACTTGACCGTTGACGCCGTTCTGCGCTTTCCCCTACGCTCCGCGCCATGCCTCAATCGCTCGCCAACGTCCTGATCCATGCGGTGTGGTCCACGAAGGAACGATTTTCATTCCTCACGGACAAACCGCTGCGCGAGGAACTCCATCGCTACCTCGGCGGCATCTCGGCGCGGCTGGATTGTCCGACGCTGATCGTCGGCGGCGTGGAGGATCACGTTCACATCCTGATGCGACTGGCCCGCACAATCACGCTGGCGGATTGGGTGAAGGAGATGAAACGCGCCTCCACCGTCTGGCTCATTGAGCAGTCGCAGCGCGATCCGATGCTCGCCAAATTCCACTGGCAGTCCGGTTACGGCGTCTTTTCCGTCAGCGAATCAAAGACGGCCGAGGTGCGTGCTTACATCGCGAAGCAGGAGGAGCATCATGCCAAGATCACCTTCCAAGACGAATACCGCCGCTTCCTCAAGGCGCATGGCATCGAGTGGGATGAGAAGCATGTGTGGGATTGAGAATCAGGGACGGTGAGAGGTGACGGAACCTCGTTGAGGTTCGAATATCGTATGTGTGCGTTGGCCGTGGACCCAAGGGAGCGCTCGCTATCGCTCGGCACCCTTGGGCTGTAAGACGGAAGCCCGTTGGGCTTCGTGGCCGTGCGAGGATGGTTTGATCAAATGACTGCAACCACCTTCGCCAGCGTACCGGGCCGCAGAGCAATCGCATCGCCCTCACGACGCCCAATGAGCCTCTGTCCCAAGGACGACGCGGGCGTGATGACAACGACTTCATTCCCCTCATGCACCATTTCCGTGCCACCGGCAAGCGGGCCGAGGAAGTAATGACTGCGGCCCTCGGGAGCCGCCAAACTCACCAGCGCACCCAGCGTGATCGCCGCGCCTGACTCCAACGCTTTCCCTGACAAGGCTCCAAACGCCCGCACCGCCTCCTGCAACTCCGCCACACGCTGCGCCTGCCCGCGCGCGACATACGAGGCCTCCAGCGTGCGCGTGTCATACTTGTTCTCCGCCTTGCTGTCCGGGTCCGTGGCCGCCGCAAACGCACCCTGTGCCGCCCGTGTCAGCGACGCGAGTTCGGCATTCAGCACGGTGAGGAGGTGATCAAGGACGGCTGGTTTGTTCATGGGGAGGTGGGGTCCTGCCCGGTGCTCCGCTGCGGGATCGAGATCAAGGGAAAAAGGGGAGCGCGGGCATTCGCTTCGCGGCGGTGCAGCCTGTCCACTTCATCGACCCTGCCGCCGCAACAAAGGCTCCAGGCAGCACAAGATCAGGAGAGCAGGCGGACAGACGCTTGTTGTAGAATTTCCCATCTATTCCGCACACAACGCCTGCGAGGAGATGGCCCCTTCGAAACATTGAGGCGCTTCCAACCCAGTGAATTAGCAGCAACAGCCCATGAGCATCCTTGATGAGATGGTGAAGTACGCCCATGACACCGGAGGAACGCTTTCGGAAAAGAAGGAGATTCACACGCTGGAAATCCTTGTAGCCGAACGAAAGGCCTTCCTCTCGAAGAAAAAACTGACTTACATCGCCAAGTTCCGCGTGGACGATTCGAGCAAGGAATTGCGGTTCACAGAAATGCTCAAGGAAAGCGGCTTCGGCCTTTCCAGCGGCGATTCGGGCATGTCGCCCGGGTTCGGATTCAAAACGGAATCCTACAGCACGGGATTCGGGGAACCGAGGGAAGGCTCGATCAAGGAGCAGTCCAGTCTGTTCGGCAAGCAGTACAGCTACACGTTTGATTTTGGCAGGACACGAGGAGCGTTTGAAGCCATTGCCGGTGCCAACGGCTATGCATTCAAATACCAGGTCACGTCCATGGGATTGTAGCGGTGCCGTCGTGCTAAACCTGCACGGCAAGGAGCCATGCCGTATCTTTCAAAGCCGGGTATTGAACCCCGATGCCGGTTCCGGTAAACTCCCAGCATGAAAACGCACTGGCAGCCTGCTTCGCGAGCGTTCACCCTGATCGAACTCCTCGTTGTGATCACCATCATCGCGATCCTGGTCAGCCTGGCGGGAGCGCAGATCATCAAAGTTCTCGACGACGCCAACCGTGTGAAGGTGCTGGCCGTGGTGACGGAGTTGAAGAGCGGGATCGACGCCTACCAGCTCGACTACACCCGCTTCCCTATCGACTCGAACACGGGAGCCGGAAATGGCGAGGATGCAGCCGAACTGCTTACCGACGGCAGCAATTCCCTCGTGGACGCCCTCATGGGCATTCCTCCCGCCGCAAATGCGAGCGGAGGCCGCGACCTCAATCCCAAGCGCACGCCGTTCTCTCAATTTTCCACGGCCAAAAACGATCGTCACGGCCTCGTCGGCGCCACACGGCCCTCGAAGCTTCACGACATGTGGGGCCAGCCTTACCGCATCCTGCTCGACACGAATGGCGACAACCAGGTGAAGAACCCCGATGCCACCAACGCCGACCCGAAGATCTCGCAGAATCAGGCCGCGTTCCTCGTGGTGAAGTCCGCCGTTTACAGCAGCGGTAAAGACAAAATACCGCAAACGTCAGATGACATCACCTCGTGGCGGGCGAAATGATCCGGAGCGCCTTGATGTTTGCTACTTGCCTGCGGATTTGAACACCTCGGGGTGATCCAGCAGCACCTTCTTCAACCGCTCCACCTGGGCAAAAGGGCATTCGCCGATCCAGGCTGATTTTTCGATGACTTCCCGTCCGCCGATGGTGCCGGCGATGATGAGTCCTGTCAGCATCGACCCCATCATGTCTGGATGCGTGCCGTCCTCTTCGTACAACGACATGGCGGGATAAACGTCCTGCACCAGCCGCCAAAAATCCCCCACCGGGCTGACGACAAGGTTCGCCCCCGGATTTTTAGCCAGCGCCACCTGCACCGCGTTCACATTTGCACGACGGATGCGTGCGTGGGCATCATCTGCGTTGGTGCCGGTGGAAAGCGCGTCGGCAGCTTTCTTTTTCCACAGACGCTCATGCCGCGCCCACACCTGGAAATCGACGATGAGCATCCGCGGATTCACTTCACGGGCGAGCGCCACCAGCTTTGACAGGCCGCCGTTCATGTACTGCTGCGCTTCCCCATTCACCGCCGCCAGGGATGACAGCACACTCTGCTCCTGCACGACGACAACATCCCAGGGCTTGCCGTCGTCCGCGCCCTGCTTCAGCAGAGCGAGCGCCTTGGAGTCCGTCGCATGCTGTTCGAGCTTGAAGCCACCCTGCAAATAGCTGCCAATGTGCGGTGCCAGCACCTTGGACGAAAGCAGCAGCTCGCCCACGATGGCCGGCAGGCCGTTGTGCGCGGTGTAGCTGTTGCCCAGAAACAGGATGCGCACATGCGGCGCGTCTTCGGCCTTGGCAGAGACATGGCAGCCGCAGGCGGCGAGTCCGGCCAGCAGCAGTTTGCGTCGGTACCAGAGGATCGGCGAAACGGAGTTCATCGGTTTCAAATGTTCACAGTTCCTTTCAACTCACGGTTTGCACAGCTTGTCCGCCAGCGCTTCTGCCTTCTCGTTGCCTTCCTTGGCGGACAGATGACCGACGACGCGTGACTTCTCCTTGTCGAGCTTGATGATGATCAGCGTCTCCAGGCGGGTCTGCTTCTCGTCGTCTTTGCTCGACATCATGCGATAGATGATCGCGTAAGGCATGAATGCACCGCCCTGGCGGAAGCCACGCCACTGCACGACGTTATTGGCCTTCGCCGGAAACTGACCAGGGCAGGCGGTGAGCGTGTCATTCATGAGATCGGTCTTGCTGCCCTTGAACTTCAAATTGATCCAGCTCCGCAGATCACCGCCCTCGTGAATGACCTGATAGCCACCGAGACCGGGACAGAGGTGCTCGAAGCTGTCGATCTCGGGATTTTTCTCCAAGGCGGTGTCGTGGATGATCTTCACCTTTTTCGGGTCGGTGGTGGTGAACTCGGATTCAGGCTTCAGATCGGCGGCGGCGATGATGACCGGGCCAAGGGCGAGCAGGATGAGGAGAGTGAGATGTTTCATAAGATTTGCGGGATTATTTCAGCGAAGCATCCGCCGCGCCATCGGCTTTGCGATACAAACTCGTCGGAATGAGCATCTGCGGCGGCAGTTCCTCGCCTTTCGAGTGACGCAGGAACGCGCGCACGACCTCCACGCCCATCTTGTCGGGGAATTGGATCGGATCGGCGTAAATCTTGCCATCCTTGATCGCCTGCTTGCCCTCCGGCTGGCCGTCGAAGCCGATGATCACCACCTTGTCGGCCCTGCCCGCCTTCTCCAGCGCACCACGCGCACCGAGCGCGGAAGGATCATTGATGGCGAAGATGCCCACCATGTCAGGATGCGCCTGCAGCATGTCCTCGGCGGCCTTGTAGCCCTTGTCCTTCGCGCCGCCGCCGTCGAGTTCGCTCACGATCTCGATCTTCTGCGCCGCTGTGGCGTTGTGCGCATCGAGCACTTCTTTGAAGCCCTTCACGCGCAGGATGCACGACTCGACCTGCTTCAAATCCAGCACACCGATCTTCCCGCCCTGTCCTTTGAGCGCCTCGATCATCGCCTTGCCTGCTTCCTTGCCGCCGCCGAAGTTGTCCGTGGCCACCTGCGTCACGATCTTCACGCCGGGTTCGTTGCACGGCACGTCCACCGTGAACACCGGAATGCCAGCCGCGTTCGCTTCCTGGATCACCGGTACGATGGCTTTGGAATCCGCCGGACTCAGCACGATGGCCACGGCCTTCTTCACGATGAAATCCTTCACCTGGTTGCTCTGCCGTGCCACATCGCTGTCCGCGCTCACCACCAGCGTGTCATAGCCATGCTTCGCTGCTTCGGAGGTGATGTTGTCGCCGATGACTTTGAAAAACGGATTCTGCAACGTCAGCAGTGACACACCGATGGTGCCTTTCGTGGCGGTGGCCGGTGTGTCCGACGTTTTGCCGCAGGCGGCGATCAGGGCTGCGCAGATGACAAGGAAGAGGCGGAATTTCATCAGTCACATGCTAGCACGGCCCCGCCCCTTCGGCGCAAGCCTCGAATGCAAAACCATAACTCTTAACTTCCTCCTCCTCACTCCTTCGCATAGCGCTCCCAGCGTGTGTTCAAGGCGGCTGCATCCGTTTTGCCATCCGCAATCACCACGCGGTAGCGCAGCGTGATCGTCTCACCCGCCTTGATCTCCCACGCCGTCTCCTGAATCGGTACGTAGTTGAGGAATATTTTCCCGTTGTCCCACGTCCGCAGTTTCTGCGGCGCGTCGTGGTTCTTTGGATGACAAAAAACAGTCACCGTCGCCTCGCCCTTTGCCGTCGGCCCGTGCATCGCGATCCACTTCGCCCGCGTCGCGTGGCTGTCCTTCCGCGTTTTGCCCTCGGAGGTCTGGTAATCGCTGTTCGTCGCATCCCAATCGAGCGGCGCGCGATAGGCGATGCCACCGCCATACCGATACGCCGCCAGCACCAGCGCATGCTCGCTCACGTTTTTCTGCTCGATGTCGTAGTCGATCTCATACGCGCCTTCGACGAGCCGCGTCATCACGCTGAGTTTTTCCCGCAGGACCACCAGCGGCTCGCCGCCCTTGCCATCGCGATACCGCAACTGCTCCTGCTCGACGACAAATCCCGCCACACCGTCCTGCTGCTTCGTCTCCAGCGTCTTCACGAACTGCACGCGGCCGGTCTTTGCCTTCAGATTCCAAAAGTCCACCGGCTTCCCCTCGTGCTCGCCATGCACCCACGCATGCCACAGGCCGAGGTGATGGTAATGATCCGCCGGGTGAATTCCCGTCACCACACCGCCCGCAGGTGCATGGAGTGGATGAATGAACCCGCTGCGCGTGAAAATGGGATCAGCCTCCGGTGGCGGCGGCACCAGCGCCTTGTGATACGTCATCACCGGCTTGTCCCCGTTCATGACTTGAATCTCCTTCTCCGTCTCGCTGACGGACAAGGTCTGTGCGGCGGCCGAGGCGGCGAGGAGGAGAGATAAAACGACGGATTTCATGATCCATCCAAACGCTGCTGCATTGAGCGAATTGCATCCCGCATTTCCTCAATCCCTTCCGTGCCTGCAACGAAGTGGCCGATCACTGAACGAAACTGCGCTGCGAGGTCTGGGTCGTTCGGAGCCACCTGAGCCAGGATGGGTTCAATCATCTGCCGCACCACTGCCACGAAGGTGTTGCCGTTGAAAAAGCAAAACGGTGCCAGGCAGTGACACTCATATGCGACCAGCAAGGCACGCTCCAAACCGGATTCCTGCCCACGACACGATTCCCACAAGCTGCGTGCGGGCTCATAGCCATCGGAAGTGGGTTTGTGCAGCACGTTCTGATGCTGGCAAAGCGCGGCATTGAGCCGCACCACCATCTCCCATGGAAATTTATCGAGCCAGTTTTGCTTCCACACGGCGCTTCGAGTATTTGGCTGCCAGTTCCGCCGCATCCTGCTTCAATCCCTCGACCCCGCGGCTTTTCAGAAGCCCTTTGCCTGTCGTTTTGAGCCTCGGCTCCGCGACAAAGCGGTCTTGGATTGCCAGCGCATCCGCCAGCAAATCCTGGAAAATATCGACCTCGCCATGCAGCGATGGGGCGTTCGACTTCATGCCTATGGATAATCGAAAACTCTGCCTATTACCAGATCATTTCTGTTCATACTTCAGGAACCCCTCTCGCCTCTCCCCGAACGCCGCCAAATCCACGCCCCACCATGCCTCGATCGCCTTCCATGTCTCTCCAGCCTTGATCGCCTTCACCAGTGCCTCGCAGTTCAGCAGTGTGTTCACCTTCGACAAAGCAAAAGACTTCGGATAAAGCCGCTGCAACGTGCAGATGATCGCAACGCCCGCTTCCACCGGCTTCAAGGCCGCACGATCCGTGATTACGATTCGTACGCCGCCGCACGCTTCATTCTTGAACACGCTCGTCGTTGGCGTGAAGCGCACCGGCGTGAACTGCACGCCGGACAGGCCGAGCTTGTTCAGCTCGTGTGCCAGCCGCAAATCGTTCACATAAGGTGCGCCGAGCACTTCAAACGGCGTGTCGGTGCCGCGGCCCACACTCACGCTGAATTCCAGCAAACCGATGCCCGGATAAAGCTGCGCAGCATTGAGCGAGCGCATGTTCGGCGACGGATTGATCCACGGCAGGCCAGTGTGATCGAACAGCATGCCGCGCCGCCAGCCCTCGACGGGAATCACCTTCAAATCGCAACCGATGAAGCGCTCCGCGTTCATCATCAGCGCCAGTTCCCCTGCCGTCATACCGTGACGCAGCGGAATCGCATGCGTGGCGGTCGGCTTTTCCTCATCCACCACTGCCGGGCCTTCCACGGCGAGTCCGCCGATGGGATTCACACGGTCCAGCACATAAAAAGCCTTCTTCGCCTTCGCCGCCGCCTCCATGCACACGCGCATCGTGCCGATGTAAGTGTAAAAGCGGCAGCCGATGTCCTGGATGTCGAACACGAGCGCGTCGAGGTCCGCCAGTTGCTCCGGCGAAGGCGCTCGCCGTTCGCCATAAAGGCTGAGCACGGGAAGACCGGTCTTCTTGTCCTTCGTGTCGCCGATTTTCTCCTGATCCAGCACGCCACGAATGCCGTGCTCCGGGCTGAAGAGTTTTTTCAACCTCACGTCCGGCGCGGTTGCCAGCAAATCGATCGTGCTGCGTCGTTGCGCGTCGATGCCGGTTTGATTTGTGATCAAACCGATCCGCAATCCCTTCAAATCGCCGAACTTGCGCCGCACCAGCACGTCGATGCCGTTGAGCACAGTCGGCACTTCCGTTTCACCACGCGGCCATGGCGGACCGCTCGCCGTCGCGAAAGTCATGCCTTGCGCCGCCGCCGTGCCGATTTCCTCATACAAATCCCGCACGCTGCCATTCCCATCGGGATGCAGCCGTGAGCTCATGAAGATGACGAACGTCTTTGTCTGTGGCTCGATCCACAAGCTCGTGCCGGTGAACCCCGTGTGGCCGAAGGAGCCGATGGGAAAAGTTTTCCCGCGCGGCCTGCTGAAGGTCGAGTCGATGTCCCAGCCCAGTCCGCGCCGCTCAAACACCGTCGAGATAGTGTGCGGTGTCGTCATGAGCTTCACCGTCTCTGGTTTCAGCACGCCAGCGCCGCCATCAAGGATCATCCGCGCATACTTCGTCAGATCGCCCGCCGTGGTGAACAAGCCCGCATGCCCCGTCACACCGCCCATCTTGCGCGAGGTCGGATCATGCACCACGCCACGCAGCATCACGCCATCTTGATCCTTCTCCGTCGGCGCGATGCGCGGATGCCAGTCCTCTGGAGGCAAAAATCGCGTCGAATCCATTTTCAGTGGTGCGAACACGTTCTTCGCCGCGAACTCGTTCAAAGCGATGCCGCTCACGCGCCGCACGATTTCGCCCAGCAGAATGAAATTGATGTCCGAGTAGCGAAAAAATCGATCCGGCGGCCCTTCCGATGCCAATTCGACCGCCAGCTTGATTCCCGTGTCATAACCACTCCACACCGGCTCCTTCGGAATTCCAGGTCTCAATCCCGAAGTGTGCGTCAAAAGATGCCGCACGGTGATCCCAGCACGAAACTCCGGAATGTAGCGCCGCACCTCCGCCTCCAGTTCGATCTTGCCCTTCTCCATCAAGAGCAAAACGCTCGGCAACGTTGCCATCACCTTCGTCAGCGACGCCGCGTCGAACACCGTGTCCTCCGTCATCGCCTCCTTTGCTGGCGAGACCGCCCGCTGCCCCTCGACCAGCGTCATCTTCTTCTCCCCGCTCTCCACATGCAGCACCGCTCCGGGCGGGTTACCTTTTGCCACCGCTTGACGCACCACATTCCGCAGCGAGTCAAACTCGTCAGCGTGAACAACGCCACAGAACAGCAATGGCAAAATGATACGGGGTAAAATCATGGGAGTCTGAATCAGACCAAAAGATCGGAGCTGAAGCATCCATTATTTTACTCCGCATCATTTTATCCAAATCAAAGCCCACCCATTGGCTCACTTCTTTTCTTCTTCCCCCTCCGCTTGAATCCACCCCCATCAGTCGTAGCTCAGCACATCGTGCATCTTCCACGACACGCTTCCTCTCCCCATTCCCTCGTCGCTCCACACTCGCAGATCCATTGCCTCAAACGGCTCCATCCATTTCAGCGCCGCCTTCAAGCCATCCGTCCCACCATTTTGCGCACGTACCATCGCAAACGCCTTCAGAAACTCCCGCAGCTTCGTGAAGCTCATCTTCACCCGCAAGCCTGCGGGCAATGCAGAACCCGGCAGCCTGAGGATCTCCGCAAATCGCACCTGCTGCGCCCGCGACGTGCCCAGCATGAACATCTTCTCCGTCAGCGACACACACGGCACCAGATCCTCCGATCCAAACGGCAGCTCATACGAATGACTCACAGCATCGTCGCTTCGCTTTGTCACCACTGGCGGCAGTCCCACTGGCTGCGGCGCAGGCACCTGCTTCAACAACATCTGCAACGCCGTCTCCATGTTCTGCCATGACACACCGATCAGCTCGCGGTTCTTGATCTCATGCACATTCGCAAAGCGTGGCAGCGGCACCGCGTCGCCCCCCGGCGGCAATCCTGGCAGCAGCGGCATCTTCCCACCGATGTCGAGGATGATCGCCCCATCATTCCCCAGCGCCTTCTGCCAGATTGTCTTCGTCCCGTCATACAGGCTGATCACACCCGGCAGCACCGCTTGATCCACCAGCTTGAACGTTTCGACGGCCTTCTCACCGCCCACGCCCGCTTTCGTCAGCTCTTGCGCCGCCGCATAGGCCGTCCGCATCCACGCTTCAAAATAAGCCCTTCCGGTCCCCGTCGTGGATCCTTGCCCGCTCATGCCAAACACCACCTCCGGCTCATCCAGCAGTGCCGTGAACTGAGAAGCCTTCGCCAGCGCCTCCATCTCCGCCTTCACGATTCCTCCTGCAAAATCCACCTGCAAACCACCCTCCCACCACGCCACCGCCGCGCCATTCGTGTGCTCGCGATGATAAAACGCCCGCTCCGCTGCCGCCAGCTCCACTGCTTGCGGCCCCAGGGAGCGCGCCATGCCTGCAAACATCTTTTCCGACTGCAATCCCGCCAGCAACCCGCGCACGATCGGCTGAAACGGCTCGTCGGATTGCAGCACATCCCAAAACGGCCCGTCCCAGCACACGATCAATCCCAAGCTCTTCAGCGCATCCACATCCAGCCGTCGCATCTCCGGTCGCGCCAGCATCGAATCCTCCACTGAGTTCGCCAGCCGAATCTGCTCCTTCGACTTCGCCACCGCCACATATGCACGTTCGGTGCTCAGGCCCAGCGCCAGCACCCACTTCTTCCGCGCCAGCACATCCATCCCACGCGTGATGCGGTCCTTCATCTCCGGCGTGATCTGCGGCATCGCCTGCATCAGCGCCGCCATCCACTCCCGCCGCCGCTCCACCGTCAAAACCTGGTCCATCGCGATCTCATTCACCGTGATCTTCTCCCCCTGCGTCGTCACGATGCGCGACTGCGGCGCATCCCCCAGCCATTCCGCCAGATGCAGTTGGTCACTGGCCAACTTCAGCACCTTCTCCGGCTCCGGCGATGCCACACCGATCATCACCGGCGGCATTTCAAATCGCTCCAGCACCAGGATCAACGCCTCCAGCAGCTCGGGATCACGCAGCGCCGCCTCCATCAGCTTCTTCGCATCAAAGCTTGTGCCCAAACCCGCCAGCACGCCGCCGCTCATCATCCCGCGATACGCCGTCTCGTTGTAGAGATCGTTCAATTGCCGCAGCAGCGCGATGCTCTTCAGGCTCTCCTTGCCGAAGGCGAGGAACATCTCATCCACCGCCACATTCATCGCTTCGCCCGCAGCCGGTGTCTTGTCTTCCACCAGCGCCATCATCTGCCTCCACCAGTTCGATGCCTTCAACGCCTCCGCATTCTTCTTCCACTGCACGCTGCTCACGCAAAACTCCACATCCCCCGCCACACGTCCCGCCAGTCCCAGCTTCGCCGCCTCCGTCATCAACGTCGGCTTCACCACGATGGGCACGTCCGCTTTAACATTCGTTGGTGTATTCTTCTTTCCGCAGCCGCAAAGCATTAGCGCCGCTATCAGGAGTAAAAATGACGAATGACGAATGACGAGCCGAGTGGAGCGAGACAGACTGCCGCAGGCAGCCCGAAGGGAAGCGAAGCGCATCAATACCGAACGACCAAACTCACGCCTCACGAGCAGACCCCGCCCGTGTTCGTCATTCAGGCTTCGACATTGATTCGTCATTCTGATTTCGTCATTACTTCAGTGCCGCATACACCCGATGCACATCATCATGCCCGTCGAGTGTTTGCAGGAAACTCGTCACCTCCTCACGTTGCTCATCCGTCAACTCCGGGAACTCCTTCGGCACATAGCTCATTTCGGAAGTCGTCACCTGCCATCCCGCCGCCTTCAGGGCCTTCGTCACGGCATCCAGGCTCGTCATCTGGCAAAAGAACCGCGCACCGAGTTGCCCCGCGGCCTCTTCATCCTCGACCTCCATCGGCTCCACATTGTCCGCCTCCGCTTCCAGCGCCGCGACTTCGATGTCCAGCGTCTTATCAGCATGATGTGCCTCGATCACGCCGCAGTGATCAAACATCCACGCCACCTTGCCCATGCTGCCCGCGCGGAACAGCACTTTGATGTCCGAGGACGTGCGGTTGTTGTTGTCCGTCAGGCATTCCACGATCACCGGCACCCGGTGCGGCGTGAAGCCCTCATACGTCGTCGTCTCATACTGCACTGCGTCCGGCCCCGTGCCCGAGCCCTTCGCAATCGCCCGCTCAATGGTGTCTCGCGTCACACTCTGCTTCTTCGCGATCGCCACCGCCGCCGCCAGCCGCGCATTGTACTCAGGATGCGGCCCGCCCAGCTTCGCCGCCACCTGAATTTCCCGCACCAGCTTCCCCGTGATCTTTCCCTTCTGGTCCGCGGCCATTTCCCGCCATTTCTGTTTCCATTGTGCGCCCATGATGTGTCTTTCAGTTCAAAGTTAAGGCGCACACCAAAGGTGGGAGCGGTGGGAATGCAAGCCGTGCCGTAGCGCGGTATTCCGATACCGCGAACACGCCGTCACGGAATCGGAATTCCGCGCTACATCCGGGCTGTTGTTTTCACGACGCTTTCACCCGGCTGAGGCGCTGTTGCAGTTGCGTGTTGCCCAGCTTCGTCAGTATGACCTCCGTCCGCTTCTCACGTTCCTGAATCTGGCTCTCCATCTCTTCCACATGATCATAGAACCACGCCAGAGCCGCATAAATCTGCACCAGGGTCAGGTCAGGATGGTTCTCATGCAGCGTTTCCGCGCTCCACCCATGTGCCAGATGCTCAGCGACGAGATGGGCCACCTTGTAAGGCGTTTCATCGATCCACGCCTCGCCTGAAGCTTCTCGCCAGATATGCGGCATGATTTGAGCAGGCATGTGGAAGCTAGGCTCAGCCATCTCTTTGTTCATGCTGGCATATTTACGGCACCGACTTGATCCGTATCTTGTACCAGCGTGATCCGCCTTCAGGATCACGCATTGTCACCACAAAGTGATCATCTTTGATCGAGGTGACAACAGGAGTGCGGTTTTCATGCTTGCCAAAACGCTCCTTGGAAACAAGCACCGTCTCGGCCACCAGTTTGGGCGCTGTCGTTTTGATGAGATACACGTCGCTCGTATCAGGTCCGCGATCTCCTTTCACACGCCACTTGGGCTTCCAGCGGCTACCGTTCACATAGGTGGCCTCATTGGAGCCTTCATGCAGCCCCGGCTTGGCTTCGCCACCAGGCACCATCCAGTAGATACCTTCTTTCGTGACGTGCAGCTCGGAACCACCATCAATCAGAGCTTCTACCGTGAATCCTTCAACGACCTCCTGCTTGGTGCCCGATTGATTTTTTGCTGGAGCCAGCTTTTCGGCTTCCTCGCGAAACTCCCGAATCTTGGCGTCTGCCGCATTAGCACCAGGCAGGTCACCAGACTTGAGCAGCTCCACTTTCACCTTGTCGAGTCGCGGGATGAATTGGTTGTTTAATCCGCTGATGCCTGCAAACACCTTGGTCGCATGATCTTTCAGCACCGCCACGGCCGCTGTAGGCAGCCCCTCCGGGGGAGTTGCTTTTTCCTGTGAAGTTATGGGCAAAGAGGCAATGGCCACGTTGATGGCGTTAGCGGCTTCGAGTTTGCCGCTTTTCATCTGCTCCTTCAGCACCTCTTGAAGCTGCGACTTGGCCAGTTCTTTGAGCCGGTCGATCCCTTCAGTCTTCTTTGCCTGGTACTCCGCTAATTCAAACGCCAGAACAGCCGGAAGAGCGGTTGTGGCATTCTGTTGTGCCATGGCTGAGAACGTCTTGAGCAGGAGTATGAAGAGGATGAAGAACTGTTTCATGGCGCATGAGGTGATGAGTCGCCAAGTGTTTCCGAACGGATCAGCCAACGCAATCACAAAAACCGCGCCGTCCGGCTCTCCTTACACTTCTTCACCTGCTCGGGCGTTCCTGCCGCGACGACGCGGCCACCTTCGGCTCCGGCCTCGGGGCCGATGTCGATGAGGAAGTCGGCTTCGGCATAGACGTCGGGGTGATGCTCGATGACGACGACGGTGTGGCCTTCATCGACGAGGCGGTGGAGCACGTCGATGAGTTTGGCGACGTCCTGGATGTGCAGGCCGATGGTGGGCTCTTCGATGAGGTAGAGATTGCGCTTCCCGGCCTTGGTAATGCCTTTGAGTTGCTCTTTGATCGTGCGACCGTCGCCACTGCGCAGTTCGGTGACGAGCTTGATGCGCTGCGCCTCGCCGCCGCTGAGCGTGGGGCTGGGCTGGCCGAGCTGAAGATAGCCCAGGCCGGTGTCGGCGAGCAGTTTGAGCGGTCGTGCGATCTTCTGCACCGGCGCGAAGAACTCGGCGGCCTCAGTGATGCTCATGCGCAGCACCTCGCCGATGTGTTTGCTGTTGTACTCGACCTCGAGCGTCGCGGCGTTGAAGCGCAGGCCGTTGCAGGTCTCGCAATGCACGCGCGTGGTCGGCAGGAAGGCCATTTCGACTTTGATCTCGCCATTGCCGCCGCAGGTTTCACAGCGTCCGCCTTCGGTGTTGAAGGAGAAGCGGCCTGACGAGTAGCCACGCGTTCTGGCGAGCGGCACCTGCGCGAACAGCTTCCGAATGTCATCCCAGATGCCCACATACGTTGCCGGACACGAACGGCTGGTCTTTCCAATCGGCGATTGATCGACCTCATGCACCGTTTGTAGATTCTCAAAGCCTGTGATGCTCTTCCAAGCGTGAACGATCTTCGCTTTCGACTTGCTGATCTTCTCGCGCACCGCTGGCGATAGCGCGCCATGCATCAGCGAGCTTTTGCCGCTGCCGCTCACGCCGGTGAGCACGGTCAAACGACCGAGCGGGATCGCGACATCGACGTTTTTGAGATTGTTCGCCGTCGCGCCGGTCACGCGCAGCCAGCCGTCTTTCGATTTGAGCGCAGGCAAAGCCCGTCGCTCGCCGCGTGAGGGATGTTTGAGTGGCTCTTTCAGGCTCTGGCCCGTCACGCTCTTCTTGTTCTTCAACAGATGCGCCAGCGTGCCTTGCGCGATGACTTCGCCGCCGAATTTGCCCGCGCCTGGTCCCAGATCGAGAATCGTGTCCGCACGTCGCATCGTTTCGTCATCGTGTTCGACGACGAGCAGCGAGTTGCCCTTGTCCCGCAGCGCGGAGAGCGTGTCGAGCAGCTTCTCGTTGTCTCGCGGATGCAGGCCGATGGTCGGTTCATCGAGCACATACAACACGCCGCGCAGATTGCTGCCGAGCTGTGCCGACAAACGAATGCGCTGCGCCTCGCCGCCGCTGAGCGTGTCCGCGCTGCGATTGAGCTGTAGATAACCGAGACCGACTTCCTGCATGAATTTGAGCCGCTGCTCGATCTCCTTCACGATGTCGCGTGCGATGATCGCTTCCGTGCCCGCAAACTTCAGTTTGCTCATCAGCTTGCCTGCATCGCCCGCCGTGAGCGAGGTGAAGTCTTGAATCGTGCTGCCTTGAAGCTGCACGGCGCGGCCGATCTCGTTGATGCGGCTGCCGTGGCAGCTCGTGCAGGTCTGGCGCGGCGCGTCTTCCTCGTCCTCGCTGTTGAAGCGACGTTCTTCCTCCATCTCGGCCTCCAGCACCGAAACATCGGGCTGACGATCACTCAGATCGAGCTTGCGACCGACGACGCCAAAGCCGCGGCAGTCTTTGCACCAGCCATGCGGGCTGTTGAAGCTGAACAGTCGCGGATCAAGCTCCTCAAACGACAAACCGCACGAAGGACAGCTCATCTCCGTGCTCAGCACCGAAATCGATTTGTCCGCCAGGCGCAGCTTGATCGTGCCCTTGCCCATCTTGATCGCCGCTTCGACCAGCGGTCGCAGTTTCTCATCCGAATCGGCCTTTGTAACCTTCGCGATCACCGCATCAATGTTGTGCTCCTTGAAGCGCTCCAGTCGTTGGAAGCCCAGCGTCTGCCGGAACTCGCCATCGACGAGCAGCGTCTCAATTCCGTGCCGCTGCGCGTGATCCGCCACCTCGTTGTGGAAACCTTTGCGCGCCTTGATCAGCGGCGCCAGCAGGTGCAGCGGCCCTTTGGTCGCCTGCTTCATCACCGCATTCAAAATGGACTGCACGCTCTGCTTCTTCACCGGCACGGCACACTTCGGGCAATACTGCGTGCCCAGCTTCGCAAACAGCAGGCGCAGGAAGTGATACGACTCCGTCACCGTCGCCACCGTCGATTTGCCTCCGCCACGCGAGATGCGCTGCTCGATGGCCACTGTCGGCGGCACGCCCGTGATCAGATCGACCTCCGGCTTCTCCATCTGCTCCACAAACGTCCGCGCATACACCGACATGCTGTCCAGGAAGCGGCGCTGTCCTTCCGCAAAGATCAAATCAAAAGCCAAGGACGATTTGCCCGAGCCGCTGAGGCCCGTGACGACGACGAATTGATCACGCGGGATGTCGAGGCTGATGTTTTTCAGGTTGTGTTCACGAGCGCCGCGAATGGAGATCGTGTTTGTCGTAGCTCGACTCTCCAGAGTCGAGGCGCGTGCCTTGGGACGTTCGAACTCGACTTTGGAAAGTCGAGCTACTCCAAGCACCTGCCTGAGATAGCGCCCCGTGTGCGAAGCCTCACACTTAGCCACTTCCTCCGGCGTGCCCGCAATCACCAACGCACCACCCGCAGCACCGCCCTCCGGCCCGAGATCAATGACCCAGTCGGCGCATTTGATGACTTCGAGGTTGTGCTCGATGACGAGCAGGCTGTGGCCTTCGTTGACGAGGCGTTGCAGCAGCTTCACCAGCAGCGCGATGTCATCGAAGTGCAGGCCGGTGGTCGGTTCGTCGAGCAGCAGCAAGCTGCCGGAGCCTTGCTTCGCTTTGGGATTCGTGGGGTTCTCAATGAGATGCCCGATGAGCTTCAAGCGCTGCGCTTCACCGCCGGAAAGCGTGTTAAGCGGCTGCCCGAGCTTCAAGTAGCCAAGTCCGGCCTCATTGAGCATTTGAAGCTGCACTACGATCTGCGCGGCTTTCTTTGACGATTCAAACAACGGGCTGCTAAACCACGCCACCGACTCCTCGGCGGTCAAACCGAGCACATCGTGAATGCTTTTGCCATGCAGCAGGATTTTCAACGCATGCGGCTGATAGCGGCGACCTTCGCACTCGGGACAAGTCACATAGAGATCGCTGAGGAACTGCATCTCGATCTTTTCGTAGCCGTTGCCCGCGCAGCGTTCGCAACGGCCTTCGCCGGAATTGAAGCTGAAGAAGCCCGGCATGATGCCCTGCGTCTTCGCATCCTCCGTTTCGGAGAACAGCGTGCGGATGTGATCAAACGCACCGAGAAACACCGCCGGTGTGGAGCGCGGTGTGCGTGCCAGCGGCGATTGATCGACCATCACGACCTCGCGCAGGTTCTCATGGCCGGTGATCTTGCTCACGCGGCCCGGTTCGTCCTCGCAGACCTCGCCGCGTAGCTTTTGCAGGTTCCGGTAGAGCACATCATGCACCAGCGTCGATTTGCCGGAGCCGCTGACGCCCGTGACGCAGCAGAACACGCCGAGCGGGATGTCCACGTCGAGCTTCTTGAGGTTGTTTTGGCGCGCGCCGTGGATGCTGAGGTACGGAGTCCCGCCTTTAGGCGGCTTGGTGCTCTTGGGTGTTGCGGCGCCCTTTCCGCCTGAAGGCGGGACTCCCAACTTTCTCCGCTCCTTCGGCACGGGCACTGATTTCCGTCCGAACAAGTAATCTCCCGTCAACGATCCAACCTTCGCGCTCAGCTTCGACAGCGGCCCGCTGAACACCAACTCGCCGCCTTTGTCTCCACGCCCTGGACCGATGTCGATGACGTTGTCGGCGCTGCGCATGACGGCTTCTTCATGCTCGACGACGAGTAGCGTGTTGCCTTTGTCACGCAGGCCTTCCATGACGCCGATGAGGCGGCCGATGTCACGCGGATGCAGGCCGATGCTCGGTTCATCGAGCACGAACAGCGTGTTCACCAGCGAAGCGCCGAGACAGGTCGTCAAATTCACGCGCTGAAGTTCGCCACCGCTCAAGGTGCGTGTTTGACGGTCCAAATTCAGATACCCGAGGCCCGCACGATCCATGTAGCTGATGCGGCTGGCGATTTCATCGCGCAGCATCGCGGCGGCGTGATCACCGTCCTTGAGCTGCCAGGATTGCACGAGCGGATGCAGATCGCTCACCGGCAGACGCCAGAGATCGGCCAGCGTGTGCTCGCCGATGCGGAAGTTGTGCGCCTCCTTCTTCAAACGCCCGCCGCCGCAGTCCATGCACTCCGTGTAGGCGCGGTAACGGCTCAGAAACACGCGCACATGCATCTTGTAGCTGCGCGACTCCTGCCACTTGAAGAACCCGCGCACGCCATACCATTCGCCGCGATTGTAAGCCTCCTCGGGATCATCCCGCGTGCCTTCGATGAGCCATTTGCGATCGGCATCGCTGTAATCTTCAAACGGCTTGTGAATATCGACGCCACGCTTCCGTGCCGCACGTTCGAGATCGGTCTGCGACTCGCCATAGGTGCTGCCTTGAAACGGTCGCACCAAACCTTCATTGATGCTGAGCGACTCATCAGGAATCGCCTTGCCCATGTCGAGACCTAGCGTGCGGCCAAAGCCGCGGCACGTCGGACACGCGCCGATGGGTGAATTGAAGCTGAACAGGCCCGGCGTCGGTGGTGGCAGCGTGATGCCGCAGTCCGCGCAGCTCCAGTCGGTGGAGAAATGCCGGGTTTCATCGTCAATGCTCGTCGCGACCTTGCCTTTGCCGAATCGAATCGCCGCTTCCACCGCCTCGCTGATACGCGCGCGTTGTTTCGCTTCGAGCGTCACGCGATCCTGCACCACCATCACCTGCGCTGGCAGTTTGCGCTCGGTGATTTCATCGAGGCGCACGATCTGGCCATACAGCCAGATGCGCACAAAGCCTTGCGCTTGCAAGAAGGCCGCGAAATCAGCCGACGCGGTGTCCTTCGGCACCGGAACGGGAAACAGAATCAGCGCCTGCTTGCCTGCGTGGCCGTGCAACAGCGTGTGCAGGATGCTCTCCGTCGTTTCCGGCTTCACCGCCTGTTTGCATGACGGACACGTCGCCGAGGCGATGCGCGGGAACAGCATCTTGAGGTAATCATTGATCTCCGTGATCGTCCCGACGGTCGAGCGCGTGCTGCGCATGTTGTTCACCTGCTCGATGGCGATGGCCGGCGGGATGCCCTCGATCGAATCGACCTGCGGCTTGTCCATGCGCTCGAAAAACTGCCGCGTGTACGGCGAAAACGTCTCCACATACCGCCGCTGTCCCTCCGCGTAGATTGTGTCGAACGCCAACGACGACTTGCCGCTGCCGCTCGGCCCCGTAATCACATTCAGCTTCCCCAGCGGCAGATCCAGATCGATCCCCTTCAGATTGTTCTGCCGCGCCCCGCGAATGCGGATGACGTCGTCAGAAATGGGGCGGCGGGCAGTTTTTTTCGGAACACGAGACATGGGGGGGGCGGCGAGAGTAGCGATACGCCCCGAAGTGGCAAACGGGCGCTCAAGGACGCGAAAAGAAAGCGTCGCCATAACGAGTCCCGATCCCGAAGGGATCATCGAAGGTAGCCAGGGGTCACACGACCCCTGGTAACCATGTCACAAAACCCGTTGCCCAAGGGCGCATGCCGGCGGCATGCTAGCACCGTCCTCTTACCCCACGCCTCCGCATGCCCGGCACCTACACCTCGCTGCATTACCATGTGATCTTCTCGACGAAGAACCGGGAGCCCATCATCGCCGCCGCATGGCGTCCGCGACTGCACGAATACCTCGGCGGCATGATTCGCGGGCTGGAGGGCACCCCGATCTGCGTCGGTGGCGTGGCGGATCATGTGCATCTGCTGTTTGGCCTCAAACCGACGCATTGCCTCTCCGACTTCATGCGCGATCTGAAGAAAGACGCGACGAACTGGGTCAAGGACACGCTCCATGAGCCACATTTCGCGTGGCAGGAAGGCTATGCGGCGTTCACGGTGAGTCCGACGGCGATTCAATCGGTGCGCGACTACGTCAACGATCAGGAAGAGCATCATCGCGTGAGAACCTTCCGCGAGGAGTTGGTGGCGATGTTGCGGCGGACGGGCGTGGCGTTTGAAGAACGGTATTTGGATTGAGGCGGAGGTGTGGAGGTGAAGAAAAGTCGCAGGCAAGCATCCAGCACCCAATATAGCGCAACGATTTTGTGCCTTCGATCCCGAAGGGATCATCGAAGGTAGCCGGAGGTCAAAGACCTCCGGAAAGCCGGATCAACGTCTCCGCGTCTCAAGGGCGCATCCCGAAAGGGATGCTAGCGCCGCTGTTCGTCCACACGCCTGCAACCGAGGCCACAGAACATTCGCCCACCGCTAGCATGCCTCCGGCATGCACCCTTGAGAGAGCTTGGGGTTCGCACGTCATCCAGGGGTCATTCGACCCCTGGCTACCTTCGATGATCCCTTCGGGATCGTTGCATCACTCCCCTTCGGCGAAGTAGTCTGAGTCGATGCGCTTCACCGCATAGACTTGAGCGACCGAGACGCCGACGTTGTGGTCGATCATGAGTTCGGCCAGCTCGTCACCGTCGATGAGGACGATCTTGCTGTTGCTGACGTTCTTGGCGAACACGACGGCATCTTTGGTGAACGTGGAGGTCGTGATGAAGATGCCTTTGGTGGCTTTGTTGCCAGAGCACTGGCGAACTGCTGCACATCTGTTCAGCCGACGGTGAACTCCAATTTTGTTTGGATGAAGTCATCGAACGGGAAGGCATATGGTTGACCATCTACCTCCATATATATACACCCATTTCCAACACCCAAAATCTCCGCCATATCTGGAGAAGGCCCGTTACTGGGCGGATCCGGTACCACAAAATACTTGGTCGTCCATTTTGGGGTTCTATCTGGCTTGGAGGATTGCGCGAAAACAAAAAACCGCCTGGTACTCCAGCATAGGTCATCAAAGACCACGACGGTGTGATCTTTTGGACAGTAGAAGATGCGGTTTACAGAAGAATCTTCATTGCCGGTGGAAAAGAGGCTTTCTGCCTCACCGACCAACTTACCATCCCAGAAAAGCTGATAACGAGATGCCGTGCGTGTAGGGCCATAAGGAAGCCCGTCAGCATAGGTGGCTTTTCCGAGCTTGAGTTTCAGCGCCAAATGGTCGCCCAGTTGCATGGACTTGAAGCGGTGACCAGGTCCTTTGGACTCGTCCGTTTGCGGGACATCCTCTCGAGAGCACTGGTAGCGGCGGTAGCGCTCCAGAAAATGGGCTTTCGCCTGACGATCACCTTCTTTTAACCGCTGTATCTCGGTCTGCGCACGAGCCTGCTCGGCTTTGTAACTTTGTTCCCAAGCCGCTGCTTCTTTGTCTTCCACTGATCGACAAGCGGTGATGACGATCAGTCCTAGAAGTAAAACAGATGGTCTCTTCATGTGAACTCATTTCCCCAACGCCTTCTCCAATTCCTCCACCGTCGTCACGGGGGCTTGGCAGGTGAAGTTTTGGCAGACGTAGGCGGCGGGTTTGTCGCTGACGGGTTTCATGCCTGCAATGGCTTCGTTGTGCTGGCCGAGCCACTGCTGACCTGTGCCGCCGTCGGCGAGGAGGAGGGCGGCGTTGGGAAGGAACTTGCGATGGAGGTGTTGGGCGAGCTTTTGAAACTCAGGGGCCGTTTTGTCGCCGGCGAGGACGATTTGCTGTTTGCCGCGATGGTGCAGGTCGAAGGCGATGGCCATGACGGGCACGGAGGAGGGGCTGCTCTGAAGCGTGGAGCCGAAGAGGGCGAAGATTTTCTCGGCCTGCTGCTTCCAAGTGTCTTTGGCGAGCAGGGCGCTGAGGCGCACGAGGTTGAGGGCGGCGAGAGAGTTTGGTGAAGGCTCGGCGCCGTCGTAGTCTTCCTTGATACGGAGGACGCTGTTGGGCATGTCGGTGTGGACGCTGTAGTAGCCGCCGTTTTTGGTGTCGAGGAAGAGGGTGTCCATCTCGCTTTGCAATTCGACGGCCCACTGGAGCCATTTCACGTCGAAGGAGGCCTGATAGAGATCGAGCAGGCCGTGAATGAGGCAGGCGTAGTCGATGGCGAAGGCCTTGGGGCCGCGCTCGCCTTCGCGCCAGGAGCGGTGCAGGCTTTTGCCGGGTGTGGTGCAGAGCTGATCGTGGATGAACTGTGCGGCTCCGGTGGCGAGTGCGGTTGTTTCGGCATCGCCAAAGGCGGCTCCGGCACGAGCTAGGCCGGAGATGGCGAGTCCGTTCCACGCGGCGATGATTTTGTCATCAAGATGCGGGCGCGGACGTTTAGTGCGGGCTTCAAAGAGCGTGCTCAGGCCTTTGTCGATGATGACTTGAACTTCTTCGGGGGTCTTCTTGAAGAACTCGGCGGTCTTTTTGAAGGAGACGGCGCGGTAGAGGGTGTTGAGGCCTTTGAGTTCGCCATGTGGATCGCTTTCGGGGCGTGCGTTGCCATCGCGGCGGGCACCGTAGGCGTAGCGGAAGATGTTGCCGTCGTCTTTGCCGAGCAGTTCGTCGATTTCGGCGGCCTTCCAGACGTAGAAGGCGCCTTCGGTTTTGTGCGCGGCATCGGCGGTGGCGAGGCTGTCGGCGTCTTCGGCGGAGAAGAAGCCGCCGTCCTTGTGGCGCAGGTCGCGCTTGAGATAGGCGACGGTGTTGCGGGCGATGGTTTCAAAGAACGCGGTCTGCGTGATCTGCCAGCCTTCGACATAGGCGGTGAGGAGTTGCGCCTGATCGTAGAGCATCTTTTCGTAGTGCGGGATGTGCCAGTAGGCATCGACGCTGTAGCGGTGGAAGCCGCCGCCGACGTGGTCGCGCATGCCGCCATTGGCCATGCCGCGCAGCGTCTTGACGGTCATCTCCATGGCCCACTGGCTCTCGGAGACGCGGTCTTCGCCCTTCCGCTCAGCGAGGATGCGATGAATGCGCATGAGCAGGTTCAGTGTGGTGGGCCGTGGGAACTTCGGTGCGCCGCCGAAGCCGCCTTCATGGTAATCGAAGGAGCCGGAGAGATCGTCGTAAGCCTTCTGCACGAGCGTCTCGTGACTGATGTCGGTGACGGCGCTGTTTTCGTTGTCGAGATGCTCCTGGAGTTTCTCCACCGAGCGCGCGGCACGTTCGTCGATGCCTTTGCGATCTTCGGTCCACACCTTGTGCAGCTCGTTGAGCAGATTCTTGAACCCGATGCGGCCCGGCGTGTTCTCCGGCGGATAATAGGTACCGCCATAAAACGGTTTCAGCTCCGGTGTGAGGAACACACTCATCGGCCAGCCGCCGTGGCCGCTCGCCGCCTGAACGTAGGTCATGTAGGTGAGATCGACATCGGGCCGCTCCTCGCGATCGACTTTGATGGGAATGAAGTTGTCGTTGATGAGCTTGGCGACTTCCTCGTTCTCAAACGACTCGCGTTCCATGACGTGGCACCAGTGGCAGGTCGAGTAGCCGGACGAGAGGAAGATCGGCTTGTCCTCGGCCTTGGCCTTCGCGAAGGCCGCATCGCCCCACGGCAGCCAGTTCACGGGATTGTGCGCGTGCTGAAGCAGGTAGGGCGAACGCTCCTTGGCGAGGGCGTTGGTGAATTTGTGGGACTGGCCGGAATCACTCATTGGGGTAATGAGTTAACGTCCGCATGAGGGGCGGGGTTGCAAGCGGTCAAGAGCTGCGCGTCAAGAGTGTCAAGGTGGTCAAGATGGTTACTGGCACGACGCTTGACGACCTTGACCAATTGACCGGCGCAGCCTTGACTTGGTTACTTTTCCACCTGCTTTGGCAGCATCTTCGCGACGATCCACAGCAGCGCACCGACTACCAACGCAAGTGCGGCCCAGAGCCACGGAGAGCCTTTGCCGCTGGTGAGGGGATCGGCCTGGTAGCCGGGGAGTTTCTCTTCGTCGCCGAGCGTGGCGGCGACCTTGGTCGCGGTTTCAAATTCGCGGCGGACGAGTTGGAGGTCGTAGCGCGTGTGGGTGGCGCGGCTGTTGCCGTAGCAGAGGCTCACCGGCTTGGTATCGGGAACGCGGAACAGCAGGCGCACGACGGGATAAACGACGCGCGCGCTGGTGATTTGCAGCGGCGCGTTATCGCCGTTGTCGGTGGCGAGGCGGATCGTCTCGGCCCGTGGGGCGCTGTAGAGGGGAAGGTGGAAAGTGGTGGGTGTTTGTCCCGGCGTGCGCTGCCAGTTCGCGGTGCCGAGAATGCGCTCGAAGTGGCCCTGCTCGTTGTGAATCTGTTCGGTGACGCTCAGAGTGCGCCGGAACAAGGGCGTGGGCGAGTCGAGCAGCAGGGTGCTGCCTGGGAAATTGGCAAAGGGCATCGTGATGTCCCACTTGGACCAGCTAGGAGCCTTCGGGTCGGCAACTTCGACGAAGGAGATGGCTCGTTCGCGCTCCAGGCCCGGTTTGATGGCGAGAAAGGGAACCTGACGGCCCTCACGAACGATCCGCACGTCGTTGAGATCATTCTCGCAGCGGGCGAGCGCGGCGGGATCGAGTTCGAGCTCAATGACGCCGGCTTCGCTGAACTGAATCGCCCGTTGGAATGACCAAGCGGAGACATCAATGGCCGCTCCGGTCTCGCCGACTTCGGGCGCGGTGGCGGTCTTGCGAAAGTCGGCGTTTGCTTCGACGGCGCTGGCCGTGGCGGAGTTGGCGCTCGCATCGCGCAGTTTGTCACTGAGCGCGGCGATGTCGTAGCGTGGTTCGGATGCCTGCGCGTTGCCTATGTAGAGCTGCCATTCGCCAGCGGTGTCAGCTTGAAACACTAGCGGCACGATGTGGCGCGTGACCTCGACGCGGTCGAGGCGCAGCGGCGGACTGTCGCCGTTGTGGATGACGAGTTCGACCTCACGTTTGGCGGCGAGCTGATGCGCGGGGACTTCGAGGTCTTCAGCCGTGAATCCTTCGTGCTGGATGCGGAACAGCGTGTGCGTCGTGTTCAAGAGCGTGGACACTCGCTGGAACACCAGTTCGGGCGTGTGAACGCGCACGGCGCCGAGCAGCACATTCGCGCTGCCGAGATCAAGCGTGAGGCGCGTTGTGTCCTTTTCTTCGGTGCGGGATCGAATCGTCGCTAAATGCGGCACGGTGCGCAGCTCCGGTAGTTCCCGCACGATTTGAGCGCCGGTGAAGGCGACGGGCCCGGTGCGTGAGTCGTCGATGGTGATGCGGAATTGCCTCCACACCGCCGGAGCGATGGGCAGCCGCAAACGCTCGGTGCCATTCTGGCGGCAGAGCACTTCGCCGCTGCCGAGCGTCTGCCACGTCGTGCCGTCGCTGCTGGCTTCGAGCGTGGCGGCCTTGATGAAGTTTTCGCCGTTGGTCTTCAGCACCAGTTCCTGAATCGTGAAGGTGTCAGGCGGCTGAAACTCGAGCACGGTGGTCGTCGGATTTAGCGTGGCCTTGAAGCCGACAGCTCCGACACTCGCCGGACGCATGGTGCGCGGCAAGGCGATGATGTAGGGCGTTTCGACACCAGCGGGATTGATGACACGAAGATCATGAAACGGTGCTCCGCCGGTCGTGCGAGAGGCATCAAGCAGCGCGGGTTCGAGTTCGAGGCGGGTGAGGCCGGGCTGCGTGATGCGCACAGTCTGGCGGTGCGTCCACGCGGCGAAATCGGCGGCGCTGGCTGCCGTGGAGAAGCACAAAGCGAGGAGCAGGGGATGCGGGTTCATGATTGGAAAGTAGTAATGAGCTTCAGCTCGTTCTGATGCGCGGTGAAGACGAGCTAAAGCTCTGGAGTGCTTTTGTCGTCGGTGAGGAAGCGTTGATACAGGAACGAGGCGACGAGCGCGATGATGGCAACCGCGATCAGGGCACCAATGCGGTAGCCGCTGTCGATGTTCGCGAGATCGTGCAGGAAGAGCTTCAGCAGCGTGACCGCGAGCAGGCCGATGCCGGCGTAGCGCGTGGGTGCGTTGCGCTTCCAGATGCCGAGCACGAGCAAGGTGAGCGCGAACAAGGCCCAGGCGATGGTGTAGGTCATGTCGCGGGCCAGATTGCCGTTGAAGTCGAAGGTGATCGAGCGCTGGCCCGCCGGCGTGAAGGCATCGGCGATTTCGATGTTGAGCAGCAGGAAGAGCAAAATGCCGCCGAGAGAGCCGAACAGGCCACGCAGGTTGATTTTGCCCCAAAGATGACTTGGAGGTGTGAGCCAGAAGGCGGCGAAGAACATCGCCAGCGCGGAGAGGCTGTAGGCGTAGAGCTGCCAGTTGAGGATCGGCGTCTCGCCACGGATTTGATACTCCAGCACGGCGGGATTGACGGCGAGACGGACGAAGGCGGCGACGAGCAGCGCCGTGCCGGTGCCCCGCAGGCCGGGATGCGGCACGCGGCGGAAAAGCCAGCACAGCGCCGCACCTTCCAGCGCCCAGCCAATTGTGATCCATTGCTTCTCGAACTGGATCGGGAAGATCAGCGTGATGAAAAACAGCGCCACACCGCCGAACCACGCGAGTTGGGTGAGACGTGCGGGATTTTCGGCCCCGTGCTGTTTCAAAACGAAGACGAGGCAGAGCAGGGGAGCGATGGCGAAGGCAACGGGGAGCAGGCCTATCGAGTCATTCGGCCAGGTTTGGCCAACGAGACGATACACAAGGCTGAAAGTGCCGATGCTTGCCGCCGCGGAGGCGATCCAGGGCAGTTTGCGCGTGGCGAACTGCTTCTGAAACACGAGCGGGAACGCGGTGAAGATGGCGTAGAAGCCGAGATACCAGAGCAGCGGCGTGGTGGCCTGCTCCACGCTGAAACTTTGCTGATGCCAGGCCCATTCGAGCGCCAGCACGCAGCCCAGCGCTGTCGGCGCGAGCGCGGTGATGCCGCTGATGCGCACAAGGCCGAGCAGGAAAACGGTGAGCAGCAGTGCGAGGCCGAAGACCGGCGACGGATTCGCGATTTGCAGCCGCAGTGTGGCGAGGATAAGCAGCAGGAAAGGCAGCACCGCCGAGCTGACCGGCAGCAGCGCGGAGAACGCGGCCTTGGGCAGTTTGCGCGAGAGGAAGCTGCTCGCGATGCCGAACAGCACGGCGAAACCACCGACCACGAAGAGGAATGGCATGAGCGTGAAGCCGATCTCACGCGGCCAGCGGAACAGCCACGCGCCTGCGGTGATCAAGGTGAGCACCAGCGCTGCCAGCACCGGCATGAGCCTGCCAGTCATCACCGCGAGGCCGATGATGAGCAGATCGACGAGCAGGATCACCGGCCAGATCGAGAGACTGATCGCATCCAGGCAAAGCACGGGCATGAGCAGCAGGATGAGCGTGATGACGGGCACCCAGCCTGCGAAGGGCACCTGATTTGGCGCTTTACGCTCCATCAGCACTGCAAACGCGGTGTGGAACAGGCCGAAGGCGAGGAAAGTGCCCAGCGCATGCGGCAGGAGCTCGGGGGTGAGCTTGTTAGCCGTCCAGATCGAGAGGTGTAGGAAGGTGAGCGTGCCGATGATGCTCTGCGCGATGCCGACGCTTGATTGATGCCATACGATTCGCAAGGCGATGACGTTGATGCCAAGCACGAAGGTGTAGAGCAGTACGGGGCGCTCCGTGATGGCCCCGAAGCCGAGAAACACGAACGCGGTGAACAGCGCGCTGCCGCACAGCGCCAGCGCGGATGCCGCCGGGAAGAGATCGTCGGCGTCCCGTTGCTTCGACCACCAGGCGGCGAGCGAGAACAGCGCCGCGAAGCCTAGAAACACGATCACGGGAGTCCAGGTGGCCGAACCGATGGCGTATTGCGATGAGTGGAAGAATTTCACCAGCCACCCGGCTTGCATGAAGATGGTGCCTGCGGCCGCCAGAGCGGTGAGATGGAGCCAGCGTTTGTTTTTGGCGACGGCGAGCACACCGATGTCGAGCAGCGCGATGTAGCTAAAGAGGCCGAAGGGTTGATCGCGACCTGTGGAGCAGAGGATCGGCGTCAAAAAACCGCCGAGCATGCCGAGCACGGCTACGACCTGCGCATTGAGCCGCACGGCGAGCAGGAAGGCCGCGCCGGTGATGAGCGTCATGAGCAGAAAAGCCACCAACGGCTGATCGAGCGGTGGGATGCGCCAGATCGAGTGCGCGGCGAAGGTCACGCCGTAGAGCATGACGATGCCCGTGGCACAGAGTGTGTTCGCAAGCGTGATATAGCGCTCGCGGCGATGCATGACCACACCACCACCGACAAGACCGATGCCGATGACGAAACCGATGGCCGTGCGCAGCTCCGGTGAAATCCAGCCGCGCTCAATGCTGAGCTTCACGAAGAAGATGACGCCGAGGAACAACGCAAGACCGCCGACCCACGCGAAGAGCTTTGCACCCATGAATTGTTCGAGATTGATGCGAACGGCGGGGACTGAAGGTGGTTGGGGTGCAGCGGACGGGCTGAAGCCCCCTGCCCGCATCTCTTCGCGAAGCGATGCAGGCGGGGAACTACGAACGGGCTCCGGAGCTTGGGTGAAAACGGGTTCGGGTTGGGGGATCGGCGGCGGCGCGGCAGGTTCAGCGACGAGTTTCGGAGCAGGAGCCGAAATGAACTCACGCGGTGCCACGGGAGGCGGCGCATGTTTGGCCCGCGTTTCCGCAGCGGCAGGTTCCTCCTGCGGACGCGTCATCTTGTTCACCGTTTCCAGCCGTTCGATGCGCTGAATGAGCCGTGCCTCACGTTCGATGCTGCGGGCCTGTTGCTCGCGCAGAAAGCCGACTTGCTTGCCCAGTTCGTCGGTCTGGCGCCATGTCTTGCTGGCGGAGACGAGCGCGATGATTGGCATCACGAGCACCGCGCCGCTGACGACCAGGAGGATGAGAATGATGAGTTCTTCCATAATGCCGCGCAGTGTCTCAGGATCGGCGGGCAATGGAAATTGATATTTCCAGGTGGCATCATTGATAAAGCGTATAGCCTTCCACTCGTCCCATGAACGTCCATCACCTCGAACTCTTTTACTACGTGGCGCGGCATGGCGGCGTGAGCGCCGCAGCACGGGCGATGCCGTATGGCATCCAGCAGCCGGCGATCAGCGCGCAGATTCTCCAGCTCGAGGACGTGCTCGGAGTCACGCTGTATCAGCGGCGGCCGTTTCAGCTCACGCGTGAGGGGCAGGCGCTCCACGATTTCATCGCACCTTTCTTCAGCGGTCTCGCGGAAATGGCGGATCGCATTCGTGGTGGTGGTGAAAAGCGGCTGCGCATCTCGGCTGCGGAGATCGTGCAGCGAGATTACCTGCCAGAGCTGCTGGCGCGCATGCGGCAGCGGGTGAAGGGCTTTCATTTCACCCTCACGCATGGCCGTCAGCAGGAGATCGAGGCGCTGCTGGCCGCGCAGGAGATCGACATCGGCCTCAGCACGTTGATGGACAAGACGGCGGCGAACATCGAGGCGCGTGAACTGCTGCGCCTGCCGATGGTGCTGCTCGTGCCAAAGCAGAGCGGCCTCACGAAAGCGGCGCAGATTTTTGAAAAGGATCGCATCGACCTGCCGCTCGTGGCTTTGGAGGCCAAAGATGTGATTTCGCGTTCGTTCCAGGCCGCGCTGCGTCAGCGTAGCCTTGAATGGCTGCCCAGCCTTGAGGTCGGCAGCCTCGATCTCGTGGTGCGCTACGTTGCTGAAGGCTTCGGCGCGGGATTGGCCCTGCGGCATCCGCGTGTCGAGCTGCCTGCTGGTGTCAAAGCTCTCGCGCTCGATGATTTTCCACCGCTGAGCTTTGGCGCGCTGTGGACCGGACGCCTGTCACCGCTCGGCGAGGCGTTTCTTGCGGAGGCAACGACACTAGCGGGGGAATTGGCGGCGTAGATCTCACGGCCATGTTTCACTTCATGCTTGCATCCATGCCCAGAATCCGTCATGCCCGTGGCATGAAGTCCTGTCTTCTCATCCTTCCTCTGGTTTTGACCCAATGCGGCGACGAGCCCAAGAAACGCGAGCCTGCTCCAGCGCCGAAGCCGGTGGTGGCGGAACAACCGGCGGCCCCGGCCAAAGCAGAACCCAATGCGGTCTATTGGACGCAGGAGATGCTGCACACGGAGATCAAGTACCACAATCCGGGTTACACGGGCGACGGCCAGTTCAACATCGAGGGCGGCAAGGTGATCGCGTTGAGTCTCCGCGGGGCGAAGATCGAGAACGTGAAGTTTTTGCAGCACCTCGAGCCGCTGGCGCTGGATTTGAGCGAGACGCCGATCACCGACCTGCGGCCGATGCAGGGGAAGAAGCTGGTGGAGCTGTATCTTGAAGACACGAAGGTGCAGGATCTCTCGCCGATCCGCGGCATGCCGTTGGAGAAGTTGTATTTGAGCCGCACACCAGTGCGCGACCTCAGCGCGCTCGAAAACATGCCGCTGGTGGAGCTGAACGCGGTTGGCTGCCCCATCGGTGACATCTCCGGCATCGCCAAGTGCCCGATCACGATGCTCTGGCTCACGGATTGTCCGGTGGAGAACATCAGTGCGCTCAAAACAGTGCCGCTGGTGAGTGTGACGTTGCACCGCACGAAGGTGAAGGATTTGTCACCACTCAGCGGCACCGCCTTGCAGCGCCTGCACATCGCTGAAACGCCGGTGACAGACCTCTCCCCGCTCAAAGGCATGCACCTCACGCGTCTCGTCTTCTCGCCGGCGAACATCACGGCAGGCATTGATGTGGCGAAATCGTTGCCATTGCAGGAGATAGGCACGCGGTTTGACGACGGGGCCAAGGATTTGCAGCCTCCGGCCAGTTTTTGGCCCGCCTATGACGCAGCGGTCAAAGCGGTGCCCAAACCGTGAGAATTCGCAGATTTGTCTTGTGGTTGCGGCCCAGCTACTGACAGAATCACGGCGAATTTCATGAAAGAGTTTGCTTACATCCATGACGAGAAGCAGAACCCGTCGCCCCTGCGCGCGGTGCCTGCTCTTGCCAGTTTTAGCGATGACCAGCTCGATGATGTGCTGAATTCCAGCAGCCTGCTCCAGTGCGAGCCGGGCGATCACATCATCAAGGAGGGCAGCATCGACTCCCGCATCTACGTCCTGCTCAGTGGTGAGCTGGAAGTGCGGGTCGGCGGCAAAAAAGTCGCTTCCATCACCCGCATCGGCGAAGTTTTCGGCGAGCTGGCGCTCGTCAACCAAGACAAGCGCCTCGCCTCGGTCATTGCCTCCACGAAGGCTGTGTGTCTCGCGGTGGACCAGAAATTCCTCCAGGACATCCATCCGCGTGAGGAAGATCCTGATTTTCACGCCGCTCTTTACGAATTCGTCGCCCGCCTCGTTGTGCGGAAGCTGGAGGCCACGTCGAAACGTCTGGCCGAAGTCGAAAAAGAGCTGCGCGTGCTGCGTGAGGCCCATGCGGAGATCAAACCGGTGCCATCACCGGCTCCCAAGCTCAAGCGGCCCGTGAAACGCGTCGTCACTGTCAGGAAGCCTGCCCGCGCACGATGAGCGCGTTCAGGTTCCCGCGCCAATCGTGATCCGTTTCTCCGGAATCGGCGATTCGATGATGCCGAGCTCGGTTTCCTGCTTCAAACGGAGCTGTCCGCAGGCAGCGGCGATGTCATGGCCTTTTTCGCGGCGCAGTGTGGCGGTGACACCGGCATTCGTGAGTACGGCGAGAAAGGCGTCCTGACGTTCTTCGCTGGGGCGTGCCCACTCCAGGCCATCGACGGTGTTGTAGGGGATGAGATTGACCTTCGCATTGGCAGCACGGGCGCGTTTGGCGAGCGCATGGGCTTGTTGCATGCTGTCATTCACATCGGAGATGAGGATGAACTCGAAGGTGAGGAACTGCTTCCGCTTTTGATTCCAGTAGTCGAGCGCCTCGAACAACTCGGCGAGGTTGTGCTTGCGGTTCACGGGCATGATTTTCTCGCGCACCTCGTCGGTGGCGCCGTGAAGGGAGATGGCGAGGCGGATTTGCAGTGGGAAATCGGCGAGTTTTTTGATCTGAGGTGCCAAGCCGCTCGTGCTGACGGTCATGTGGCGCGCGCCGATGCCGACACCCCAGTCGGCGTTGAGGATCTCAATGGCCTTCGTGACGTTCGAGTAGTTCGCGAGCGGCTCGCCCATGCCCATGAAGACGAGGTTGTCCACGCGTTCGCCCGCATAGGCCTCGACCTGCACGATCTGCTCGACGATTTCGCCGGCGGTGAGATTGCGCGCGAAGCCGGCGAGACCGCTGGCGCAGAATTTGCAGTCGTAAGCGCAGCCGACCTGGCTGGAGACGCAGAGTGTACGGCGGTCGGATTTGCCGCCATAGAGCGCGGGATTGGCCGGAATGAGCACGGTTTCGACGTAGCGGCCGTCATGCAGCTTGAGGAGGAATTTGCGCGTCGTGTCGGCGGAGCCGGTGATTTTGGCGATGCTGAGCGAGCGTGTGACGAAACGTGTGGCGAGCGCCTCGCGCGTCGCTTTCGGCAGGTTCGTCATTTCATCGAAACTGGCGGCGCGTTTGGCGAAAACCCACTCCACGAGCTGTTTCGCACGAAACGCGGGCTGGCCGAGTTCCGCGAACACATCGGCGATTTCCTCCGGCTTCATGCCGAGGAGTGCCTGGGGTGTGCTGGCGGTGCTCATGGGGGCTGTGATAGTGGCGGTGGATTTGAAATTTGGCATTTCAAATCTCAAATCACCGCCGCAAGCGGGGCTAGGGCTGCCGCTCCTGCTCGCGGAACTGCGTGGGCGTGAGCTTGGTCATCTTCTTGAAATCCTTGGAAAAGAAGAACTGGTCGTGATAGCCGACCTGGCGGGCGATTTCTTTGACGGGATCGTCGGATTCGATGAGGCGGCGCTTTGCCTGATTGATGCGCTCCCGCCGCAGCCAGTCGATGGGGCTGGTGCCGATGGCGGCTTTGAACTGGCGGCTGAAGTGGCTCTCGCTCATGCCGCTGAGGTTCGCCAACTCGGACACGCGCATGGGCAGATGGAAGTAGAGGCGCATGCGTTCGAGCGCCTTGGATACGGCCTGTGGCAGCTCTGGCTGCACGAGACCTGGTTCGGAAAGGCGCACGTGGAAGGCGAGGCCGATGATGGCGGCCACGGCGGCGCTGGCGAGCGCGGCATCGCTCGGACGCGTGCCGCTCATGTATTGAAACGCATTTTGGAACTCGCGCATGACGGCCTGCTCGTTGATGCCTTCGAGCACAGGCTGCGAGCGCACTTGCAGCAGCTCGGCGATACGGTCGAGCGAACGGCCTTCAATCCGCATCCAGTAAAGCTCCCACGGATCACGATTGTGCGCCCCGTAGAGGTGCGGGTGGTGGCAGTTTACCCAAACGAGGCCACCAGGGCCGACCTCGTGCCGTTTGCCGCCCACTTGCACCCAGCCACGGCCCTTGAGGCAGAGAATCAGCTCGTGGCCCGGATAGGTCTCGCGCTCGATGCGATGCTCAAAGCCAGCCTTCAGGTGCCCGGCACGCACCACGGAATAAAACAAATCACGCTGCCAGTCCGCAGGAGTGGCGTAAAGATTCGTCAGGAAGACGGTTTCCTGGAACAGCGTGGCTGCCATGAACGAATAATACATCTCCTCCCACCATGGTGTCGAGGACTGATTACATCTTCCAAAAGCTGAGCCGGGGAAAATCCTTTTGCAGCAGAGGGTGCAGCACGGCATAATCACCACCCCGTTGCGCGATCCCAGAAACCCCCCGCGCACTTTTTCCAGAACCATGCCCACCTACGATTACGAATGCCAGACGTGTGGCCACCAATTTGAAGCCAAGCAGTCCATGAAGGACGCGCATCTCACCGACTGCCCGCAGGAGGGCTGTCCCGGTCCGATCAAGCGCAAGATCGGCCTCGGTGCCGGTTTGATCTTCAAAGGCTCCGGCTTCTACATCACTGACTACCGCAGCGATTCCTACAAAGCCGGTGCGAAGAAAGATTCTGAAGGCTCAGCTTCATCTACAAGCACACCGGCCGCTCCCAGCACGCCTGCGCCTGCCAGTCCTGCACCCGCGCCTGCGAAAACAAGCACGGCGGCCTGATTCTGCCTTCACACACACCTCCTGCCGCCGTGACTCACCACCTGCTTCAGACGCTGCGGTTGCTTTTGGTCAGTGCGCTGGCGGGTGCAGCTTGGGTGGCGCATCGTCCTGCCGAACTGCCCAACACACCCCCGCCTAGCGCTGCCAAGGCCGATGACATGCTCGACATGCTGCGCCAGACGGCGATCAAGCGCGCGGCGGTGATGGAAATCAGCGAGGCCGAGGTGAACCGTCATCTTACCACGACGCTTGCGGGCAAGGTCGCGAACGTGTTTGGTGACTGGGTGGCCTTTGATGGAGCGCGCATTGACTTGGAGCCGGACAGCGCACGACTTTTCCTGGTGTGGAAGCTCAAAGGCCACACGCGCACCGCCAGCGTCGATCTCGCCATCAGCCGTGATGCGGACAACTTCCACGTCGAGCTGTTGCACGGTGCCTATGGTCATCTTGGCATGCCGCGCGGCATGATGCGCCCGCTGTATCCATCTTTGCGTGCGGTGGCGGAGGCGCTCGACCCTGAGATTCGGGCGCTGTTCCAGATGACCCGAATCACCATCGCCAAGGACAAACTCGTGCTCGATCCCCGCTTCCCTTCCGCATGATTCGTCATCTTCCATTCGTCCAGGCGGTCGTGATCGCGTTCATCTGCGCCACACTGTTTGCCACGGCGCAGACGCCCGCGCCGCCCTTCCCGCAGCTCACCAAGGAGCAGAAAGCGGCCGCTGCGGCCATCGAGGCACCAAAAACTTTCACGCCACCACCGCTGCCAGGCCAGTTGCAGGGCAACGCGCCTGCCAAGCCTGCGGCACCATCCACCCCGCCTACAGAACCGGCGAAGGCAGTCGTGCCGCCGCCTGCTGGCAATGCCGCCAGCAAGATGCAGGTGCTCGAAGCCGTCACGCAGCCTGCGGCCAATCAGGTGCCGCGATCGGCAGCTCCTTCGGATAAAATCCCCATCACCAGCTCCACCAGCACCACAGGACAGTTCATCGTGCATGGGAAGGTGTTTCAGACTCGCAGTGCCATGTCCACACGCTGCGAGGAGATTTCGCAGGAGCTGCGCAAGGTGCTTCATGACAAGGAGCCATGGGTGCTTCCCGTCGTCGTGCTGCTCAACACAGGCGAAGAAGCCACCAAATCGAAGGGCCCGCCGATTTCCACCGCCATCACCGAACTCACGCACGGCGGATTTCATGTGCAAGTCACGATCAACGAACGTCCCGGTCTCAAAGAGACGGACTTACGCAAGGAAGTTGCGCGCGCCCTCCTCGCCGAACGCATCCTGCGCAATCATCAAAAAATCACCACGCCCGAAGGGCGCCTGCTGCTCCCGGACTGGATCATGACCGGTGTGCTGCACGCGATGGACTACCGCGCCAGCGCCCGTCCCAGCGCCCTGTTTTCCACCATCTTCCGCAGCGGCAAAATCTACGGCATCGAGGAGATCATCGAGGCCTCTCCGGTCGAGATGGACGGCCTCTCCCGCACCATCTACGAAACCTCCTGCTGCGCCCTGGTGCTCGCACTTGTCGATCAGCCGGACGGCTCTCAGCGCTTCAACAAATTCCTCAACGCACTTGCCAGCGATCCACGTTCCGAGCGCGAGCTGCTCAGCGCCGCGTTTCCAAATTTCGCCGCCTCGGCTTCGAGTTTGAACAAATGGTGGTCGCTCCAGCTTGCCACGCTCTCCAAACCTGGCATCGCCGAGCCGTTCACCGCCGTCGAGAGCCTCAAGGCCATCGAAGGCGCCATCACCATTCGCTACGAGGCAAAACCCGACGAGGTGCCGAAGAACGTGAAACCGCGTCCGTTTGTCCTTCCCACACCTCTGGTCGTTGCGTCGAGTGAACCAAGGCCGCTGCAGCCATCAGTCACAGACGATCCGCCCAAACCGAAATCCAAGGACACGGCCGAACCCAAAGTCGGCGAAGCAGAAGATGCGAGCGATGAAAAACCGAAACGCAGCCTGTGGCGACGTCTGCTTTTCCTCGGCGATCCCGATGAGGACGAGTCCAAAACCGCTGAAACGCCTGTCGCGAATGAGGCTGCCCACGATGCGGAAAAGAAGCCGGGATTCTTTGGGCGTCTCTTTGGCGCCGGTTCCGACGAGAAGAAGGAAACAGACAAACCCAAGGCCGCTGAAGTCGAAAAACCCAAGACCGCAGCAGCAGACGAACTGGGGGCCAAGGAAGAAAAGAAACCCTCCCTGCTCAATCCGCTGAACTGGTTCCGCGGTGGCAGCAAAGACGAAGAGCCGAAAAAGGAGGATCTGCCTGTCAAAGATGCGCAGGCACCCGGCGCACCGTCTGCCTCTCTCGATGTTGCCCGCCTCATTTCGCCGGCGCTCGCTGATGCCTGGCAATGGCTTGCTCCTGCGGCGCCACGCATGACCGCAGAACCGCTGTTTGATTTCCGCAAACGCAAACCCAAGCCGGACGAAGAGAAAAAGGAGGAAACACCCCGGAAGGCTGCTGCCAAACAGGATAGCAAGCCGCGCACGAGCAATCCCAACTCCAAATCGACCTCCAAACCGTCAACGGCTCCCTCCGGCACGCCTCGCACCAATAATCCGAACGCCAAACCCGTTCCGGCGGAACTGATCAAACCCGCCACCGGTGCCGCCCCGCTCACATCCGCCGCCAAATCCGGCTTGGTACCTGTGGTTCTGCCACTGGAGGAATACCAGCACATCCTCAAGCGCCCGGATCGCGTCCAAATCCTCAACTACAACGTCGCCTCTCTCCGGGCGCTAGAACTGCGCGTCAGCGTGCTGTTCCGTCCTGTCGTCACCGGTTATCTCGCCGCTGTGGTTGACCTGCAGGCAGGAAAAACCAAGGACATGGAGAAGCGCCTCGCCACGCTGCATGCGTTTGCCCTCGTCGCGTATCAGAAATCCATCGCCGTGCGCGATTACCTCGACTGGTTCGAAGCCAGCGAAAACGGCCGCCTCTCCGGCAAGTTCGACGACTTCCTCGAACTTCCCGCCATCATCCAAAAAGAACTCCCGCCACGCACCGATCCGATCTCAAAGTATCTCGATGCCATCGATAAGGAGTTCACGAAGTAGGCGGACCTCAGTTCAGCCCCACGTCCTCGGGCATGCCGGCCATCACTTTATAAATCGGCCCCATGTCTTCGAGAATGGCACCCCACATTTTGGCGGGTTTTTCGACGGTGAGGACAAGCGGACGTGCGCTGGTGGTGATCCACGAGCGCAGCTCGAGCTCGTTTTCAAGCTGACCGCCGCTCCAGCCGGAGTAGCCGACGAAGCCGCGCACATCGTGACCCAGGCTCAGTGCATGCAGCGCATCGGCCACGGACAGGTGCGTCTGACAGCGCAGCGTGCGGCGGCGCTTGTTCCACTGTAGCGCGGCAAAGGCCAGCTTGTCCGTCGCCACCGGGCCGCCCATGAACACCGGCACCTCGCCGAGGGCACCGAGATCCTGGTCCGGCAGCAGGTCGGCCACACGCTGCTCCAGCGGGCGGTTCAGGATGTAACCAAAGGCACCGTCCTTCGCATTGTGCGCCGCCATGAAGACCACGCAGCGCGCGAAGTTCGCATCACGCATCGCCGGTGAAGCGAGCAGCAAATTGCCACTGAGAGAAGGCGATGATTCGTTTTTGTTTTCCGAAGGCATGCGATGTCTGACGCAATAACTACGCCAGTCGCTCGATTGTGCATCGAAAAAAATGCGCGCCGAACTTCACAGCTCGGCGCGCAGTTTTTTTTGAAATTGCGAAACCCGGTCGTTTTATGCCGCCGCGACTTCGAAGCCCTTACGATAGGTCTTTGTCAGCAACGCGTCGGCCTCCGGCGCATTCGGGAAGCGCAGGTTTGCCGCGTCCCATTCCAGCACCTTGTTCGCCTCCTCCATGCGTCCCGTGACCGGATCGATCTTCGGAATCGCCAGACGAGTGGCCACGTTGCCGAGCTGCACGGTTTCGGCGAGCGGACCGGCGTAGTGGAAGCCGTCACTGGTCTTCTTGCTCGCGAGGCAGGCGTCCACCCAGGTGTGCCAGTGGCTGCGGGCCTCCTCTTTCGGGTATTTGAAGCCGGTGAATTTGTCGAGCGGATACAGCCGGGGCCCCGCCACATGCGCGAGCACCATCGTACCGCCTTCGCCGATGAAAATCGAGCCGCTGCTGGGCAGATCAATGTCACCAGGCATCTGCGCCAGCTTGTAGCTCGGCTTCAGGCCGCCGTCCATCCACGTCAGCTTCATCGTCTTGCCCGCCGTGTACTCAGTGCCGGGGAAGACGTAGTGAATCGTCTCATGCGTGGGCCAGATCTGGTCGTTGATGCCGCTGTTCTTTGCCTGAACGCTGATCGGCGCGGTCAAATCGAGCGCGGTGAAGACAGGGTCCATGATGTGGCAGCCGAAGTCGCCCAACCCGCCGCCGCCAAAGTCCTGCCAGTCACGCCAGATGAACGGGTGATAGGCCTGCGCATACTCGCGCATCGGCGCGGCACCGATCCACAGGTCCCAGTTCAGATTCGCCGGCACCGGAGACGATGGCGGCGGCTGGAACATGCGCGTCCGCTCATTGCCGGTCACGCCGACCCACGAGTACACTTCCTTGATCTTGCCGATCGCGCCTTCTTTGATCAAACGCGTGCCCATGCGGTACTCGATGGCCGAGTGGATCTGATTCCCCATCTGCGTCGTGAGATTCTTCTTCTCCGCCCACAGGCGCATCTGCCGAGCCTCCCACACCGTGTGCGCCAGCGGCTTCTGACAATAGACATGCTTCCCACGCTGCATCGCCGCCACGGCGACCGGCGCATGCATGTGATCGGGAATGCCCACCGTCACCGCATCAAACCCATCACCCAGCGTGCTGAACATCTCGCGGTAGTCGGAGAAATGCTTCACGCCCGGAAACTCCTTGTCCGCCTTGTCGAACCGGTTCGCGTCCACATCGCAGAAGCCCACAAACTTCACCGCCGCATGCGATCCGACGTTGTGCAGATCGCTGTAGCCCATGCCGTTCACGCCCACGCAGGCCACCTGCAGTTTGCTGTTGAGGTTCTGGCCACGCACGAACGCGGGAAACGCGACGGCGGCAGAGGCCAGGGATGAATTCTTCAGAAAGGAGCGGCGTGAAGTGGGCATGATTCGGTAGGTTGGGTTGTGAGCCTCAAACCTACGTTGCTTTGAGAGCCGTTTGTTCAGAGCATTCCACGCAGCCCGGTGAAGCGCTTCCGGCTCTCCTGCTTGCTCACGGCGAGCGACAGCGCCCGCTCATCGCCGACGAGCACGCACAGCTTCTTCGCACGCGTGACGGCGGTGTAGATCAGGCTGCGCTCCAGCAGCACGTAATGCTGCGTGCTGACGGGAATGATGACGCAGGGGAACTCGCTGCCCTGGCTTTTGTGAATGGTCAGCGCATAGGCGGGCTGGAGTTCGTCGAGTTCGCCGGGTTCGTATTCGACAAGGCGATCCGCATCGTAACGAACATGAATTTTAACGGGGTCGGCATCCATCGCGACGATATGGCCGATGTCGCCGTTGAAGACTTCCTTGTCGTAGTTGTTGTGCGTCTGGATAACCTTGTCACCGACGCGGAAGGTCACGCCAAAACGCTCGATCTCGAATTTCAGCTCGTTCGGCGGATTGAGCGCGAGTTGCAGGGATGCGTTAAGCGAGATCGTGCCGAGCAGGTTGCGGTTCATCGGCGTGAGCACCTGGATGTCGCGAATCGGATCGAAGCCATACTTGGCGGCCAAACGCGTATGCGCCAGTTCCACCAGCGTGTGCTTGATCTCTTCCGGCTCGGTGGCTTCGAGGAAAAAGAAGTCGCTGCGGCTTGAGGGTTTCAAATCGGGCACCTGGCCGCGGTTGATCGCATGCGCGCTGGTGATGATGCGACTGCTGGCGGCTTGGCGGAAGATTTCCGTGAGCTTCACGCATGGAGCGGCTCCACTGACGATCAAATCGTGCAGCACCATGCCAGGGCCAACGGACGGGAGCTGATCCGCATCGCCGACGATGAGCAGATGCGCGCCCTGAGGCAAGGCGGAGAGCAGTTGGGCCATCAGTGGCGCGTCGATCATCGACGCCTCGTCGATCACGAACAAATCACCCACGAGCGGCTTGCCGCGATGCCGGCCCCATTGTCCATCGCCTTGGAATTCGAGCAGGCGATGCAGCGTTTTGGCCTCCAGGCCGGTGCTTTCGGTCAGACGCTTCGCCGCACGGCCGGTGGGAGCTGCGAGCACGAGTTTGACCTGCTTGCTTTGCAGTATGAGCAGGATGCTGCGCAGAATGGTGGTCTTCCCCACGCCGGGTCCGCCGGTGATGATGAGCAGGCGTTGCCGCAAGGCCTCGCGCACGGCCCGCTGCTGGCTTTCGGCCAGTTCTTTGCCCGTTTTCTTCATCACCCACGCCAGCGCTGCGTCCTCGTCGATGACCGGATACGCCGCTGGCAATGCAGCGAGTGATTTCACGCTCGCGGCGATGCTTTGCTCCGCCGCACGCAGATACGGCAAATACAAGAACTCACCGTGACGCTCGATCTGATCGCTTGTGATCAGCGCTTCGACTTGCGGAGCAATCAATGCTTCCACGCCGAGCAACTCAGCCGCTTTTTCGACCACCTTGGCCTCCGGGAAGCAGCAGTGGCCGTTCCCCGCCGCCGTTTCGAGCACATGCAAAATGCCAGCCTTGATGCGCTCCGGCGCATCCTCGGCCACGCCGAGCTGATAGGCGATGTCATCCGCCGTCTTGAAGCCGATGCCGCGAATGTCCTGCGCCAGCCGATACGGATTCTCCTTCAACACCGTCTGCGCTTCGTCGCCATACGTTTTGTAGATCCTCAGCGCTCGCGAGGAGCTGATGCCGTGCTGATGCAGGAATAGCATGATGCCGTGAATCGACTTCTGCTTCATCCACGACTCGCGGATCTCGATGCGGCGCTTCTTGCCCACACCCTCGACGTCTTCGAGCTTCTTCGATTCGTTCTCGATGATGTCGAAGACCTTCGGTCCGAACTTCTCCACCATCCGCTTCGCATACTTTGGCCCGATACCCTCGATCAAGCCGCTGCCGAGGTAGCGCTCGATCCCCGCGAGCGAATCCGGCCGCTTCAAGCTCAACTCATCCGCCTTGAACTGCGGTCCGAAATCGCGATTCGGCTCCCACACGCCCCGTGCCTCGAATTCCTCGCCCGCCACCACTCGCGGTGCTTTCCCGATCAAGCTGACGACATCGTTTCTGCCCTGTGGCACGACTTTGAGGATGCAGAAGCCGTTGTCCTCGTTGTGAAACACCACGCGGTCCACAAGTCCGCGCAGGACTTCGGCTTTGGTGGTGTTTCGTGGTGGGGGCATGTGCGCAGGCTAGCCAAGGATGTGCCTTCTCACAAATCCGATTGCCGCGCCCGCGCTTGATCCGCTGCCGATTTGGTCCCTTCTTCGGTTCAAACCAGCCCATGCCTTCTTTGTTGTCCCATTATCAACTGTGTCTTCGCGATGGGCTTCCTGTGATCCTGCGCCCGCTGCTACCGGATGACCGGGAGCGGATCATTGATGCCTTCAAGCGGCTCTCGCCTGAATCCACTTACTTCAGGTTCTGGACGCGCTTTCGCGGTGTCAATCCGACCTTCATCGACAAGCTCTGTGCGGAAGATCAGGGCCAGCATGCGAGCTGGATCATCGTCATTCAAGACAACGACGATGTTCCCGGCGTGGGCGGCGGCTCTTTCTGGCGATCCGGTGAGGATGTGAGCATGGCGGAGGTTTCCTTCACGGTGGCGGATGAGTTTCAGGGCCAGGGAGCTGGCACCATTCTGCTGGCCGCCTTGTGGGAACATGCATTAGCCACCGGCATCCGGCAATTCGTGGCGCATGTGCTGGATGCCAATCATGTCATGATCACTTGGTGGAGCAGCCTGGGTGCGGCCGCCGTCCAGCATCCGCATGGCTGGGAAATGACGCTCACGCTCGATGAAGCCGCGCTGCCTGACACGTCGGCGGCCAACAGCTTGCGGCACTGGCTTGCCTTCCTCCGCGCCTCACCTCCAGAACCTCACTTGGAATGAAGAGATCTCGTTGCAAGACTTCCGCGCCTCCCCACGACTCCTGCGTCCCCAAAATGACCCTTCGCCTTCTTTCCCTCATCGCGCTCACGAGTGTTGCTGCATTCGCTCAAACGAGCCCCACTTACACCTTCCCCATCCAGGCCAAGACGCCGGAGGAAGAGTTGAAGACGATCCAGTTGCCAGACGGCTATTCGCTGGAGCTGGTGCTTAGCGATCCGCTGATCAAGGAGGCGATGGCGATCGCGTTCGATGGCGACGGCAAAATGTACGTCGTCGAAATGCGCACCTACATGCAGGACATCGACGGCACGGACGAGCTGACGCCGAAGAGCCGCATCTCGCTGCACGAATCGACGAAGGGCGACGGCGTGTTCGACAAGCACAGCGTCTATCTCGATAACATTTTGCTGCCCCGCATGGTGCTGCCGCTGGATGACCGTGTGCTGGTCGGCATCACGAACACGAATGACATCACGCTGCATCGCGATGCGAATGGCGACGGCGTGGCTGATGAACAAACGCCATGGTATGTCGGCGGACCGCGTGGTGGCAACATGGAGCACCAGCCGAGCGGTCTCGTTTGGGGTCTGGATAACTGGATTTACACCACCTACAACGGCTACCGCCTGCGCTGGAATGGCAAGGAGGCACCGCTCAAAGAAAACACCGCGCCAAATGGCGGCCAGTGGGGCCTCGCTCAAGACGACTACGGCAAGATGTGGTGGAGCAATGCCGGTGGCGAGAAAGGCCTGTGGAATTACCAAGCGCCAATCCTTTATGCCGCGATCAATGTGAAGCAGCAGAAGAGCGAGAAGTTCGACACCGTGTGGCCCATCGTCGCGCTCGGCGATTTCCAAGGCGGCACCGGACGCTTCCATTCGCCGACCGACCTGCGTTTGAACCACTTCACCGGCTGCGCTGGCCAAACCATCTATCGCGGTGACCGCCTGCCGAAGGAACTCTACGGCAATGTCTTCCTGCCCGAGCCCGTGGGCCGTTTGATCCGCCGTGCCACCGTCGAAGTCAAAGACGGCATCACCACCGTCGCGAACCCGTATGAGGAGCAGATGAGCGAGTTCATCCGCAGCAGCGATCCGAACTTCCGCCCACTGAACATGACCACCGGCCCCGACGGCTGCCTCTACATTGTCGATGCCTATCGCGGCATCATTCAGGAAGGCAACTGGGTGAAGCCGGGCAGCTTTCTGCGCGGTGCCATCGAGCCCACAGGCATGCAACATGTGACTGGTCATGGCCGCGTGTGGCGTCTCGTTCACAAAGACTTCAAACCCGGCCCGCAGCCGAAAATGATCGGCGAAACGCCTGCGCAGCTCGTTGCGCATCTCACGCATCCGAACGGCTTCTGGCGCGACACCGCGCAGCGCATGATCATCGTCAAAGGCGACAAGTCAGTTGTCCCTGCACTCATGGAGATGTCGGCAAAAAAAGAAAATCATCTCGCGCGCCTGCATGCGCTTTGGACCCTGGAAGGTCTCGACTCGCTCACCCCCGACATCATCCGCACCGCGATGAAGGATGAGCATCCGCAACTCCGCGCCAATGCGATCCGCGTCGCCGAGTCGCTGATTAAAAAGAACGACACGAGCCTGATCGCCGATGTCAAAGCACTCAAGACCGACAAAGACCCGACCGTGGTGCTGCAAACCCTCTTCACCGCCCGCCATTTCAACTGGCCGAACTGGAAGCTCGAAGCGCAGAGCACGCTGCTGACTTCGACCAGCGTCGGAGTGCGCGAGATAGGCGCGCAGTTGCTCGTCGAAGACCCGAAGATCGCGGGCAAGTTCAGCAACGATCAGAAGAAGCAGCTCGAACGCGGCCAGGAAATCTTCCGCTCGCTCTGCTTTGCCTGCCACGGCTTTGACGGCAGCGGCATGCCGATTGCTGGCCGTGAAGGTGCCACGCTCGCTCCACCGCTCGCCGGATCGAAAACCGTTGTGCAGGGCGATGCGATCATCCGTGTCATGCTCAACGGACTTTCCGGTCCCATCAACGGCAAGACCTACGAGGCGCAGATGGTCACGATGGCGACGAATGACGACCAATGGATCGCCGACGTGGCCAGCTACATCCGCAGGGCCTTTGGCAACAGCGGCAAATTCGTGGAGAAGAAAGATGTCGCGAAACTGCGCAAAGATTTGTCCAAGCGCATCACGCCCTGGACCATTGAGGAGCTGCAACAGCTCTACCCGCAATCGCTGACGAATCGCAAAGACTGGAAGCTCACCTCCAGCCACAACGACAAAAATTTGAAGCATGCCATCGATGGCGATCTCGCGTCACGCTGGGACTCGGGCATGTCGCAGAGGCCCGGCATGTGGGTGCAGATCGAACTGCCTGCGGCCACCGAAATCGCCGGTCTCGTGCTCGATACCGCCAAATCGCGCAACGACTGGCCGCGCGGCTGGAAGATCGAAGTTTCGCTGAACGGTATCGAGTGGGACAAACCTGTGCTCGAAGGCAAAAGCGAGACCAACGTCACCGAATTCCTGCTGCCAAAACCCGTGAAGGCGAAGTTCATCCGCATCACCGACACCGGCGAGGTGATGCGCCTGTACTGGTCCATCCACGAGCTGGAAGTACTCGCCGCGATGCACGCGCATCCAGCGGCGGATTAAGCTGGCTACACTTTCAGCCCATAGAATTTGATCGCATTCCCGCTCCACAGCTTCCGCTGCTCGCTGACAGGTCGGGACGAAACGATCTGTTTCAACGCATTCACCCAACCGCGCACCGGGCTGCCGAGCAGACATACCGGCCAGTCGCCGCCGAAGAAGACGCGGTCCGCGCCGAAAGCGTCGAGGCAGTGGTTCACCACCGGGGCGAGGTCTTCGGCGTGCCATTTACCGGGAGGGACGAAGGCGACGATGCCGCTGATCTTGCACATGACGCCGGGCTGCGCGGCGACGGCATCAATGCCGCGTTTCCATTCATCGGCGGTGCAGCTTCGCTTCAAACCGGGGCCGAGCTTGGGATTGAAAGCCTTCGGATCGCCGTTGCCGCAGTGGTCGAGCACGAATCGTGTTTCGGGGCACTGCTGGATGAGTTTCACGCTGTCTTTCAGCTCGGTGGGACGCATGGTGAGTTCGAAATTGAGGCCGTGTTTACCGAGCGTGCGCACACCGCGCACGAATTCGTTGCTCAAACAGAAGCCCGGAGGCGTGGAGCCGCCGTGAAGCACCTGGCGCAGGCCTTTGACGATGCCGTTGCCCGCGAAGCGTTTCACATAGCCCTCAAACTCCGCCGAGGCAGGCCGACCACCGATGGTCGCGGCGATGGTGGGCGTGTTTGCAGCTCTACATTGGGCCACGATGCCGTCGGCTTCCTTGATGTGATCACTCGGAGCCACATCGACCTCCATGTAGATCGCCTTCACGTTCAGGCCTGCGGTGGCCTTCAAGTAGTCGGCAGTGACATAATCATGCTGCAGCACTTCCGGTGCTCCACCGAGCCAGGGGAGATTCAAATCGCGCCTGTCCCAGAGATGCTGATGCGTGTCGATGATGAGAGCGTCTGGTTCGCTGGTGAGGGTGGAACAGGAGGTGAGAGCGGCTCCGGTGGAGGTTTGAAGGAAGTGGCGGCGATTCATGGTGGTTTAGGGCTGTACGCCCGTTTGCGAGATCATTTCACCGGCATTTGCCGATTCGGCATTTTCCGCTACGCTCCGCGCGCTCATGGAACTCGCCCTCACCCCCCTGCTCGCCGTCAATTTCTTCGACTTCTCCTGGATCAACAGCCCGGAGGCCTGGATTGCCTTGCTCACGCTCACCGTGATGGAGATCGTGCTGGGGATCGACAACATCGTGTTCATCTCGATCCTCGTGGACAAGCTGCCGCCGCCGGAACGGCCGCGCGCCCGCTTCCTGGGCCTCGCTTTCGCGATGATCACACGCATCCTGCTGCTGCTCTCGATTTCGTGGGTCATGCAGCTCAAGAATCCGTTGTTCGGCTTGTTTGGGCATCAGATTTCTGGCAAGGACTTGATCCTGATCCTCGGTGGCTTGTTCCTGCTGTACAAAGCGACGGTCGAAATCCATCACAAGGTGGAAGGTCATACTGAAGTGGAAAAGACCACCAAAGCCCGTGCCGCGCTGGGAGCCATCCTTATGCAGATCGCGATCCTCGACATCGTCTTCTCGCTCGACTCCGTCATCACCGCCGTGGGCATGGCGGACGACATCATGGTCATGGTGATCGCGGTGATGATCTCTGTCGGCTTCATGATGGTCTTCGCAGGCTCGGTGAGCGACTTCATCAGCGAGCATCCCACGGTGAAGATGCTGGCGCTTTCTTTCCTGCTGCTCATCGGCACCACGCTGATCGCCGAGGGTTTCCACGTTCACTTCGAGAAGGGCTACGTCTATTTCGCCATGGCCTTCTCCATCTTCGTCGAGATGTTGAATATCCGCATGAAGAAGCGGGCGGCCAAGGCGGCGGCTCTGGCCGAATAAAGTGGTCCGCACTTCGCGAAGCGCGCCGCAGGCAATCCTCTGTGCGGCGCTCCGCCATGTCTCATCATGCCGAATGTCTGCAAAGCGCAAGGCACGGATTCCCTGCGAGAGTTTTTCCCGTTTAGCAAAACCGAGAGACTACCATGCGCCGCACAGAGGACTGTGCAGAACACTTTGGCAAAAATGGCACAATGTTGTGCCGTAAACCGGCCATTTTTGGCACAAATCGTCACCGCTCTTCACCGGTGACGGACCAGGTCAATCACGCTGGAGCCTCGTAAAATCAAGGCTTCCAGCTCGACTGGCATGGTCTGGCACGGCTGATGCATGAGTAGGGGCGGAACACCATTCCAACCCCAAAACTCAAACCAAACTCATCCAAGCCATGAAACTCATCCGCACCAACCCCTCCAGCCTCGGCCGTGTCTCCGACTTCGAAGAATGGTTCCGCCATCCGTTTGCCGGACTGCCGTCGCTGGGTCAATTCATCAACAACCTTGGCGAAGTCTTCCCCGGCGTGACCGGCGATCGCCTGGCCGTCGATGTGCATGAGGACAAGGACAACTACTTCGCCAGCTTTGAGCTGCCCGGCGTGAAGAAGGAGGATGTCAAAATCGAGCTGAACAACGGCCTGCTCACCGTCTCCGCCGAGAAGCGTGAGAAAGACGGCGACAACGAAAGCTCCTACAGCCTCACGCGCTCCGTGTCCGTGCCCGATGGCGTCAATATCGAAGCCATCGCCGCGAAACTCGAAGACGGCATCCTGCGCGTGACCCTGCCGAAGGCCGAGCACAGCAAACCCCGCACCATCGCCCTGAACTGAACCAACCTGGAGTGATGGAGCGCTGGAGTACTGCTCCCGCTCATCACTCCAATTTTCCAAAACTCCACCACTCCATCTTACAACACCATGAACACCACCTGCTCCCCCCGCACCTCCGCTCCCGCCACCTCCGGCGTCACCGAATCGCTGCGCAAGCCGCTCTACAACGTCAACGGCAACGCCGAGGCCTACGAAGTCCGCGTCGAAATGCCCGGCGTGCCGAAAAGCGGCGTGAAGCTCGACCTTGAGGACAACATCCTCACCGTTCGTGGCGAGCGCAACACCACCGTGCCGGAAGGTATGAAAGCCCTCCATCGCGAGCTGTCACCGCTCAGCTACCTGCTCCGCCTGCGTCTCAACACGCCGGTGGAAGAGGACAAGATGACCGCGAAGCTCGAAGACGGCGTGCTCACCCTGCGCCTGCCGCTCAAGGAAGTCGCGAAACCGCGCCAGATTCCCGTGCTGTAAACCAGCGCTTCTCAAAAAACTCCAGCGCCGCCCGCCTCGCCAAAACAGGGGATGCGGGCGGCTGCTTTTTTACCTTCCAGCACGGCACGATCTCGGCTAGTAGCGAGTCATGCCTGACAAACCCTCCTCGCAACCGGCCCTCGTTCAATCCATCGGCGGCTGGCAGATCATGTTTTACGGCCTCGGCTCGATGCTTGGCGCGGGCATTTACGCCCTCATTGGCAAGGCGGCGGGTGGTCTTGGCAATGCCATGTGGCTCGCCTTCCTCATGGCGATGATCGGCGCGATGCTCACTGGCCTCTCGTATGCCTGCGTCGGCGGACGTTATGCGAAAGCCGGCGGCGCGGCCTACGTCACGCAGCGCGGACTGCGCAAACCGCTGCTCAGTTATGTCATCGGCATCGCCGTGATGATGAGCGGTCTCACCAGCATGGCCACCGGCTCGCAGGCCATCATCGGCCAGGTCAAAGAACTCTTCACCTGGAGCCTGGATGACACCAGCATCAAGCTCATGTCCATCGGCGTCGTGTTTCTCGTCGGCTGCGTCATCTATCGTGGCATTCGCGAGAGCATGTGGCTCAACATCCTCTGCACCGTCATCGAGGCCAGCGGGCTGCTGTTCATCATCGCCGTTGGCGTGCGCTACTGGGGCAGCGTAGATTACTTTCAATCGCCCGGTGACACTGTGGCAGGCGGCGTCGGCTCCGGCATCACCTTTGCTCTCATCATGCAGGGCGCGGTGCTCACGTTTTACTCCTTCATTGGTTTCGAGGACATCCTCAACGTGAGCGAGGAAGTCAAAAATCCGGCCAAAAACGTCCCCTTCGGCCTCATCAGCGCGATGATCCTCGCCACCGGCATCTACATGGCCGTCGCCATCACCGCCGTGTCCGTCGTGCCGTGGCAGGAACTCGCGAAAAGCGACGCACCGCTCATGGAAGTGGCCCGCCGCGCCGCACCGTGGTTCACCGGCATCAAGCCGGTCTTCGCCGGCATCACCATCTTCGCCATCGCGAACACCGCACTGCTGAATTACCTCATGGGCTCACGCCTGCTCTACGGCATGAGCCGCCAGGGCCTGCTGCCGCCTGTTCTCGCTACGGTCCATCCGGTGCGCAAATCGCCGCACATTGCTGTCTTCGTGCTCTTTGGCATCGTTTCGCTGCTCATCCTCAGCGGCAGCGTCAAGCAGCTCGCGGAGTCCACCGTGCTGCTGCTGCTCATCGTCTTCACCGCCGTGAACATCTCGCTCGTCGTCCTCAAACTCCGTCCCGGCGAGCCACGCGGCGGATTCGAGCCGCCGCTGCTCGTCCCCATCTTTGGAGCGCTCGTCTGCGCCATGCTCATCATCGTCCGCGTGGAAAGCGCCATCAGCAGCCCCGACCACGCCCAGCGCCCCGCCCCGCTCATCGCCGGAGCCATCATTTTGATCAGCGTGGCGCTGTACTTTGTGCTCAAGCCCAAGAACCCGGTGGTGGTTGAGGATTGAAGAAGAACTCGTCTCACAACAACCCCGGTAGAGCGGTGCCCAAGCCACCTCACTAAGACAGCCAGCATGCCCGCTTCGACGAGGAGGAAACCCGGCAACGATGCGGGCGCGCGGCAGACGGTGTTATTTGGACGAGGCAGTTTGGTGACCTCTACCGATCACCAAGTGATCCGAGCCTCTGAATTTCTTTGCCTGACCTGAATGCCTCATCAAGCTCGTCACCGGTGAATTCGATAAATGAGTCATGAGGAACCATGTTCCGAGCATAGATTACGGTCGTGACACGCAGTTCTCTTGGTGGTGAGATACCTGCTGACCATCCCTGAAAGCGTCCAATCCTGACTAACTGGCCCGGGTGGAGGGGTTCGGGACTTGCGAACTTCCAATTTGTATGTGGAACCTTCGCCCAGCCGTGAGCTCTTTCTGGATAAAACTCAAAGAGTGAATTGAGCGAATTTTTCGAATGCGCTTGGACAATCAACTCATGCGCAGTCATCGAACCTGTGTTCTCCACCGCAACTGATAAACAGACAGAAACCCTATCTTCTCGTGGCGGCTCAAGTTTGAGCATGTAACGGGTCGCCAAGCGAGGTGCCAGGTTGGGATGAAACAAACTACGAAGCAGTGACATCGGGCATGGTTTGGAACCATCTTGTAGGCGGAGGTAAAATTCATTCTCCGACCACCTGGAGCGATGCGGTTTCAACGCGCTCTCAGGAACCAAGCAAACCACAAATCCCTCTTTTATTGAAGCAGACTTGGTAATCGCCTCAACTCGGATACCTCGCAACGGAGGGTCTAGAGCATCCGTAGCCCATTGAATCAGTCGTTCAGCTAACTGTGGGGCATCATGCACTAACGATACTCCTTCCGCTTTTCGATCTGGAGCCTTGATTCCCCAGATCAGCACACCTCCGCCCGAGTTTGTGAAGGCCCCTAAACACTTGCTCCAAATCTGCTTTAGATTCGCATCATTCTTTTCGCGCACTGCCTTCTTATCCTCAGGCAAGGGAGCGGTAAGCTGTTTAGCCTCTTTAAACTCTCTCCATTCATTTTCATCCGTCGCTGCTTCTGGCTGAGCGATTTTTTCAAGGAAAGCAAAAGCACGCTTCTCCTTTGAAACGATCTCCTCGAAAAACAGTTCTGCTCGTGATTTGCTGTTTAGTGATAGCGAACTCATGGAGTTGGGAGAGTGCTTCTGAGCATTTACACATTCAACTTTCAAATCCTCGCTCTTTTTGAAATCATGGTTGAGAATCCATCGCCCATGAGCCAGACCGCCAATCTCCATATCGCCTCCAACATCGCGCTGCCGTCGCCGCGCTCGATGGTCGTTGAAATCGCCCCTACCGAGGCGCAAACCGCCTTTGTGGCCGAATCACGCCGCGACATCCGCGACATCCTGTTCGGCAATGACTCGCGATTCCTCATCGTGCTCGGTCCGTGCTCGATTCACGATCCCGAGGCCGGTTTGGAGTATGCGCGGAAGCTCGCTGCGCTGGCGCAAGAGCTGAAGGACCGGCTGTGCATCGTCATGCGCGTCTATTTTGAAAAACCGCGCACCACGGTCGGCTGGAAGGGCCTCATCATGGACCCCGACCTCGACGGCACCTGCAACATCCCCGACGGCCTGCGCCTCGCTCGGAAAATCCTGCGTGACGTGCTTGATCTCGGCCTGCCCACCGCCACGGAGTTGCTCGATCCCATCACGCCGCAGTACATCGCCGATTTGATCAGTTGGAGCGCCATCGGAGCGCGCACAACGGAATCGCAAACGCACCGCCAGATGGCCTCCGGGCTCTCCATGCCGCTCGGATTCAAAAACGGCACCTTTGGGCACATCATGCCCGCCATCAACGCGATCAAAGCCGCGATGCAGTCGCAGACCTTTCTCGGCGTGAGTGAGGACGGCGTGGCCTCCGCCGTGACGACGAGCGGCAATCCCGACTGCCACATCATCCTGCGCGGCGGTGAAAGTGGCCCGAACTATGGAGCTGACGATGTACACGAGACCATCGCCGGCCTTGAAGCCGCGAAGCTCAAGCCCGCGATCATGATCGACGCCAGCCACGGCAACTGCGCCAAGGACCACCGCCGCATGCCCGATGTCTTCCGCGAAATCGTGCGCCAGCGCGCCGCCGGCCAGAAAGCCATCATCGGCGCGATGCTGGAGAGCAATCTCGTCGGAGGCAGTCAAAAATTTCCACAGCCACTCGACCAACTCACACGCGGCCAGTCCATCACCGATGCATGCATCGACTGGGACACGACAGAGAGCCTGCTGCGTGAAGCGCATGCTGCTTTGAAATGATCCGGCCAAAAGCCGTGAGTAGTGCTCCAAGGTGATGATTTCGTGGGTCAGCCAACTCATTTGGCTCCTTGGTTTTTTAATCCTTGTCTTAAACAAGCGCACTACCTATATCCTGTTTTAGTTCATTATGAGTGCCCATACTTCCGCCACATTGTCCGCATTGCCTCTTTGTGCCGCGAACATCACTTTCATCCAACGGGCCAACAAACTCCTCATCGGCGGTCAGTGGGTGCCATCGGCCAGTGACAAAACCTTCCCCAGCTACAATCCAGCGACCGGCGAAGTGCTGACGCATTGCGCGGAAGGTGACGCGGAGGACATCAACCGTGCAGTCAAGGCGGCACGAAAGGCGTTTGAATCGGGACCGTGGAAGACGATGACTGCCTCGGAGCGCGGGCGCATCGTGTGGAAGATCGGCGATCTGATGCTGCAGCACATCGATGAGCTGGCGGAATTGGAAGCGCTGGACAACGGCAAGACGCTGACCGAGGCGCGTTACGTCGATCTGCCGCTGTCGGCGGACGCATTTCATTACATGGCGGGCTGGGCCACGAAGATCACGGGACAGACGATCAATGTGTCCGTGCCGTATGCGCCGGGGGCGAAGTTTCATGCTTATTCGCTGAAGGAACCTGTCGGCGTGGTGGGGCAGATCATTCCGTGGAATTTTCCGCTGCTCATGGCTGCTTGGAAGCTGGCGCCGGCACTCGCTGCGGGCTGCACGATCGTCTTGAAACCAGCGGAACAGACCCCGTTGACCGCGCTGCGGCTCGGCGAACTGATGATCGAGGCCGGTGTGCCGGAAGGCGTGGTGAACATCGTCACGGGCTACGGCGAGACGGCGGGCGCGGCGCTCGCGGCGCATCCAGATGTCGATAAAGTGGCCTTCACCGGCTCCACCGAGGTCGGGAAGCTGATTTTGAAGGCGGCAGCGGGGAATTTGAAAAAAGTAAGCCTCGAACTCGGTGGCAAATCACCGCAGGTGATCTTCAAGGACGCGCCGAGCATCGAAGCGGCGATCGCGGGCGCGGCTCAGGGCATCTTTTTCAATCAAGGCCAGTGCTGCGTGGCCGGGACGCGGTTGTTTGTGGAGCAGGACATCTTCGAAGAAGTCACGCAGGGCATCGCGGCGGCGGCGAAGAACATCAAATTGGGCTTCGGGCTTGATGCAGGCACGCAGATGGGGCCGCTGGTGTCGCAGGAGCAGCTCACGCGGGTCACGGGTTACATCGAGTCCGGCAAACAAGATGGCGCAAATTTCCTCACTGGCGGTGCGCGGCATGGGGACAAGGGTTACTTCGTCGAGCCGACGATCATCACCAACACGCGGCCGGAAATGAAGGTGGTGCGTGAGGAAATCTTCGGTCCCGTGATCGTGGCGGAACCTTTCACTGACGAGGCGGATGTGATGCGTCGTGCCAATGACACCACCTATGGCCTCGCCGCAGGCGTGTGGAGCAATGATGTGGCGCGTGCCCACCGTGTGGCCGCCGCCTTCCACGCGGGCACCGTGTGGGTGAACTGCTACTACGTTTTCGATTCGGCGCTGCCGTTTGGCGGCTACAAGCAATCCGGCTGGGGGCGTGAGATGAGTGGTGAGGCGCTGGAGCTGTACACGGAAACCAAGGCGGTCATCATCGGTCTGTGATCTTGTGAAATGCGCGCAATGCAGCTCTGACAACCCGGCCGAGGCCAAATTTTGCACCCAATGCGGGGGCGAATTGAAGCGTCGTTGCGCGCAGTGCCTGACGGAAATCAGCGCCAAGGCTAAATTCTGTCATGAGTGCGGCACGCCGGTGGGAGTGAGTCCAAACCAAGTCGGCGTCGCCGAACCGGTCGCCGCCGAGCCACGCGTTTTGCCCACGGTCACGCGGGAAATGGCCTCTGCGGCCATCGCTCCGGCGGATGGTAACACGGCGGAGCGCCGCCAGCTCACGGTGATCTTCAGCGATCTCGTGTCCTTCACGCAGTTGTCGCAAAAAATGGACCCGGAAGACCTCAACACCGTGGTGCATGACTACTACAACGTGTGCAAGGCCGTGTGCAAAAGCTACGAGGGCCATGTGGCCAACTATCTTGGCGACGGCGTGCTGATGTTCTTCGGTTACCCCGTGGCGCATGAAGACGATGCCAGCCGTGCCGTGCGCACCGGCCTGGCGATCATCGAAGGCGTGTCCGCGCTCAATCAGCGCACGCACAACACCGGCGGCATCAAGCTCCAGGTGCGCGTGGGCGTGCATACCGGTCTCATGATCGTGGGCGATGATCGTGCGGGCAACTGGCAGCAAATGGCGCTGGGCGAAACGCTGAACATCGCCGCACGCGTCCAGGCGGTGGGGCAGCCGGACTCCGTGGTGGCCAGCGCGGTGACGCAGAAACTCATCGAGGGCTTTTTCTCCTGTCGCAGCCTCGGCATTCACACGCTGAAAGGCGTGGAGCGGCCGATGGAGGTGTTTGAAGTCTCGCATGAAACGACCGCGCGCAGCCGTCTCGAAGCTGCGGGCCGTGGCGGCCTCACACCGCTCACCGGTCGCGAGAGCGAGGTGCAGCAGTTGCTTGAATGCTGGGAGGAAAATTATCAGGGCAAGGGACAGGCCGTGCTGCTCAGTGGCGAGGCAGGCATCGGCAAATCACGGCTGGTGCAGATGCTCAAGGAGCATGTCGCCAATGTGCCGGGCGCGTGGCTCACTCCGTGCCAGTGCTCGCCGTATCACAAGAGCACGGCGTTCCATCATTACGCCGATCTGCTGGAGCGCGTGGTGCTGAAATTTGACCGCAATGAACGCCCGCGTGACCGGCTGCAAAAAGTGGAGGGCTTGCTGCGCCAGTACGGTATTGAGCTGGAGGTGACGCTGCCTTCGCTCGCGGCGCTGCTGTCCATCCCGCCAGAGGCCGGCTACACGCCGGTGGAAGAGCCGCAGCAGCAGAAACGCGCCATTATTGAGAGCTATGTTCACATCTTGAAGGAGCGTTCGAAGAAACAGCCGCTGCTGCTCGTGGTGGAGGATTTGCAGTGGGCTGATCCGTCCTCGCTGGATATTTTGGGCGAGGTGGTGGCCGCTGTGGCGGACCACCGCATCCTGGCGCTGTTCACCTGCCGGCCGGATTTTGATTCACCGTGGAAAAATGTGCTGCAGGTGAAACACATCGCCCTCCAGCGGCTCAATCCGCAGCAGGTGCGCACGATCTGCCTGCGTGTTGCCCATGGCAAGGCGCTGCCGGAGGAAGTGATCGAGCAAATCATCTCCCGCACCGATGGCGTTCCGTTGTTTGTCGAGGAATTGACGAAAATGGTCATGGAGTCCGGCATGTTGAAGGAATTGGGAGATTCCTTTGCGCTCTCCGGCCCGCTGCCATCGCTGGCGATCCCCACCACGCTGCAAGATTCGCTGATGGCGCGTCTGGACCGGCTGCACACGGTCAAAGAGATCGCACAGGTAGGCTCCGTGATGGGTCGCGAATTCATCTTTGAGCTGATGCGGCATGTGTATCCGCTGGAGAACTCGTTGCTGCGCGTCAGCCTTGCGCAGCTCGTGGATGCGGAGCTGCTGTTTCAGACCACGGGCGACTCCGACGCCACCTACACGTTCAAGCACGCGCTCGTGCAGGAGGCGGCCTACCAGTCGCTGGTGAAGTCACGCCGCCAGCATTACCACCGCATCATCGCGCAGGCGCTGGAGGAGCATTTCCCGCACACCGCCGCCACGGACATGGAAGTGCTGGCGCATCATTACACGGAGGCCAATCTGCCGTGGCAGGCCGTGCCGTATCTGCTCAAGGCCGGTGCCAGCGCCGCGAACCGTTCCGCGCATTCGGAAGCCATCACGCATCTCAATCGCGCCATCGAGTTGCTCAAAAAACTGCCCGACAACTCCCAGCGCTGGCAGCACGAGATCCAGGCGCTCATCGCTCTCGGTGTCTCGCTCACCGCGACGAAAGGTTACGGCGTCAAGGAAGTCGAGCGCACCTACACGCGTGCGCGTGAACTGAGCGAGCAGTGCGGCACGCCAGGACAGTTGTTTCAGTCACGCTACGGCCTGTGGCGGCTGCACATGCTGCGCGCGGAATACGGCATCGCCACGCAGCAGGGCGAGGAGTTGCTCGAACTCGCCAACCGGCAGGACAACACGGCCTTTCACATCGCCGCGCATCGTGCGCTGGGTGCCACGCTGTTCTATCGCGGCCAGTTTCAGCGCTCCAACGAGCACGTCGCCAGCGTGATCGCCGCCACGACCACCACCGAGGGCGACAGCGACACGCTGGTGCGTGACATCTACGACGTCGTCGATCCCCGCGTCACCTGCCGCTCCTATCTCTCATGGATCTTGTGGATGCTCGGCCATGTCGGCCAGGCGCAGAAGGAAAGCCAGCGTGCCATCGCGCTCGCGGAGCAGTTGCAGCATCCGTTTTCCATCGCGCTGGCCCTCAGCTTCGCCACCTGGCTGGAGCAGTTTTGCGGCAATGTCGCGCGCGTCAAAGAACTGGCCGCACGCGCCATGGCGCATTGTAAAATGCACGGCTTTCCGTTCTGGATCGGCTGGAATCAAGTCATGCTCGGCTGGGCCGCCGCGCATGAGAAAGGCACCATCGGCGATGCCGTCTCCCTCATTCACAAAGGCCTCGCCTACTGGAATGAAAAAGGTTCCAACCTCGGCCGCGGTTACTTCCTCTGCCTGCTGGCCGAGACGCACATGCGCCGCGACGAATGGGCGCAGAGCATGGACGCGCTGTCCCAGGCCCAGGCCTTCGCGAATGAAACCGACGAACGCTACTGGGAGGCCGAGCGCTTCCGTCTCAGTGGCGAGTTGCTGATGCGCCAGGGGCAATCCTCCGAGCAGGCGGAAATTTTCTTCCAGCAGGCGCTGGCCAAGGCGCGTGAGCTGTCCGCCCGCTCTCTTGAACTGCGCGCCGCCACCAGCCTCGCGCAATTGGCGCAGAAGAATGGTCGCGCGGGTGATGCCAAAGCCACGCTCGCCGCCGTGCTCACGACGTTCGCCGAAGAACAGGACACGCCGGACATGGCCGCCGCCCGCACGCTCCTCGCCGAGCTGGTCTGAACGATTTTCCCACACCACACGCATGACCACAGACACCTATGACTACATCGTCGTCGGCGCAGGCTCCGCAGGCTGCGCCGTCGCCGCACGGCTTTCCGAAAATCCAGCCGTGCGCGTGCTGCTGCTCGAAGGCGGCGGCACGCATGACCACGCGAACGTGCATGATCCGGTGCAATGGCCCACGCTGTTCTATGGCGAGCTGTCCTGGAACTATGTGACGGCACCGATGAAGTCCTGCCTCAACCGCGTTGACCATGTGCCACGCGCGAAAATGCTCGGCGGCTGCCACAGCCACAACGCGAACGCCTGGGTGCGCGGCCATCCCTCCGATTACGATCGCTGGGCCGCTGCGGGCAATGACGGCTGGAGCTGGAAGGACGTGCTGCCCGTGTTCAAGAAAATCGAAGACTGGCAAGGCCCCGCCGATGAACTGCGCGGCACTGGCGGCCCGATGTATGTCACACCACCGGTGAATCCGAACCCGGTGGCCGCTGCATTCGTCGAATCCGGCCCCGCCATCGGTTTGCCGAAGGTGTTCGACAACAACAGCACGTCGATGGAAGGCACCAGCTACTTCAATTTTACCGTGAAGGACGGCAAACGCTTCAGCGTCGTGAACGCCTACCTGCTGCCCGCGATGCAGCGCAAAAATCTCACTGTCATCACGAATGCGGAGACGCATCGCGTCATCATCGAAGGTGATCGCTGTGTCGGTGTCGAATTTGCACACGAAGGCAGGCTGCAAACCGTCCGCGCTGACAAAGAAGTCGTGCTCAGCGCCGGCGTCATCGGTTCGCCGTCGATCCTATTGCGTTCCGGCATCGGTCCTGCGGCTGAATTGGAACAACTCGGCATCAAGGTCGCGCTGGACCTCCCAGGCGTCGGCAAAAACCTCCAGGACCACGTTTTGTTCGCCGGCATCAACTACGAATGCAAAATCGAACTCCCTGCTCCGCGCAACAACGGCGCGGAAAGTACCATGTGGTGGAAGTCCGACTCCGCACTCGCCACGCCCGACATCCAGCCCGTCATCATCGAGTTCCCCTTCGCCACGCCCGATCTCGCGCCGCTGCTGCCGAACCAAAACTGCTACGCCATCGCTCCGAGCATCGTGCAGCCGCAGAGCCGCGGCTCGCTCACCCTCGCTTCCGCTGATGCCAGCGTGGCGCCCATCATCGACGTGAACTACTTCGAGGCCGAGGCCGATGTAAACGCGATGCACTTCTGCATCGAACTGTGTCGCGAAATGGGCGCTTCATCCGCCTTCGACCACTTGCGTAAACGCGAAGTCATCCCTGGCAAGCAGGGACGCATCGAAATGATCGAGACGCTAAAAAAAGGTGCCACCACCTACTTCCATCCCACCAGCACCTGCAAGATGGGCAGCGACGACCTCGCCGTCGTCGATTCACGTCTGCGCGTGCGCGGCATCACCGGCCTGCGCGTCGCGGATGCCTCCATCATGCCCACGATCACGACGGGCAACACCAACGCGCCCTCCGTCATGATCGGCGAGCAGGCGGCCGCCTTCATTTCAGCGTAACCCAACATCAACCACACAGACAGACATGAGCACCACCAGCATCAGCCTCGGCACGGAGGACCGTCTCACGATTCTCTATTCGTATCCCAACGTCACGGGAGACACAAAATCGCTCGCGGACACCATCGCACATTGGTTTGGGCAAACCCTCGTCCGCGATGGCTGCGCGAGCGCCAGCGCCAGTGTCCGCGTCGATGGCACGGGCAATTATTTCCTCGACCTCACCGGCCCGGACAATCTGGCCGCCAGTTTCGCGGGTTACGCCAAGCGCCTGCCGCAATTCCTCGCCAATGGTTGGGCCGCCTGGACCAACGTCGTGCCGATGCTGCAAAAGACCGGCAAGTGGGATCCTTGCCCTGACAAACCGGCCTCATCCTATCTGCCATGGCGCTTCTTTCTCCCGCACGGCATGCCCATGCTGAATCAAAAGGCGCTGCTGTTCTTCCATTACCCGCCGATCCGCCTGCTCCAAACCAATCAAGACTACCTCGACGATCCCGTGCCCGTGCGCTGTGAGGAACTGCTCGCCGCCAACGGCGTCACCTCGCTCCCGGGCGATCTCGCCAGCGGTGACATCATGCTCTTTAACACCGTCATGGATGCCACGCCCATCGGTGCCGAGGATGATCAAGGCTCCAAGAACCCGCAGCAGTGCGCCAAAGACAACTGCCCCGCCACCGCCTACGATCCAGATTACGGCCTCATCCCCATTCAGTACTTCCCCGACTACCAAAAGGCCCAGGTCTCGCTGCTTCTCAATCCCTCGCCCAAGTCCGGCTACACCGCGCCCATCGTCATCTACGGCGCACATCCGCTGGCGACCTTCAACAAGCTCTATGGCACGAAACTGAAGGTATATCAGACCACTGTCGTCACTGGCATTCTTCCCGGCCTGAAAACGCCCGTGCTGGCCTCCTCACACCCGTATGTGTTCTACGGCATGGCCCAAGGCTTCGGCCCTGGTCAAATCGGTGCCGGCAGCATTCTCCCACCCTTCAAGGATGATAAGGGGCAGATGCACTACCCGCTCAAGGATGCCACCGCGCAGATGATCAAAGACCTCGCCGTCGCCCGCTGGCTCAAGTCGATGACCGACGACCCGTCACAACCTGTTGCCGACGTCTGGACCGCCGCGCAGAAGTTCTGGAACGATCCTGCGCAAACCAACACCGTCAGCGACCTCGTGCAGCATCAAGGCTCGCTTTGGTACTACAATCTCCCCAAGCTGGACTTTAAGTTCAAAGTCCCGCTGTCATCTGCAAACGCCACCAAAGTCACCGCTGCCAAACCCGCAGCACCCGCCAAACCCATCGCCACCACCATGAGCACCACCGCAGCATCCGTGAAATCAACCACCGGCCTCCAGGTCATCGGCGACAACGGCACGCCCGTTGACTGGTGGTTCATCTACAAGGTCTCGGCGGAATCGCAGTCACCAGGCAAACAGAAAGCCACCGGCCAGGAGTTCCTCTATTTCGACTCCGACATGGCCGCCAAGTCCGGCGCGAAGCCCGTTCTCTCCAAGAACCTCATTGATAAAAGCGGCGCGCTCTTTGACACCTACAGCCAGTTGTTCACGCCTGCCGCCAAGGCCAACAAAGACCTCGGTTACTTCTGCTACAACGACGAAGACCGTCACGAGCCAGGTAGCGCCACCGCCGGCACCGGCCCCTCGCCCTGCGGTCACTGCAAAGGCGCGCTGGCCTTCGATCTCGCCAGTGATTCCGCCCTCTGGCTCATCCACTCCGTGCCGCTGCTGCCGATGGCAGCAGAGTTCGTTTATCCCGGCACCGGCCTCAAAATGGCGCAGACGATGCTCTGCATCCAGCTCCAGAATGCCGCCGCCACCAAGAACATCGCCCAGCTCATGCTGGATGCGCACGGCCCGAATGTGCATGTCTCCTCCGACCTGCTCACCAACGCCAACAACAAGGTGAACAACTTTGCCAACCCGCCCGTGACCAACGTGCCCGGCAAACTCCGTGCGCTCGACACGAATGATCCGCGCCTCGCGCTGATGGCGAACAACATTCCCAACAACCATGACGGCTCCAAAATCAAGCCCTACAGCGGCCAGGTGCCGTTCCAGTCCAAGGGCGGCCAGGCCTTCCTCGCCATCGCCAAAAATCGCGCCTGGGGCGATCAAACGGACAAGCTCGACACCACCCGCAAAGACTTCTACGACGACCTCGTCAGCGTCGCGCTCAACGAGAACATCGAAGTCGAGACCTGGGAGAATGCCGGGATCGACAAAACGACCGGCAAGCTCAAAATTCCGCCGCCCAATGAAAACGGCGAGCAGCATTCCGTCGAGAACATGCTCTCCGTGAACCTCGCCCCCATCGTCAGCCCGCCCGATATTCCGTGGTCCTGGGGTGAGGCCGTCGATCACGCCAAGCTCGCCATCTCCGACCACACCAATCCCGCCGGCACCGACCGCTGGGTCTGCGTCGGTGACATCAACTTCACCAACTCCATGGAAAAACGCGGCGGCGGCACCTGTGCCTTCATCTGCGAGCCGCTCTGGAATGCGCTGAGCCAGATCCTCCTCGCCACGCCTGAAGCAAAAGCCAAGTCCTCAGGCGCAGCCGCCAAGAAGCCCGCTGCACCAACGAAACCTGCCGCCAAACCAAGCGCCGCCAAAACGGCTGCGGCCAAGCCTGTGGTGGCGAAGAAAGTCGCTGCCAGAAAGCCGGTCGCCAAAAAGAAGGCTCCAGCAAAGAAGACAGCTCCGAAGAAAGCCGCGCCGAAGAAGCAGCCGGTCAAAAAAGCCGCGCCAAAGAAAAAGACGCCAGCCAAGGCAGCGTCGAGGAAAAAAGTTCCGTCCGGCAAGAAGACCGGAAAGTCCAAGGTCATACCGAAGAAGAAAACAGCGGTGAAGAAGGCTCCAGCCAAGAAAACCGCGCCCAAAAAGGCGGCACCGAAGAAAACTTCCAAGAAGGCAGCGCCTAAAAAACCTGCCGCCAAGGCCGTGAAAAAGAAAGCGGCCAAAAAAGCCGGGAAGAAACGTTAGCAGAACTGTGGACGACCTCGCTGAACGCATGCGTGCCGATCTGGCGGAGATCGGACGCACGTTCATGCCGTTCGGCAAGTACGGACCACAGCACTTTCCACCGAACGGGGTGCCGATTTACGACATTCCGGCGGAATATCTTGGCTGGTTCGCGAACAAGGCCGGATTCCCGAAAGGCAGGCTCGGCGAACTGCTGCGCATGGTGCATCAGATGAAGGCGGACGGCTCTGACACTGCCTTCGATGTCTTCCGCAAGCGCCATGGCCGCACGGATCTCAAACCGGCGAAGCGGAGGTCGTGGAAGTTTGACGAGTGACTTCGTTTACCCACGAATCGGCGGCCCATACCAGACGTAGCACATCAGATACACGATGATGCCGGTCGCGGAGACATAGAGCCAGATGGGCACGGTCCACTTTGCCATGCGCTTGTGTTTGTCGAAGCGCTGACGCAGTGCGGGGACGACGGTCATGATGATCATCGGCAGGTTCAGGACGGCCAGCGGGATGTGCGTGAACAGGATCGTGAAATAGATCGGGCGCGTGAGACCGGTGCCGGCGAACTTCACATGGCCGGCGTGGTAGTGGTAATAAAGGTAGCAGCCGAGAAACGCGGTGGAGAACAGCAGGGCGACGATCATGCTGACGATGTGCGGCTTCTTCTGGCCGATCTTGATCATCGCGAGACCAAGAATGATGTGCAGCAACGCGGCGGCGTTGAACAAGGTGTAAAGCTTGGGGAGTTCGAAAACGGTCATGGGTTATTTCGCGCCGGGGGCCTTGTAGGGGGTCTTCTTTTGCTCGTTGAGCAGGTAGCGCAGGTCTTTGCGCAGTTTTTCGTCCCAGAACTTCGCAAACTCGGGGTCGGGATTCAAAATGTCGGCCAAACCACGCACATGGCCAAGGTGATCGATGACGGCGACGCGGAGATCGTGGATGTATTTGTCATCGGGTGAGAGGCGGTCTTTTTCCGGCATGTCCTGCACGGGGCGGAACTGCGCCTGGCTGGTCATGAACTTGCGCACGGCCTCCTTTTCGCCGTTGAGGAACCACCAGTTGGCGTCATCCGCGATGCCGAGGGTGGTGGCGAATTTCTTCATCATCTCGGGCGTGTCCTCGGCATCGAGCGTGAAGCTGAGGAAGTGCAGGTTGGGTTCATTGCCGAATTCTCCGTGCAATTTTTTCAATTTCGCGATCACGGCGGCACAGCCACGCGGACAACGCGTGAAGACCCAGGAGATGACGAGCACCTTGCCCTTGAGCTCCTCAAGATGAACTTTTTTTCCGCTGCGCTCGGTGAGTTCGAGGTCTTTTTCGAGTCGGCCGAGGATGGGCGGACGGTTCACGTCATTGTCGATGCGTGAGCGATAGATGAGGTAGTTGTAAAAGACGACGATGCCGAGCACGGCGATGATAATGGGCGCCCAGATCGAAAGGGGATGTAGTGGAGTTTTGGCGGGAGGTTCGTTCATGGCGGTGGCGGGTTACGCGCGTTTCCAGGCGAGGATGGATACGAGCAGGATGGCCGGGAGATACATCAGCGTGCAGAAGAAGAGTTTGCGCGCGGTGGGACGTTCAGGCTGGCGGTTGAAGCGCAGCGCGAGCACACAGAGCCAGCCGCTGAGCAGCAGCGCGGGAGGCAGGAACCACCATGCATGGGCCACGCCGGCATAAACCGGGTAAAACATGAGCAGCACCGTGCTGATCGAATAAGCGAGAGCGTGCTGTGAGGTGCGCGCACCTTCCTCATCATCGTTGGCGAGCATCACGAAGCCGCCTTTGCGATACTCGTCGCGATACATCCAGTTGATGGCCAGGAAATGCGGGAGCTGCCAGAGGAAGAGCAGCAGGAAGAGGTAGATCGCACCCGGTTCGAGCATCAGATCCCAGCGGAAGTGCGTCGCAGACCCGGCAGGCAGCGGGCCTGCAGCGCCCGCCCAGCCGATGAGTGGTGGTAGAGCGCCCGAGACAGCACCAACGAGCGTGTTGGTGGCGCTTTGACGTTTCAGCGGTGTGTAAATGAAGAGATACACCGCCAGCGTGAGCGCGGTGAGCGCTGCGGCCTCCATGTTCACGCGAATCGTGAGATGAATCAGCGCCCAAGCACTCAACAGCCAGCCGATGCCAAAGGCGGCGGAAGGACTGACGCGACCCGAGGGCAGGGGACGATCCGCCGTGCGCTGCATGCGTGAGTCCGGCTCGATTTCCATGAGCTGGTTGAACACGGCGGCACCGAACGCGGCGAGCGTGCTGCCGATGATCGTATGCACCAGCAGCCAGACATCGAAGCCCTTGGGCGCACGCAGCCAGAAACCAACGAACGTGGTGACGATGACGAGCGCACTGAGGCGGAACTTCGTCAGGGTCAGCAGGTCGCGGGTGGTCATGGCAGGCTAGCGGAAAAACTTCTTCGCCTTCTCAAAGAAGCTCTCCTCCATCGGAGAGGTTTGTTCGCCGAGAGATTGGGCGAATTCATCGAGCTTCTCGCGCTGTTCGGCGCTGAGCTTCGTCGGCACGGCAATCTGGACGTGAACGTAGAGATCCCCGAAGCGGTCTTCCCCGAGGATTTTCATGCCTTTGCCACGCAGACGGAAGGTGGTGCCATTTTGCGTGCCAGCGGGGACTTTGACGGCAGCCTTGGCCTCCATCGTCGGCACGGTGATCTCGCCGCCGAGGGCTGCGGTGGCGAAGGAAAGCGGCATGTCGCAGTGCAGGTCGTTGCCTTCGCGTTCGAAGATCTCGTGCGATTTGACTTGGATGACGATGTAGAGATCGCCAGCGGGGCCGTTTTTGAGGCCGAGGTCGCCATTGCCGCTGGAGCGCAGACGTGAGCCGTCTTCGATGCCTGCGGGCACTTTGACGCGGACCTTGGTGCGTTCTTTGGAGCGTCCGGTGCCGCTGCAGGTACGGCAGGGATCGCTGATCGTCTCGCCGCTGCCACTGCAATCGGGACAGGTCTGCTGAATCTGGAAAAAGCCGCGCGAACTGATGACCTGGCCGACACCACCGCAGGTGCGGCAGGTTTTTTTGCCACCACCGCCGCTATTGGAACCGGTGCCGGAGCAGGGTTTGCACGAGGCGCTGCGCTCGTATTCGATCTCACGCTCCACGCCATGCGCGGCGTCTTCGAGGCTGATCTCCATGCCGTAACGCAGATCACTGCCACGCTGCGGGCCGTCGCGACGACGACCGCCTCCACTGCCGCCACCGAAGAATTGCTCGAAGATGCCACCGCCGCCGCCACCGGCGAAGACTTCGCGGAAGATGTCGAAGGGATCGTGGAAACCACCGCCACCACCGGCGGACGGGCCGCCCATGCCACCAGAGAAGGCGGCGTGGCCGTAGCGATCATACGCGGCGCGTTTTTGATCGTCGCTGAGCACGTCGTAGGCTTCGCCGACCTCCTTGAACTTGCCCTCGGCGCTCTTGTCGTCCGGATTTTTGTCCGGATGAAATTTCACCGCGAGTTTGCGGTAGGCTTTTTTTAGATCCTCAGCAGAAACGTCGCGGGAGACGCCGAGGACTTCATAATAATCGCGTTTGTCAGCCATGTGGATGTGAAAAGGGGTTAGGCCGCAGCAGGACCGCTGGAAACGATGACGCTGGCAGGACGCAGCATGCGGTCCTTGAGCTTGTAACCACGACGCGTGACGCGGATGACGGTGCCTTCGGCGACTTCAACGCTGGCTTCCTGTGCAACGGCCTCATGCATATTCGGGTCGAAGGCTTTGCCCTGGGCTTCAATTTCCTGCACACCGCTGTCGCGCAGAAAATCCTGGATCTGGCGGTTCACCATGTTCATGCCCATGAAAATCATCGACTTCTCGGATTCGGCACGTGCGGCTTCGAGGCCCATGTCAAAATTGTCGATGATGGGGAACAGGGCGCGCAGCAGGTCGCCATTGGCGTAGGTGCGGGTTTCCTGCGCCTCGCGGGCGGAGCGCTTGCGGAAGTTGTCCAGCTCCGCCTGGCTGCGGTAGGCCAGATCTTTCCAGCGATCCACTTCCTGGGTGAGTGCCGTGATGGGATCAAGCGGCGGCGCTGCTTCGGCAGGAGCGTCGGTGGCTGGATTGGGAACGGCTTCGGGCGGTGCTTGCTGGGTCGTCTCGGGACTCGGCTCGGTCATAGTTTTCGCGGGGTTTTGGGGGGCCGCGACTATGCCGTCTTCTGCATGGCAATCAAGGTGATGTCATCATGTGAGCGCCGACCCTTCAAAAAGTGCTCCAAATCGGCGATGATGCCGCCGATCACCGCCTTGGGGCCATGGGGGGCGTGCTTGGCCAGTTGCTCCTGCACACGCTCTTCGCCGAATTCAATGCCCTTTGGGTCCATGGCCTCGTTCACACCGTCGGTGTAGAGCAGCAGGCAGTCGCCGGGCTGCATCTCGAAGCTTTCGTCCTTGGTGACGCGTTCAAACACTGCGCCCTTGTCGATGCCGACGCCGAGGCCGGGCGGATGAATCGCCTCGACCTTGCCCGTGGCCTTGCGCCAGAGCAGGGCGGCGTTGTGCCCGGCGCGTGCGATCGTGAGCTTCGAGCCGTCTTTGTCCACCACGACGTAGGACATGGTGATGAACATGTCCTCCCGGATGTCCGGGGCGATCTGGCGGTTCACCGCAGCCAGCACCGCGCTGGGCGAGGCTGCGGCTGCGGCCTTGGCACGCATGAGCGTGCGGCACATGACGGTGATCATGGCGGCGCCGAGGCCTTTGCCGGACACATCGGCGATCACGGCGCCGAACTTGCCCCCCGGCAGCTTGAGGAAGTCAAAGTAGTCGCCGCTGAGCGTGCGGGCCGGGATGTTCTTGCCTGCCACGATGAATCCAGGCACCTCGGGGTCACGGTCTGGCAGCAGCACTTGTTGGATCTGGCTCGCATTGAGGAGTTCCTGCTGGTCCATGCGGTTCTTGGCGGCTTCTTGATGCGACATGGCATTTGCCAGGGCGAAGGCAGACTGCTCAATGAGCGAGTTGAAGACCTCGAAGTCGTTCGCGTTGTAATTGCGGCCTTCTTTGGGCGAAGTGACGGCCAGTACCCCGAGCCTGCGCGTGCCAAAACTCAACGGACCGATCATGGCAATGACGTTTTGCTGGGTGGGAACCAGATTGGCACCCAGCCGCGCGTCAGTGCCGAGATCCGGCACCAGCTCCGTCTTTTGCTGGGTGTAAATGCTGCCGAGCAGCCCTTGGTCCAGCGTCACCGCCTGCATGCGCAACGTGCTCAGCAGCGTGGCGGAATTGTCCTTCATCTGCTGCTGCACGCGCTCCGGGACGATGATCAGCGGGGCGCAGAAGTCGGAATAGTGCCGTGGCACCAGATGCTGAGTGGCCTCGTCGATGAGGTAGAGCGCGCCACCCGTGCTTTGGGTGACTCGGATCGCGCCCTCGACAATCAGCCGGTACATCGACGCCTGCTGGTCATCCCGCCAGATCGCCTCTCCGAGATCGTGCAGATAGTGAAACATGCGCCGTTCCTCGGCCACAATCGCCTCTTCCTGGGCACGCAGCTCGGCGATGGAATGCTTTTGCTGCCGTGCAATTTTGGCCAGCATCACGAGTCCTGCCGACAGCAGCAACACGATCAGGACAAGAAGGACAGTGGTCATGGGTTCAAACGGCGTTCCCGGCTCATCCGGGCGGGCGCCTCAGGCGGGAACAGCAGCCGTGCCAGCCTCCAGCTCTTTTTCCAAAAACTCGATCACGTCGTGAAACCGGCACTCATTCGCATCACTCACCTCTGCCAGGGCCTGATGAGCAGAGAGCACATGCTCGGTCTGAGCCGCCTTGCATTCCGCGCTGGTTTCACCGCAGTGCTGCAGGGCGTTGCAGGCCTCCTTGCGTTCATCAGTCCAGAGATTGCCCTCGACATCCAGTTGTAGAATATGATCCAGCCCCAGGCTGGTGAGCAGTTGCAGATTGCGCTGGTTGGCATTCAAAACGCTCAGTGACCCGCCGCCTGACTCGCGCAGGTTCAAGGCCGCGCCCGTCAGCATGCCCAGAAAAGTGGAGTCCATCATCGGGCAGCGCTCCAGATCGACGACGAGATTCGTCATGCCCTGGGTGATCACCCGCTGGAGCGCTTTCTTGGCCTGCAGGCTGTTTTGAAACGTGCCTCGTCCGTCCACCCGCATCCAGAACACACGTCCGATGGTGCCAACGAGAATGTGAGTGGGAGGGGTCATGCTTGGTGTTATTAGTTCCAGAGCGCGGACTGCTGGCTGACCAGTTCTTCCTTGCCTCGCAGGACGCTCACGCGCCATGCGACCACACGGCCGCTTTTTTGATATTCCTGGCCGGTGATCTGGAATTTGGAAATGTTGCTGCGGCGGATGTCATCGACGATCTGCTCCTGTACACGTTTGCTCAGGCCGGAGAGCGCCTGCTGATATTCAAACCGTACCGTCACTGGTTCGCTGCGGTCATCAGCCTTCCAGAACACGGTGTAGTAATGACCGAAGCGATCCATGATTTGTTCCTTCGTCACCGCGCCATAGACGTGATGCTCGCGCTCAAAGAGAATCGCCGGATCCTGCGAGCGCGGCTGGTAGTTCGGCATCAGATGGTAGTATTTCACCTTGCCGATGCGGCCTCCCGGACCCTCGACTGCACTGGAGCACGCGGAAAGAAAAAGGGCCAGGATGGCAAGGCATCCGAGGCGGAGGCAGGGGGGGCGTGTCTCTGTCGTCATGGAGGGGTGAATATTGGATTGAGATTCAGCATGTCAACGTCCCCTTCGATTCTTTGACTGTCCGAAGGACATAATTCACAAAAGTGAGACTGGATCGACGTCCCAGGTCACGATTACGTCGTTTGGCAGCGTCGTCGCCTCGATCACGCGCTGAATGTGGCGGCACAGCGGGCGGATTTTGGGCGAACGCAACAAAAGCTGGTAGCGGTACTGCCCATGCGCCTTCGCCATCGCACACGGAGCCGGTTCGCCCATGATCACGCCTTCCGGCAAACCTTCCAACAGCCGGCGATGCAGCGTTTGCAGGGCAAATTCCGCCATCGTTTGATGTTTTCCCCGGCTGGCCAGCAGCACGACGTGCGTGTACGGCGGGTAGTGGAACGCCCGGCGCTGCTCCAGCTCCTGCTGCGCGAAGCCCTCGAAGTCGTTGTGGCGGGAAAACTGCACCGCAGGACTGTGCGGGGCATACGTTTGCACCACGACCTCGCCTTTGACCTCTCCGCGTCCGGCGCGGCCCGCCACCTGCACCAGCAGTTGCAGCGTGCGCTCCGCCGCGCGGAAATCGGGCAGATTGAGGGCCAGATCGGCATTCAACACGCCCACCAGCGTCACATTGGGAAAATCGAGGCCTTTGGCGATCATCTGCGTGCCAATGATGAGATCCAGCTTCTGCGCCCGGAAATCCCGCAGCAGGTCGCGGAGCTGGTTTTTGCGCTGAATCGTGTCCGTATCGACCCGGGCGATGCGCGCCTGCGGAAACACCTCGCGCACCACTGTTTCGACTCGTTCCGTACCAAATCCGGCGAATTTCAGTCCCGGTTCCTGGCAGGACGGGCACTTCGACGGCGGCAGCCTTCGTGCACCGCACACGTGACAGACGAGGCGGTTCTCGTGCTTGTGCAACGTCATCGGAATGCTGCAATCCTGGCACTGCACCGTCTCGCCGCAGCCCAGGCAGGTCAGCGAGGTGTTGAAGCCGCGCCGGTTCAAAAACAGGATCGTCTGCTCCTTCTTCTCCAAACGTGACGTGATCGCCGCCCGCAGCTTTTCAGAGAGGATGCCCGCGTTTGCCACGCTCGTTCCCGTGCCTTTGCGCCGCTCCATGCGCATATCGACGATGCGGATCAGCGGCAGCGTGCGTCCATCGGTGCGCTGCAAGAGCTTGAGCAGCTCGTACTTGCCGCTGGCGGCATTTTCAAAGGATTCCAGGCTTGGTGTCGCGCTGCCAAGCAGAACGACGCATTTTTCAAGGCTGCCGCGCACCACCGCCACATCACGCGCATGGTAGCGCGGCGTTTCGTCCTGCTTGAACGACGGTTCGTGCTCCTCATCCACGATGATGATGCCCAGCCGCTCCAGCGGCGCGAAAATCGCGCTGCGCGCTCCAATCACGATGTCGGCGCGGTCCTCGTGAATCTTGAACCATTCATCGTGGCGCTCGCCATCGCTCAAATGACTGTGCAGGACCGCGATTCGCTCGTGGCGGTCGGAAAAACGCGCCTTGAAGCGCTCAATCGTCTGCGGCGTCAGCGCGATCTCCGGTACCAGTACCAGCGCCGTGCCGCCACGCTCGATCACGCGTGCAATAGCCTGCAAATACACCTCCGTCTTGCCGCTGCCCGTGATGCCATGCAGCAGGATCGGTTTCGATTTCTCCGCCAAATCAATCGCTGCCGCGATGCGTGTGTAAGCCGCCTGCTGTTCGTCTGTGAACACCAGCGCCTGGCTGGGCAGGAACTCCTCGTCGTGAAACGGATCGCGCTCCACACGCACCTCGCTGCGCGTGATCCAGCCCGCCTTGAGCAGTGGTTTGAGGATCGTTGCCGCACGTGGCACATCCTGACGGATCTGACTCAGCGTCGCCTCGCCTTTGAAGCTGCGCAGGATATCGAGCACCCGTGCCTGCATCGGCGCTTTGTTGCGCAGTTTCTCGAATTCCGCCGGGGCGGGCTCCTTCACCAACTTCAGATGGCTGTCCATCACGAAGCTGCCTGGTTTGTCGCGCACCGCCTGCGGCAGCATCGTGCGCAGTACCGTATGCACCGAGACGACGTAATATTCCGCGATCCAGCGCGCCAACTTGAGCAGCCCCGGCGTGAACATTGGCCGCTTCCCGATGAGCGAGGCGACTTCCTTGAGTTTTCCACGATGCGGCGACTCATCCAGCAACTCCAGCACCACCGCGTTCACGCGGCGGTTTTGCAGTGGCACCATCACCCGCGATCCCACCACCAGCTCGTCCGCCAGCGTCTCGGGAATCGCATAATCCAGCTCCATCGCCGCTGCGCCTTCGAGCTGCACGCGGGCGACGCGTGTCTCGCTTGGCTGCGGGCCCGGCGCATCCACCGCCATGCCAAACAGATCGCTCTGCTTTGGCTTGGAAGGGTTGTTCGGCGGGGTTTGCGGCATGCGGTCATCCTAGCCGCCGTGAATCACACGCCAAAACGATTCTTCTTTTGAGAAACGAACACGCCCGTGCCATCGTTCCCACGCAGCAGCACGGAGCGATACGGCATGTGGGACTTTCTGACAGAGCACTGGCGCGACGGCGTGGAGATCATCATCCTCGCCGCGCTGGCGTATCATGGATACCTGTTTTTCCGTGCGACACGTGGCGCGCGCATTCTGACGGGCCTGCTCATTCTGCTGCTGAGCCTCGCACTCATCTCGCTTTTGCTGGAGCTTTCGGTCATCAGCGGGCTGTTGCAGCGCTTCTCGGTCTTCCTCGCGATTGCGCTGGTCATCATCTTCCAGCCCGAATTGCGCCGCGTGCTGGCGGAACTGGGCAGCAGCCGCATTTTTTCCTTCAACCGCCCCGATCCCGAGGCGCTGGACGTGCTGATGGAGGCGATGCAGCAGCTTTCGTCACGCCGTTGCGGGGCGTTGTTCGCTTTGAAGCGTGGCATTGATCTCAAGCCCTATGCCGAATCTGGCATCGAACTGGATGCGGTCATCTCGGTGGAGCTCATCACCACCATCTTCCACCCCAAGACCTCCCTGCATGACGGCGGCATGATCATCGACCAGGGCCGCATCGCTGCCGCTGGCTGTGTGTTTCCTGTGAGCCAGAGAGATGTGCAGGACCGTGCCATCGGCCTGCGGCATCGGGCCGGCATGGGCATTTCCGACGAGACGGACGCCATCGCGCTGGCGGTGTCTGAGGAAAGCGGTGCGCTCTCGCTATGCTATCAGGGCAGGCTCGAACACGACCTGGAGCCGGATGAACTGCGTAACCGCATCAACGAAATCCTGAACGAAGGTTCGGGCACAGGCGCGGCGGAACCCCAACAGGAGGGCGGTCATGAACTGGGGTCATCGATTTAAGCAGCTGTTCACCCGCAACTGGCGCGAGAAGCTCATCTCGATCCTGCTGGCGTTTTTGTTCTGGTACATGATCAAGGCGCAGGATGCGCGCTCCACGCAGCCGCACCCCAGTGCCCGGCCCGCACCTGCCGCACCCGCTGCGCCTGCCGCACGGCTTTGACACTGGCGGCGTTTTGCGTTAGAACGCGCGTCCTATGTCTGAAAAGCGCCAGTTCTTCGGCACCGACGGCGTGCGTGCCGTGGCCAATCGTCATCCCATGACCCCTGAGTTCGTCATGCGCCTCGCGCAGGCCGCCGCCGTTGTGCTTGGCGGCAAACCGGCGGGCGGGGAGCGCCCCAAGGCCGTTCTGGGCCGCGACACCCGTGCTTCCGGTGAAATGCTGGAGGCCGCTCTCGCCGCTGGCCTCAATTCCGCCGGTGTCGATGTCATTCTCGCCGGCCAACTGCCCACGCCGGCCGTGGCGATGCTCAGTGCACAGCTTGGAGCGCATTTTGGCGTCGTCATCTCAGCCTCGCACAACCCGTTCAAGGACAACGGCGTCAAATTCGTCCATGGCGACGGTCACAAGCTCAACGACAAGACCGAGATAGCCATTGAGCGCCTCGTGCTTGGCAATGAGGACACGCCACGTCCCGAAGGTCGCGGCATTGGCCGCATCACCACGCTCGCTGATGGCGTGGAGCGTTATGTCACGCACGCAGTCGCTTCGATGGAAGGCGTACGCCTTGACGGCATGCGTGTCGCACTCGACAACGCGCACGGTGCTTCCTCCTACACCAGCGCTCTCGCCTTGGAGCAACTCGGCGCTGACGTTCAGGTCTTCCATTCCGAGCCGGACGGTTTCAACATCAACGAGGAGTGTGGCTGCACGCACGCCGAGGAGATCGAACGCATCGTGCGCCAGTCTCAGGCACAGGCGGGCATCGCGCATGACGGCGATGCGGATCGCATCGCGCTCTGCGATGAAGAAGCCATCGCCCTTGATGGCGACGAACTCATGGCCATCGCCGCTGAAGCCATGCTGCGCAAAGGCACGCTCAAGCAGAATACGCTCGCCGTCACCGTGATGAGCAACTACGGCCTCGACGACCTCGTCTCACGCCTTGGTGGCCGCGTCATCCGCACCGGCGTGGGTGATCGTTATGTGCTCGAAGAAATGCGTTCACGCGGCTTGAACCTCGGCGGCGAGCAGAGCGGCCACATCATCTTCGGCGACTGGGCAACGACCGGCGACGGCCTCATCGCCGGCCTGCAAGTCCTGCGCATCATGAAGGAAACCGGCGAGACGCTCAGCCAGCTCCGCAAGTGCCTGAAAAAATTCCCGCAGTGCTCCCGCAACCTCCGCGTGCGCACCAAGCCGCCCATCGACCAGCTCGTCGAAGCGCAGAAAATCATGAAGGAGACCGAAAAGAAGCTCGGCGACTACGGCCGCGTCCTCCTCCGCTACTCCGGCACCGAATCGCTCATCCGCCTTCTCGTCGAAGGCCGTGATGTCGAATACCTCGAAGCCCAGGCCGATAAGATCGCCTCCGCCATTCTCGCGCAGATTGGGTAAACTCATCCCGTTATGAAAGACCACTTTGAATCAGCCTTGGCGATTGGATCCTGCATCCTCATCGGCTGCGGCACGATTGGCATGGCGTTTGGAACACTGCCTGGACTGGTGGCAGGTGTTGTATCCATTGTCGTTGGATTCCGGCTTCTTAACCAAGCCTGGCAAATGTCAAAAAAACAGTGACGTGAGCCACTACTTCATCACCGGCACCGACACCGACGCAGGTAAGACCTACGTCACCTGCCTGCTGCTGGAGGCTTTAAAACGTGCTGGCAAACGCGCTGCGGGGTTCAAGCCCTTCGTTTGCGGCCAGCGTGATGACGCGATTCATCTCGCCAACGCCAGCAGTGACGGTTTGACCGTCGAGGAGGTCAATCCGGTCTGGTTCAAAGTGCCAGCCGCGCCCTACGCCGCCGCCTTGATGGAAAACCGCCGCTTCGAGCTGAACGAGGTCATCGCCAGCTTCCACGTTCTCGCGCAACGCCATGATCACGTCCTCATCGAAGGTGCCGGTGGCTGGGAAGTCCCGCTAAACGAATTCGCCACCATGGCCGACTTCGCGCAGCGCCTCGTACTGCCTGTCATCGTCGTCGTGAACAACAAACTCGGCTGCCTCAACCACACCATCCTCACCGTCCGCAACATCCAGGCCCGTGGCCTCACCTGCGCTGGTATCATTCTCAACTACGTCCACGATGAACGCGACGCCGCCAGCATCAGCAACCGCATGGTGCTGGAGCATTTCCTTGATGTGCCCGTCCTCGCCGAAATCATGCACGGCGAGACGGAGATCGAGTGGCCCTTGTGAGTTGAAAGTAAAACAGTCACGGAGTCGTGGTTGACAAGGAACTCGGCCACATTTCCAATCGTGGCAATGGCAGGCACGTGCTCGTCATCACTTTCAAAACATCATGAAAACATCCCTCATTCTGTGCCTGGCAACCCTGATTGGCGCTCCTCTGGCGTTCGCCGACAAATCCGTTGATTTCCCGAAGGCCGCCCCCCTCCTGTCCGTCTCACTGCCTGACGCCTGGGAAGTGGATATCGACGACGACGGCCTCATGGCCACGCCTTCGAAAGATGATGACAGCGTGATCGTCGAATTCGTCGAACTCGAAGCGGCGCTCGCCGATCACGATGCCGCCGTCAAAGAGGCCAAAGAGACCATGGCTGAATTCAAAAAAATGAAGTATGACGACATGGAGAAGGGCGAAAAAGACGGCCTGGGCATCACCATCATCAACGCCACCGGCGAAGACGAGCACGGCAAGGCCTTCATCAACCTCGTGCTGCTCGCCAAGCCAGGAACCAAGAATTTCATCCTGATGTCCTGCATTTCGTCCAAAGAAGGCAGCGACAAGCATGGCGCGGCCATTGGTGCGTTGATCCAGTCACTGAAGGCCAAATAAGCCGGTTTCAGCCTCTGATTCACCTGAGCGACCCCTTTTTCACCTCTTGAAGAAGGGTTTTTTTTATTTTAATCCACACTCACACATCCCATGAAAGCATCCCTCCTTCTCTGCCTCACCGTTCTCGCGCTCACGCCGCTTGCGAATGCCGATCAAGTCATCAACTACCCTGCCGAGAAACCGATCTTCTCCATTGCCTTTCCGGACGGCTGGAAAGTGGAAACCGATGACCAATCCGTCTCCGCGTCGTCCGCAGACGAGCTCGTGAACATGGAACTCATCGCCCTGGATGCCGATGAGGCCGCCAGCGCCATCGACGATGCCAAGGAAGGCCTCGAAGAAGAGCTCAAAGGCATCAAATGGCTCGCCGAGCCGGAGAAAGGTGAGATCAATGGCATCGGCGTGACCTTCCTGAACGGCAACGTGACCGTCGAAGGCGTGAAGATGGCCGTGAACTGCGCCGTGTTTGCCCCCAAGAAGACGGACAAGTTCTTCATGCTCTTCAATATCATCCCGCTGGAATCGCTGAAGCAGCATGGCGACGATGTCAGCAAGGTGCTCAACTCCATCAAAGGCAAATGAGCGAAGAACCCTCCGCCATTGCCGTGAAGACGGGCGTTTCTGTCGCGTGGGTGATTTGCGGCGTTCTCTTCATCGTGCTTTGGATCATCGCCCATGTCGCCTGGGGCATGATGTCCTTGATGGCCAATGTGATGGCCAATGACTCGGGCGCAGCCTCCGGGGATACACACATGACGCTCATTGTTGGCATGCTGGGCGGTCAAATCCTCGCCGGTGGGGCCGGTATTCCCGCCGGGCTGGCCTTTTTCTGGCGCGGCAGGCGCAAACTGCTGCTGTGGCTGTTTGCCGCTCTCTTTGCCAGTGGCGCACTCATCCAGGCCGGTGTTTTCTGGTCCTTCTTCTCTTCCATGCCATGAACAAGCCTCTCATTCTCTCCGCCCTTCTGTTCTCCAGCCTCCCCGCCTTGGCGGAGCCACAAACGTTGTTCTTCGCCCAGGAAAACGCCAAGGAGTACACACGCATCTCGTTGGTTATTGATGGCGACCAGGTCACCGGTACGCAGAACTGGCTGCCGAAACAACCCGATGGACACGGCGCCCACGGCACGCTCGAAGGCATCGTCACCGGCGGCGGCATCATCCAGGTGCTCTATTCCTACACCATCGAAGGCTCCGAGCAGGCCGAGGAAGAGGTGCTCAAGCTCGATGGCGACAAGCTCTTCATTGGCGAGGGCGAGCTGCAGGAAGACCCCAAAAACAGCAGTCGCCTGAACCTCAAGGAGCCCAACAAGGTTGCCTTCAAGAAGGCGCTCAAAAAAATCCCCGCCACCGAGCCGAAAGCCGGCACGCCTGAGCGCAAAGCGGTCATGGATGCCATGCGTGACCCGGTGGCGAAGCAGGCAGGCACCCCTGTGCTCTTCACCGGCAATGTGCGTGTGAGCGGCTCATGGGCACGCTTCCAGGGCGATGTGCAGACCACCGATGGCAAGAAACCGAAAAACGCGGACTTCTCCGACTTGATGGAGCTCGATTTCTTCGCGCTGCTGAAAAAGAACGAAGACGGAACGTGGAAGGCCGTACACCACGGCTTCGCTGGAGACATCGGCATCGCCGAGGAAGCGCAGGAGAAATTTCCCGAAGCTCCTTGGGTGCTGTTTCAATGAGTCACTGGCTTCATGATTCGCCGCAGCGTTGCCACCACTCCAAGCCCCGTCAAAACTCCCAGCGCCATCGACGGCGGGATGTCGCTGGGCCAGTGCGCACCGCAGTAGATGCGTGAGTACGCGACCGCAGCGGCCAGCAGATACATGATGAGGCCAGCACGGCGATAAAAACACGCGATGACCGTGGCGGCCGCGAACATGTTCACGGTATGACTGGAGGGGAACGACTTGCCGCGGACTTCGCCGTTCGGTTTACACACTTTGACCACTGGCTTCTCGAACAATCGCATGAACGCAGGCGAGGCGGTGCCGAGATCGCGCACGATGACGCTTTCCATCGCATCACGCGGTCGCACGCGACCGATCGCCTTCTTCAGCGTGTTTGAGATGACGCCATCACCGAGACCCACCGCGACCCCGAGGCACAGCAGCATCACGCGCGCGCGTTTGCCGCCTCGCCAGCCGGTGAAAAGCACCGCCACAATGATGAGCGGCAGCCAGGCCTCGATGGCGGAGAGCGCCGGCATCAGCCAGTCCAGCACCGGATGCGACCACGCGGTGTTGATCTGATGCAGCAGGCTGAGATCCCAGGCGTTCATTGTGGGCTCACAGGTTTCCAACTTTTCAAATTCCGCCCCAGATACACGCTGAACTCACGCGTCTCCTGCCCCAGCGGGATGCGGATGTCGCCACGATGCTCCAGTTTCTCGAAGGCCTCGGTGAACACGGCATTTTGCAGCAATGTCCCTTCCGTCGAAGGATCGAGGATCAGCGCATCGTGGCCAATGTGTTCCTCCGGCCCCGGCCAGATTTCATACTGCGACTGCACCGTGTCACTCGGCTCCCAACGATACAAACGTGGATGTGAGGGCATGTAGAACGCCATCTGCGCCGCGTGGTAGCGATGCCCGAGCGCCATGACGAAAGTTTTGTCACGCTGCGGCACCTGATTGAGAAATTTCTGAGCCTCGATCCCCGCCTCGCGCCAACCACGGATGCTGGCGAGCTTGTTGATGCTCTTCAAATCCGTGGCGAAAACGATGACGAGCAAAAGATGCACGATGAGCACGAGCACCCCGCCGACACGCAGCGACCAGCGTTCCCAACCGGGATTGGCTGTCTTCGGCAGCAGTCCGCGCATCCATGCAGCCGCCAGCACAAACGCGGGCACAAAGAACGCCGCGGGCCAGTTCGGATTGATGCGCTGGCGTAGCGCAAGCACCGCAAAGCACGCCAAAGCTGGTGCAGAGGCCAGCAGCAGAAACAACGCGGGCCGCGTGAGCTTCGCCCGTTGCTTCAACGCCACAATCAACGCCGTCACGAGCGCCACGAACGTCACCGGCGTGTAGATCAGCGCCTGCAGGCCCACGTTTTCCAGTGTGCGTCCGATCCACTTGCCAAAACTGCGCGTCTCACCGTCGAAGTGGTGCTTGGTGTGCTCCAGCGTGATCCAGGCATGCTCCTGGTTCCACTTCAGCACCGGAATGATGAAGGCCATGCCGAGGACGATGGCGGCCCACATGCGCGGATTGCGCAGAAGACCCCGGTCTTCGCGTGAGACCGCCGCGAACACCAGCATCAGCGCCGGGAACGCCAGCATCATCTGCTTGCTCAGCGTGCCGATGCCGATCACGAGAGCCAGCGCGAGCCAGCGTGTGTTGCACGTTGGCTTTTGCGCCGCCAACCAGAACAACAGCAGCGACAGCGTCCAGCACAGCAGCAGCGGCGCGTCGATGGTCAGCAGCAGGTTCAGCCCCGCGTTCGCAATCGTCAGCAGCACCAGCAAGGCGGTGAGAAACGCGGTGCGCGCATCAAACAACACGAGCGCGATGCGGTGGATGATGATGAGCGTCGTCGTCCCGAGCAGCAGTGCCGCAAACCGGATGCCCCATTCTGCATTCCCTGTGAGCCAGCCGATCACGCCCATCATCCAGCCGATCATCGGCGGTTTGCTGTAGTAGCACCAGTCCGGCCTGCGGCCCCAGTCCCAGTAATAAGCCTCGTCGCCCGCCAGATCCGCGCCATTCACAAACAGCAGCATCACACCGACACGCACGAGAAAAACGGCGGCCAGCAGCCACCAGAAGCGTTTGAGCCAGGTCGAGGAGTCAGAGTCGGAGATCACAGACATGCAGGCACACGATAGCGGTGCATTGCGGCTGTGAAACCGGGAATCCAATGTGTTGATCTTGTTTCTTGGCAAACAGCCGCCGGGGCGTCATCATCGCGACGTGAATCTCCGTCTGGCCATCGCTTTGCTGCTGCTGACCGTCTCCACGGCCAGCGGCTTGACGATTGTCGGCTACGATCCTGCCGTGAACGACCGCTTCGCCTCTGGTTACGCCTCCGCACCGGTGGGAAACAGCTCACTCTCCTTCCTGGGCAATGGCTATGATCTCTCCGGCGTGGGCTGGAGTTCCACAGACAGCACGCGGAGCTTCGCGATGATCAGCGACCAGTACTTCGTTTATGCCAATCATCACGGACCTGGCTCCACGCTGAACTTTTTTAGCCCGACGCTGGGCTCCGTGGTGAGCTATGGCGTCAGCAACACCTACAACTTCACCTTCAACGGCCAGACCAGTGACTTTGCCATCGGCATGCTGTCTTCGGCACTGGACGGTGCCCATGGCATCACCAGCTATCCCATTCTCGATCTGCCGTTCACCATCGATTACCTCGGACTGCCGGCTCTCATTTACGGTCACGGCTCCAATGGCCCGCGGCTCGGTGCCAACACCGTCGATGTCGTGCTGCCCTACAATTTCCCCGGAGGCACCGGCAATGACAGCTACGGCATCGGCTACAGCTACAACAGCAGCCTGCCCGGTGATTCCATGTTCGAGAGCGGCGACTCCAGCAGCCCAACCTTTATCCCATGGCATGGACAGCTCGCCCTGGTCGGCACACACTCGGTGACCGGCACCATCAGCGACACTCCGTATTCCATCGACAACCTCATCGCTGTCTATCTCGATCAAATGACCACGCAGGGCATCGACTTCAGCGTCGTTCCCGAGCCGTCGCGCGCCATGCTTCTGCTCGTCGGTGCTTGCGCCGTGCTGCGGCGCAGGCACCGTGCGCCACGGGAATGATCAACGACACGGCGCAACAGGAAATCGACTGGCTCTACAGCACGCAGCTCTTCGGCATCAAGCTGGGACTCGACAATGTGGAGCGGCTGCTGCGCGAGCTGAATCTTCCCGCACACGGACAAAAATTCATCCACGTCACCGGCACGAACGGCAAAGGCTCCACCTGCGCCTTCATGCATTCGATCCTGAAGGTCGCGGGCATCAATGGCGGGCTCTTCACCTCACCGCATCTCATTCATTTCGGCGAGCGCATTCGTGACGCGGAACGCATGATCACGTCCCCAGAGATCGCCGCTGGCATCGCACGCCTGCGTGAGCGTGTTTCCGACTGGAACCCGCATCCCACCTTCTTCGAACTCACACTCGCTCTCGCACTGGAATGGTTTGCGCAGCGGAACAATCCGTGGGTCGTGCTCGAAACCGGTCTCGGTGGCCGCTTGGACGCCACGAATGCGATCACGCCCGCTGTCACCGTCATCACACCCATTGGTTGGGATCACATGGACATGCTCGGCGACACACTGGCGAAGATCGCCGCTGAAAAAGCCGGCATCATCAAGCCCGGAGTGCCCGTGATCACGATGATACAGGACGTGGAGGCGCTCGAAGTCATCCAACGTACCGCCACAGAGCGCACCGCACCGCTCACGATCATCGAAACACCCTGGAGCGGTGAAACTGGTCTCCCCGGCCCGCATCAACGCTGGAACGCCGCCATGGCTGTCGCTGCGTTGCGTGCCGCCGGCTTCGATCTCGATGGCAACGTGATCACTCGCGGCCTTCTGGATGTTCAATGGCCCGCCCGCTTTCAGAAAATCGGCCCCATCATCATCGACGGCGCTCACAACCTCGATGCCGCTCGTGTCCTCGCTCAAACGTGGCGCGAGCAGTTCCCGAACGAGAAAGCCGCGATCATCTTCGGAGCGGTCTCCGGCAAAGACACCGCCGCCGTTCTGCGCGAACTCGCGCCCATCGCCGCTTCTTGGCATTTCACCGGCTTTGACTCGCCCCGTGCGCTTCCTGCGGCCAAATTGCGCGAAATCTGGACGAGTCTCGACCTTGAATCGCGCTCTGTGACCATGCACGAACGCATCGGCGATGCATTGCAGACCGTGAACGAAAAGGATCGCGTTTTAATCGCCGGTTCACTCTATCTCGCCGGTGAATCGCTTGCCTTGCTCGAAAACAAATCAGCCGTATTTGAGCGGAGTGCTCAGTAAAAGTACGATGGACACTCTTGTCCGTCGATCCGGGTGTCGCGAACACGCTCGACTTTGCGGAGAGCCGACAGACATGAGTGTCTGTCGTACTACTCCTCCGTCGCCGAGACTTTGATGCGGTAACCGTTCTCGTTCTTCTCCAACTTCATCAGATTGCGCTCAGCCGCAGCCTCCAGCAGCGCACTGAAGGTGCTGAAGCCGTAAAAGCGCTCGTCAAACTGCGGCTGACGGCGGCGGATCGCCTGCTTCACCGGCCCGGCCCATACTGTGTCGCTACCACTGCGGCCCAGCATTGCCTCCACCGTCTCCACGACGAGTTGGATCGCCTTCTCGGGATCGCCGCCCGGTTTTCTTTCCTGCGTGGCCGGTTTGGCCGCTGACGGAGCCGGTTTGGCACGCGCCAGTCGCGTCTGGGTCTTCTCCTCCTCACGCACGAGATCGTCGTAGAAGATGAACTCATCGCAGTTGTCGATGAACAGGCCGCTGGTGGACTGTTTCACGCCCACGCCGATGACGGTCTTGTTGTTCTCGCGCAGCTTGCTCACCAGCGGCGAGAAATCCGAATCTCCGCTCACGATGGCAAAGGTATCGACGTGCGGCTTCGTGTAACACAGATCGAGCGCATCCACGACCATGCGGATGTCCGCCGAGTTCTTGCCCGACTGCCGCACATGCGGGATTTCGATCAGCTCGAACGACGCCTCATGGATCGACGCCTTGAAGCTCTTGTAGCGGTCCCAGTCGCAGTAAGCCTTCTTCACCACGATGCTGCCCTTCAGCAGCAGGCGGTCCAGCACCTTGTTCATGTCGAACTTGTCGTACTTGGCGTCCTTCACCCCGATGGCGAGGTTTTCAAAGTCGCAGAAAACAGCAATCGTGTGCGCGCGGTCGGTGGGGGAGGCCATGATCACAGATCGTCCGCCCGCGCAGACTCCGGGTCAACTGACGTTAGCGACGAAACCACCACGCGCCCAGACCTAGCAACGCCAATCCAGCCGTAATCACACCCACCGGCGGCTTGCCTGCCGGCGGCACTTCGACCTCACTCGGAGTGATGCGCACGATCTCGAGCTTGGGCGTGGTATCGACCGGGCTCCAATCAGCGGCCACCAGCAGATCAATGCCCGGGTTCTGGTCTTTGACCTCACAGGAGCAGGCACCGCAAAGATAGGCGGCGTGTTCCAGCACATTGCCATCATGGATTCCGGCACCGATGAGCGGCTCCAGCATGCGGCCACGGCCAAACACGGGGAAGGCCATCGGTTCTCCGGCAAAGTCCTTCAAATCAGGCTCCATGTGCAGCAGCATGGCCAGCAGCGCGGCCTCCTGCGGATCATCGCGCCGCAGGCGCAGCAAGGAGAACTCCACTTTCAGCGGCAGGTCGGACTGGAGCGTGTTCACAGGATCGGCGGACTTTCCAGACTCGTTACGACCGACTACTCCATCGGGCAGTTTGACGGCTGCCTGGGCTTGTTCGAGCGCCTGAGTCAGTGCTTTGATCGCTGCCTCGTCTTTTGGAGCATTACCGCTCTCCACAAAGAGCCACACGGCGGTTTGACCGGTCAGCAGGCGTTTGCGCAACTCCAATCGCACAGGCGAATCGAGCAGCAGTTGCACATTTGCCGCCGTCAGTGGACCCTGCCAGATCGGTTCAGCTTCTGCTTCACGCAGCTTGTGCGGATAACGCAGGGCAATGCGCGCCTGATCCTCTTTGGCGGGAGATTCCACCTGAACGTCGAGATTCACCGGCAGTTCAGGTGTCGTGCGAAGCTGCTCCACCAGCTTTTGCTCAACAGCGGACAACCCACCACTCGCAGGCACAATGGAGACGAGATACGAGGCCGGTTCCCAGCGCTCCAAGGCGTAACGGAAGACCGGCACCTGACACGCCAGGCTGAGGAGCGCGGTCGCAAATGAAAGAGCGACAGCGATCCGAAGCGGTGAAAATCGAGCACGGAGCATGGTGATCAAGAAGCCAAGGCCGCAAGCCGGTGCAAGGATTGCGCCGAAGGGCCAGGCATTCGATTCAATGAAAAGCGGCGTTCAAGCGACGTTCTTTCTGCCTTCATGGCTTCCTTCTGCTCCATCCTTCTTTCCGTTTTGATGCTGCCGTTCGTGGCGCAAGCCGCCGACTGGCCCACTTATCGAGGCGATGCGGCGCGCAGTGGATTCACAGCCGAGACGATTCCGAATCAATTGCGTCTGCGCTGGCAATTCAACGCGGGTCTGCCGCCACAGCCCGCATGGCCGACTTCGGAGCGCATGGATTTCGATCTCGCCTTCCAGCCGATCATCGTCGGCGATCTCGTTGTCTTCGGCAGCTCGGCGGATGATCAAGTCTATGCGCTGGATGCCAAAACAGGCGCGATCCGCTGGCGCTTCTTTTCCGAAGGACCGATTCGTTTTGCGCCTGCGGCATGGAAAGACCGCATCTTCGTCGCCAGTGACGACGGCTTTCTTTACGCGCTCGCTTTGGCCGATGGCGAAGTGCTGTGGAAGCACCGGGCAGGCCCGGCTGCGGAAAAAGTCTTCGGCAACGAGCGCATGATCTCGCACTGGCCTGCGCGTGGCGGTCCCGTGGTGCAGGAGGACAAGGTGTACTTCACTGGCGGCATCTGGCCGAGCGACGGCGTCTTCATTCACGCGCTGGATGCAGAGTCCGGCAAAGCAGTCTGGGCCAACAGCGAAACCGGCCGCATGCTCATGAAGCAACCGCATGGTGGTGCTGAAGCACTCAGCGGCGTCGCGCCGCAGGGCTATCTGCTTGCTACGGCAGACGCGCTCATCGTGCCCACGGGCCGCGCGGTGCCTGCGGTGTTTGATCGTTCTGATGGCAAGCTGCGCTACTACCACCTGCAAAAGAACCAGCAGCGCGGCGGCACGCGAGCCTTGCTGACGGACAAATATTTCGTGAATTCCGGCAGCCTCTTCGATGTGGCGACGGGCGAACTGGCCTCGCAGCTCGGTCTCGGCTGCGCCGTGGCCGTCCCTGGCGGCCTCGTGCGCGCCGATGGTCGGTCGCTCATGACGTATCGCTGGCGTGATGTGGAAAAGATCGACCGCAAAGGCCAGGCGCAGAAAGTTCACTCGCTGGAGCAGGATCGCATCGTGCCGGTCGAAGGGCAGGTGAGTGAGTTCATCATCGCGGGCAGCGAGGCCGTGGTCGGCTGCGACGGTCTGATCACCGCGATTGATTACAACGGCCAGCGTAACCAGTGGTGGAAGCACGAAGTGGAAGGCCGCGTGCTCGGTCTCGCCGCTGGCAACGGCCGTATCGTCGCCACCACGGATCGCGGCGTGGTCTATCTCTTCGATGGCAGCCCCGAGCCACTGCCTCCAGCCATCGCGAAGGCACCTGAGATCAAAGTGGAAGCCACGGCTGACAAAGAAGCCAAGGCCATCCTTGCCGCCACTGGCATCAACGCGGGCTATGCCGTCGAGTTCGGCGCTGGCAACGGCGATCTCGCCCTGGCGCTGGCACGGCAGTCCAACTTGCACATCCTCGCCGTGGAGCCTGATCCCGTCCGTGCGGCCGAAGCACGGCAGCGTATCGCCGCCGCCGGCCTTTACGGATCACGCATCACCGTTCACGTCGCCGCATTGAGTGCCACCGACTTCCCCAAGCAGTGCGCAAATCTGGTGATCGCTCCCAAACAAGCCGCGCAACCCGAGGTGCAGAACGAAATGCGTCGCCTGCGCCGACCCTACTCCGGCGTCCTCTGCCAGTGGCAGAAAGGCAAGATCACCTTGGAGAAAGCCATCGCGCCCGTCGGCAATGGAAGCTGGACGCATCAGAACGGCAACGCCGCCAACACGCTTTGTTCCGACGATGAGGTCGTCAAAGGCCAGCTCTCCATGTTCTGGTTCCGCGATGTCGATTTCGAAGTGGCCAACCGCCACGGCCAGGGCCCCGCGCCGCTTGTTTCTAAAGGCTACATGGTCGTCAGCGGCGTGAATGGCCTCTGCTGCCTCGACGCCTACAACGGCCGCAAACTGTGGGAGTTCGACGTGAAGAACCTGCTCCTCGACTTCGACGGCATCCATCACGATGTCGGTGTTGGCGACACCGGCGGGCCCTTCTGCATCGGTGGTGACTCGGTGTATGTGAAAAGCGGCCCGCGCTGCCTGCGCATCGAGTTGAGCACCGGCAAACTGAAAGGCGAGTTCACCACACCCGTCGCCAAAGACGCCGCCAATCGCAACTGGGGCTATCTCGCCTGGGAAAACGGCATCCTTTTCGGCTCCGTCGAGAATCAGATGCACAACGTCAGCCCGCGCTACCAGCTCACCAGCCTGCGCACCGAGTCCGTGCTGCTCTTTGCGATGGACCCCAATTCAGGCGCGGTGAAATGGCAGTACCAACCCACGGGTTCCATCCGCCACAACTCTGTCGCCATCGCGGGCGAGAAGGTCTATTTGATCGACCGCCCGATCATCGAGGCCGACCGCGTCACCAACTTCAAACGCGATGGCAAAGCCGCGCCCAAGCTCCCGCACAGCGCCGTGCCTAACGGCACTCTTTTCGCGCTCGATGCTCGCACCGGCAAGACTCTGTGGAAAAACGACAGTGACATTTGGGGCACGCAGATCTCCGTCAGTGCCAGGCACAACGTCTTGCTCATGAACTACAAGGCCGTGCGCCACAAATTCTTCGAGATCCCTTCCGAAGCCGGCGGCCGCCTCGGCGGCTTTGACATCCGCACCGGTGCCAAGCTCTGGGAGCAGCAGGTGAAGATCGAAACCCGTCCGCTGATCAACGACGACAAAATCTACGCGCAGGGCGGCTCTTGGGACCTCAAGACCGGTTCACCCCTCACTTGGGACTTTCAGCGCTCCTACGGGTGCGGTCAGATCTCCTCCAGCCGCAACCTGCTGCTCTTCCGTTCCGCCACGCTCGGCTACCTTGATCTCTCCCGCACCGCCGGCACCGAGAACTACGGCGGCATCCGCCCCAGTTGCTGGATCAACGCAATCCCCGCCTCCGGCCTCGTCCTGGTGCCCGACGGCTCCTCCAAATGCCAGTGCAGCTACCAGATGAAGTCGTGGTTCGCGCTCCAGGGGCAGTGATGTTTCAAGCAGCGCCCTGAACTGCTCATCCCCGCCCCCACGCATGGACGATCCTGCCGTGGGGCAGCGCAGGCGCAAGAGATGGCAGGATTGGGCGTATTCGCTGCCTGACCGTGCTGGACTGATCTGGCGCGGTGTTTTGATCTCTGGCCAACCCCTCCACGCCTCTGACCTCATGAAAATGACTCGTCTCCTCGTCCCCGCTCTATTCCTCGCCGCCGCTGTGCATGCCGCACCGCCGAAGAAGGACGAAGGCATCGACCCGAACAAGCCGGTGTCGTTCTACAAACACATCCGCCCGATCTTCCAGGCGCAGTGCAACGGCTGCCATCAGCCGGCGAAGAAGAAGGGCGATTACATCATGACGGAGTTCTTGGCGCTGCTCAAAGGCGGCGAGGAGGGTGGCGCGATCGTTCCTGGCAAGGCGGCGGAGTCGAACATGCTCAAGCTCCTCAAACCGGACGAAAAGGGCAAAGTGGAAATGCCGCAGAAGGCGGACCCGTTGCACGCGACGCAGATTGCGCTGATCGAGCGTTGGATCAATGAAGGTGCGAAGGATGACACGCCGGCCTCGGCCAAGGCGCAGTACGACATGGCGCATCCGCCGGTTTATGTCACGGCCCCGGCCATCACCTCGCTCGAATACTCGCCGGACGGCACGCAGATCGCGGTGGCGGGCTATCATGAGGTCTTGATTCACAAAGCGGACGGCAGCGGGGTCGTCGCACGTCTCGTCGGCCTCGCGGAACGCATTCAGAAGCTCGCGTGGTCGCCCGATGGCAAGAAAATCGCCCTCACCGGCGGCAGCCCGGCGCGCATGGGCGAAATCCAGATCTGGGATGTCGCGGCGAAGAAGCTGGAACTCTCCAAATCACTCACCTTCGACACGCTTTACGGCGCAAGCTGGTCGCCCGATGGCAAATACGTCGCGTTCGGTTGCGGCGACAACGCCATGCGTGCGATTGAAGCCGCGACGGGCAAGGAAATGCTGTTCATGGGCGGCCACAGCGACTGGGTGCTCGACACCGTGTGGGGCGTTGATGGCAAGCACGTCGTCTCCTGCGGTCGCGACATGACGGTGAAGCTCACCGAGGTCACCACGCAGCGCTTCATCGACAACATCACCTCCATCACGCCTGGTGCGCTCAAAGGCGGCGTGCAGGTGCTCTCACGCCATCCTTCCCGCAATGAAATCCTCATCGGCGGCACCGACGGCGTGCCCGCGATCTATCGCATGGAGCGCATCACCAAGCGTGTCATCGGTGACAACGCGAATCTCATCCGCAAATTCCCCGCCATGGAGGGCCGCATCTTCGGCGTCGATTTTGCCCCCGATGGCAAACGCATCGCCGCTGGCGCCTCGTATGAAGGCACCGGCGCGGTGAACATCTACGCCTGCGAGTACGACAGCACCATGCCGCCCGAGGTGAAGAAGATCGTCGAAACCGTGAACGGCAAAGGCAAGGAACTCGACGATTGGGTCACCAAGGGCGTGAAGCAGCTCAGCGCCACCGCGCTGCCCTGCGGCATCTTCAGTGTCACCTTCAGTCCCGATGGCAAGACCGTCGCTGCTGCGGGTCAGGATGGCCAGATCCGCCTCATTGATGCCGCCACCGGCAAGATCGCGAAGGAATTCGTCTCCGTGCCGTTGGTGAAGGAAAAAATCCTCGCCGCGAGTGATGTGATCGCTGACGACGCCGTGCGCGTCGAAGTGAAGCAGGATGACAAGGTCGAAACGCTCCACCTCGGCCCCACCGTGGCCTCCATCGAGGTCGAACCGGCGAACATCAAGATCGGCAAGCCCGCCGAATACGCGCAGCTTCTCGTCACTGCCAAAATGAGCGATGGCACCCGCGCGGACGTCACTCGCATGGCAAAAATTGTCGCCGCCAACGACGGCGTCATCGACATCGACACCCGCGGCATGGTGCGTCCCGATAAAGACGGCAGCACGAATGTGCAGATCGCCTTCCTGGGCAAAACCGCCAGCGTGCCCGTCGTCGTCGCCGGCATGAACGCCCCTTTGAAACCCGATTACGTGCGCAATGTGATGCCCATCATGTCGAAGCTCGGCTGCAATGCCGGCACCTGCCACGGCTCGAAGGAAGGCAAGGCCGGCTTCAAGCTCAGCCTGCGCGGTTACGATCCGGTGTATGACGTGCTCGCCTTTGCCGATGATCTCTCCAGCCGTCGCGCGAACGTCGCCTCGCCGGAGCATTCGCTCATGCTGCTCAAGGCCAGCGGCAGCGTGCCGCATGAAGGCGGCCAGCTCACCGTGCCGGGCGAACTCTATTATGAAACACTCAAGGCCTGGATCAGCCAGGGCGCGAAGCTCGACATGAAAACGCCCCGCGTCACCAGCATCGAACTCTCGCCAAAAAATCCCGTCGTCGAAAAAGTCGGCGCACGCCAGCAGCTCCGTGTCATTGCCCGCTATGCCGATGGTTATGTCCGAGACGTGACCGCCGAGGCCTTCATCGACAGCGGCAACGGCGATGTCATCGAAGCGGATAAAAAAGGCCTCATGACCAGTCTGCGTCGTGGCGAAGCGCCGATCCTCGCCCGCTTTGAAGGCAGTTATGCCGCCACCACCATCACCGTCATGGGCGACCGCACCGGCTTCGCGTGGAAGGATCCCGAGAAGTGGAACAAGATCGACGAACTCGTCGCACAGAAGTGGCAGCGCATGAAGATCGAGCCTTCCGGCGTCTGCAGCGATGAAGATTTCCTCCGCCGCATCCATCTCGATCTCACCGGCCTGCCGCCGAAGCCCGAAGAAGTCACCGCCTTCCTCGCCGACAAACGTGACCTGCGCACGAAGCGCAGCGAGATTATCGACAAACTCATCGGCAACCCCGATTTCGTCGAGCATTGGGCCAACAAATGGGCCGACATGCTGCAGGTGAACTCCAAATTCCTCGGCAGCGAAGGCGCCACCGGCCTGCGTGCGTGGATCAAGCAGCAGGTCGCCGACAACACGCCGTACGACCGCTTCGCCTACCGTATCATCACCGCCACCGGCTCGAACAAGGACAACCCCGCCGCCTCCTACTTCAAGACCGTGCGCACCGCCGAAGAACTCTCGGAAAACACCACGCACCTGTTTTTGGCGACCCGTTTCAACTGCAACAAGTGCCATGACCATCCCTTCGAGCGCTGGACGATGGACCAGTACTATGAAACCGCGTCCTACTTCGCCCAGGTCGATCTCAAAGGCGATCCACAGGCCAAGGGAGCCACCATCGGCGGCACCGCCGTTGAAGGCGCAAAGCCGCTGTATGAAATCGTCTCTGACAAAAAAGACGGCGACGTGACGCACCTGCGCACCAACAAGCCCGTGTCGCCCCAAGTGCCGTTTGATGCCGAACTGGTCAGCAAAACCGCCACCACCCGCCGCGACCAGTTTGCCACCTGGATGACCAGCGCGGACAACGATTACTTCGCCATGAGCTACGCCAACCGCATCTGGGGCTACCTCACCGGAACCGGCGTCATCGAGCCGCTCGACGACATCCGCGCCGGCAATCCGCCGAGCAATCCCGAGCTGCTACAATACCTCACGAACGAGTTCATCCAGAGCGGCTTCAACGTGCGCCATCTGATGAAGCTCATCGCCAACAGCCGCACCTACAACCTCAGCCTCGCCACGAACAAATGGAACGAGGACGACAAAACGAACTACAGCCACGCCAAGGCGCGTCGTTTGCCCGCTGAAGTGCTCTTTGACTCCGTCTTCGCCGTCACCGGCAGCATGCCAAACATCCCCGGCGTGCCCAAAGGCACCCGCGCCGCCGCTTTGGCCGATGCACAGATCAAACTGCAAGACGGCTTCCTCACCAACTTCGGCCGCCCCGCGCGTGAGAGCGTGTGCGAGTGCGAACGCAGCAACGAGGTCAATCTTGGCCCCGTCATGGCCCTCATGAGCGGCCCCACCGTCGGCGATGCCATCAGCGATCCCGGCAACGCCATCGCCAAGCTCACCGCCGAGATCCAGGACGACCGTCAGCTCGTCGATGCCATCTTCGTCCGCGTCATCAACCGCCACGCCACGCCCAAGGAAATCGACGCCGCCCTCGCCAGCATGGCCGGACTCGATGAGGAGAACAAAGCCCTCGCTGCGGTCGCGCAGGCCAAAGAAGCCGAGCAGAAGCCTCTCATCACCAAAGCCGAGCAGGAACGCCTGCTCGCCATCGACACCGCGAAAAAGGAACTCGAAGCCTACAAAGTCAAAATGGCCCCCGAGGTGAAGAAACAGGAGGAAGCCCGTCTCGCCGCCATCAAGAAGGCCGAAGGCACCGTGAAAGCCGCTTTTGACACCGCGTCCGCCAAGCAGCCGAATTGGGAGAACTACCTCGATCTCACCACCGAATGGCATCTTCTCGATGTGAAGCCCGGTCGCGTCGGAGGCGTCGAAAAACTCGAAGTGCTGCCCGATGGCTCGTTGTTCGCCACCGCATTGCCCGAAGGCAAACAAACCAACGGCAACTACCAACTCACCGGCAAATCGAGCCTCGCAGGCATCACCGCCATCAAGCTCGAAATGCTTCCCGATGACCGCCTGCCCAACAACGGCCCCGGCCTCGCTCCTGACGGCAATTTCGTCCTCGGCGAGTTCGTCGTCACCACCGATGCCGCTGATGCCAAACGCAAACGCGGCTCCGGCGTGGCCCAAACGCTCAAGAGCCCGAAAGCCGACTTCGAGCAGAAGGACTTCCCCGTCACCGAGGCGCTGAAAAAAGGCAATCGCGACCGCGGCTGGGCCGTGAGTCCCGAAGGCGGCTTCCGCCACGAGGCGACGTTCCAATTTGAAAAGCCCATCACGAATGAAGGCGGCACCAGCTTCACCATCCAGATGACCTCCGCCTTCCAAAACGGCAAATACAACCCCGGCCGCTTCCGCCTCTGGGTCACCAACAGCCCCACCGTCCGCTTCGGCGTCCCCGCCGATGTCGCCGTCGCCCTCAAAGCCGCGAAACGCACCCCCGCGCAAACCGCCACCCTCACCGCCCACTTCCTGAACCAGTTCCGCGACTACCAAGCCCAGAAAAAGCTCCTCGCCACCGCCAAAAAGCCCCTCGCCGTCGATCCGCAGCTCATCGCTTTGGAAACGAAGCATACCGACACCCAAAAGCCCATCGTCCTCGACCCCAAGCTGATCCAACTCCGCCGCGACAGCGACCTCAGCACCAAACAGCTCACGAATAAGCGTCTGACCGCCGCGCAGGATCTGGCCTGGGCCTTGATCAACTCACCGGCGTTTTTGTTTAATCATTGATCGTCGATTTGCGCGGCAGCGTCTTGGAGTGCGGTGGCAAGCCTTGGCGCGACACCGCTGTCGTGTGCCGGACGGCGTTTGGAGTCCGAAGATCATTCTTCCCGCGCTCAATTGACAACCTCGTGCCGCCTTGCACCATCGCTTCATCATGACGACGACCCATTTTTCAGAGGACATGATTCGCGAGCGCGGCGATGCGTTGCTGCGGATTCGCCATATGGAGCGGACGGAAGAAGCGCGGTTGCGCCGGGAGAGGCAGCGTCCGGTCTTTCGGGAATGGATATTCTGGCTGGGCGTGTTTGTCGGGCTTGCCACGAAGAGCGGAGAGTCCCAATCAAATGGGACGGTGATGCTGGCGATCATCCTTTGTGTGGTCGCTTTGGACCGTGCCGCTAGAAAGCGCGCTCAAGCCGTGTGGGATTGGGACGAACTGCAAAAATCCAAAGATAAACCGCAGAGCTGACAAACCTCGCGGCAGCGTCCTGGAGTTCTCCAGCTTTTCGCGCACCAAGGAACGCTCGAAAGCGCCGGAGGACCGGCGCACTCCAGGACGCTGCCGCGCCGAAGCCAGCGCCAATCGCCATGATTGACTCCCCGCGCCCGGCGTCGTAGCCTCCGGCCAGAGTGAGTTCCGAAAAAAAACAGATTCCAATCCATGGGACGAAGGCCATTCGCTTGAAGCCTTCCACCACCGATTACGCGACCTTTGCCGTCACGACGGCACGGGCGATGGGAGTGACCGGGCCGCTCGCGCCGCGCACGAAACCGAACAAGCGTGCGCTCTGGCTCGCGAACTCGAAATCCTGAGGCGGGCCGGGCAGACCTTTGAGGAGTTTCGGAATTCCGACACAGGACTGCGCTGCGGCACGGAGCATTTGGTGGAGTTCGACGATGAAGCCGGTCGCGTGATCAAAATCACCGTTCCGCCCAAGTTCGGTCTGATTCCGGCCGTGATTTCCGTGCCACAAGTGAACCTGAGGGACGATCCGGCAATTCCTCCTTTCCGAAAGGACATCGGCATCGTTCACGCGGCTCCTTTGGAGTATCTGGAACGATGGCTGGCGGCCAACGCGGTCTTTGAAGACGATGTTCGCCTCACCTCGGTGATCGAATGGTCCGACGGAAAGATCTCTTTTGCCATCAGCCAGCCGCAATACCACGGCGAACCTGCGACAGATCGCGAGATCGAACATTTTTTCACCGAGGCCGGCTGGACCCGCATCCCTGATGATTCCGGCCATCTGCTCTTTTTCAACTACGCCTTCAATGTCCTCGCCATCGACGCCCTGCCGCGCAACTGCTACATCAAGGACGGCAACCTGCTGCCCTTCGATGTGATTCTCTGCCATCCTGACGAGTCGCTTCAAGACTTCCTGAAACTGTATTGAACCATGACCTCAGCAAGCTCCCCACCCGCCGACACCGTCGTCCTCATCCACGGACTTGGGCGCACGCGGCGCAGCATGTGGGTGGTGGGCATGTGGTTGAAATTCTGCGGCTATCGGGTGACGAGCATTGGCTATCCGTCACATCGCGTTTCGATTGCGGAGGCAGTAGAGAGGCACATCGGGCCGAGGCTGGCAGAACTGCAGTTCGCAGAAGGATCGCGTGTGCATTTCGTGACGCATTCACTTGGAGGGATCGTGTTTCGCGCCTGGGCGGCGCAGCGTGATCCTGCGTTTCCATTGGGGCGTGCCGTTCTGCTGGCTCCGCCGAACCAAGGGAGCCAGATCATTGATGAATTGCGTCAATGGCGCTGGGTGCGGTGGGTTTTGGGGCCGGTTTCAGCGGAACTTGGCACAAACGCAGACAGTACTCCGAACAGCCTCGGTCCGCTGCCGCCGGAAACGGGCATCATCATGGGCAGCAAGGACACGCTGCCAGTCTTCCGCCATCTCCTAGGTCCTGAGTCTGACGGTGTCGTCACCATTGCGAGTTCACATGCCGATGGGGAGACAGATTTCATCCTGCTGCCGGCGAACCACGCCACCATCATCCTGCAACCGGCTGTTTTCAGAGCGGTGCACCGCTTTCTGCGCACGGGCAGCTTCAAGGAAGCGTGAGGTGTTTCACGGTGCCTCCAGCTTCGTGACGACATGGCTCATGTACGGGAAGAGCTGCTTCTTCCGGCTCACCACACCGGCCATGTCATAGACGTGCTCTTTGGCCTGCGGGTAGTCGATGGCGTCGATGACGCGCTGATCGCCGGCGACGAGCAGGACGCTGTGATGGCGCGTGATGTCGGTGACCATGAGGCAGGCGAAATGGAGGCTGTGCTTGGTGAGTAGCGATTGCAGCGCGCCTTGCAGCTCGGTTTCGCGCTTCCAGAATTCGTCGAGGCCAAGTTCTTCGATCTGGGAGATGCTGATGTGCCAGCCGTTTTCCTCGAAGACCTTGCGGTCGCTTTCGAGGGCGCGTTCCGGCGTCTGCTCGCGCAGCATGGAACCGGCGGCGAAGAAATCCTTCACAAACTGGGCGCTGTCGATGCCGCCGATGCCGGCGAGCCATGCGAGGATCTCTTTGTCGGTGTCTGTCGTCGTCGGGCTGGTGAGATGCAGCGTGTCGGAAATGATGCCGGCGCAGAGGCAGATGGCCGTGCCTTTGTCGGGCGCGGCTTTTTGCATGCGATACATGATGCCGACGATGGTGGAGGTGCTGCCGACCGGCTCATTGATGAAGCGGATCGGCTCCTTGGTGCGCAGATTGCCGCTGAGACGATGGTGGTCGATGACCTCGATGATTTCCGCCTCGTCGGCACCGGCCACGGCTTGAGCGAACTCGTTGTGATCGACGAGTACGAGCTTCATGCGTGGCAGGTCGATGAGATCGGACTTCGAGAACACGCCGAGGAGGGTGTGTGTTTCCTCATCGACGACGGCGAACAGGGGCTGGGGTGAATGCTGCGCCGCAGGGACGATCTCGCGCAGCGGGGTGCGTGAGCCGAAGGACAAAAACTCATGCGTCAGCGCCTCGCCGATGGGACGCGAGAACCGCAGAAGCTGCGAGGTGCTGGCGGTGTCATAGGGCGAATAGATGATGGCGACGCCCTTCTCCGCAGCTTGCGTGAGGATGCTGGAAGCGGCTTTGAACTTGCCGGTGATGATGAGGCAGCGTGCGCCCATTTCGACAGCGAGTTCGTGAATCTCCGGCCGGTCACCCGTCACCACGACAAGACGGTTGGCTGTGAACTGCTGCGCGCGCTTCCGTGTGGTTTCCAAACTGGATGCAGCAACTACGAGCACGAAATCCTGAATCGTTTCCAAATCAGGTGCGGAGCCGCCGAGGATGCCATCGAGCGCGTTCACGATGTTCAGCAGGCTTGTGCGCACCTCGCGATTCGCCGCGACGGTCTTTTCGTTTGTGCGGGCGGGCAGGAAAAGCTGCGCCAGCTCCTGAATCGCCGGCATGCCGAGCAGGCGGCCCTCGTCATCGACGACGGGAATGCTGCGGAAATTGTGATCCATCATCATCCGGTACACGGAGAGGAAGGTCTGGTGCGGGCTGGCGGTGAAGACATCGCGCCGGCAGATGGTGGCGGCGGTGGGCCGCACATCGAGCAACAGCTTCGGCGCGGCGACACCGGCGGTTTGCAGCACCCAGTTCGTGCGCACGCTCAACTCGCCACAGCACGCGGCCTCGGCCTTCATGCCGCGCACATCGCGCAGAAACGCCGCGTAGCCGATGGCCGAGCAGATCGCGTCCGTGTCGGGATTGCGGTGGCCGATGACATGAACCGTGTCCGGCGAGACCAACTGACGCGAGGCCGACGAGATCCGAATGATCGACGGCGAACCTGCTGTCTTGGCAGTGTCAGAGGCGGCCATGCGTCATTTGAATGGGATAAAAGACTCAAGCGAAGCCCAGCGCGGTGATCCGCGCATGCACGGCGTCCTTGTTCTCCAAAAGCTCGGCGATCGGATCCCATTTGCCGCTGGTGAGCGCCTCGTGAGCGGTCGTTGGCAGGTTGATGGCAAACTCCTGGTCTTCAAAGAACACTTTTCCAGCAGCGACGTCGATGGTGACCTCGAGTTGCGGGTTGCGCTCAATCTCCGCGGCGAGCACCCGGATGTCAGAGCCGGAAGCCACCGCGCAGGGGATTCCCAGCGTGGTGCAGTTGCCAAAAAAGATCTCCGCAAAGCTCTCGGCGATCACCGCCCGGATGCCGAAGCGATACAGCGCCTGCGGGGCATGCTCACGCGAGCTGCCACAGCCGAAGTTCGTGCCGGAAAGCAGGATGTTGGCGCCTTTGAAACGTGGGTCGTCCAGCGGATGGCCGGTGGGTTTGCCGTCCTTGTCGAAACGCACGTCGTAGAAGGCGAATTCGCCGAGGCCGTCAAAGGTCACACACTTCATGAAGCGTGCGGGGATGATGCGGTCGGTGTCGATGTCCGAGCCGGGCACATAAACGCCGCGGCCGGCCACTTGGGTGATTTTTGCGAGAGCCATGAGGGCCGCGATACTAGCGGGATTCGCCGGGAGGGCAAATGCGCATCTCAGCGGCTTTGCGCCGCGTTCCGGGCCGCCCTTTCGCGCTCGGCCAGGATGGCAGTGTGGCGGAGGAGCTGGCGGTAGTTGTCCAGCCAGTTTGTGGTGCCCGCATGGTTCAGCGCCTTCGCCTGACCGGCCCAAAGGTAGGCAAACTCGGCCTCCTCAAATTTCCCCAGCCGGTGGTAGTGCATGCCCAGTGACATGCGCGGCTCCTCGTACAGCGGTGCCAGTGTCAAAGCCCGCTGGATCGCGCCCATCGCCGCGTCGGTTTTGCCTGCTGCGTCCAGAGCATCTGCCAGGGCGAGCTGGTGGAGGTAATTGTGCGGATTCAACAGGGTGGCACGCGTCAGTTCCGTGACCGAGGCATCCACGGTGCGGCGGTACTTCTCCTCGGTCATGCCCGGTTTGATGGATTCCATCAACGCCAGTCCGTGCTGGTAGGCCAGAGCCGCATTGCGCGGGTCGATTTCAACCGCACGAGCGAGGTTGCCCAGCGCCTTCTCAGTTTCGCCGCGCTTGTTCTGCACCTGCGCGATGGCCGCATAACCATCCGCCATGCCAAAAATTGCCGCACCACCGATCATCGCCGCCGAGGCGGCCAGCATCACGATTTTCATCAGGAAGCGCAGGCCCCAGATGCGGCGTGATTTGAAGACATCGCTCTCAACGCCTGGATTCGCGAGCAAACCGAGCACAATCGCCCCCAAGATTGCGATGGCAGCCACATGGCCGTGAAATTCAAACGCCGCATGCACCAGCGTGGCGACGAGGGCGGCAATGCTACCGAGCGTGAGTGCCAGCGAATTGCTGCCGAGCATGCCTGTGGCAGGAAATTTCTCCGCCGCGAACCAGCGCAGGAATCGAATGCCGTTCATGAGATGCGCAAAGACCACCAGCACCACCAGCGCCAGGCCGGTCCAACCGTAATCAGCCAGCGTCTGCAGGTATTCATTGTGTGCAAAGAGCGAATCGCCCGTCTGTGCCGGTGTTTCGGGATCGCGGTGCGTGATCCCGCCCTCATAGAACATGCGCGAGCCCGCGCCGATCCATGGTGACTCCGCATGCTGCGCCAGCGCCGCGCGCCAGATGTGCGTGCGCATGTCCTCGCCCAGCGGCGTGGCAAGCTGGCGGGTGAGCATGGATTCCTCGTTCACCTTGTAGAGCACCGCACCGGTCAGCGCCACGATCACCCCGCCGCCGAGAAGCAGCCACTTGAACAGCGGGCGCTTCGTGCGCCACACGGTCCACAGCGTCAGCAGCACAAACACGCCGCCGCCCACGGCAAAGCCCAGCATCGCCGCCCGGCTGATCGTCAGCGCCGTCCCTGCGAGCATCGAAAGAATGCCAAAGCCCAGCAGCAGCCGCGAGGCGATGTGAATGCGCGCAAACAGCATCACGCCCGTCGAAAGGAAGGCAGCGAACGACAGGAAGGCCGCGAGGTGGTTCGGATTGTTGAAGAAGCCGCCGATTCGGCCCGGCGCGAACGAGCGCACAAAGCCCGGCACGAGGTGGAAATCCCAGCGTCCCAGAAAATTCAGCCAGCCTGCGGTTAAATTGCCTGCCACGAGCACCAACAGCACGCACACGATGCCCAGCCGCCATTTCGGATGGCTCGCCGCCGTCACCGTCATCAAATACGCCACAAAACAGGCCAGCAGGATGGCTCCATCCTCACGCGCATACACTTCCACCGGCGACACCCACGCCCGCCAGCCCACATACCCCGCCAGTCCCAGCACGGTGAGCAAGCACCAGTCGCTTGGTTGAAAACTCACGCGCAACTTCCAGCGCAGCACCGCGATCAAACCCGCCAGCCCGATCAAGGCGCACCCCGGCCAGAAGAACAGCAGGCGCGTCTCCGTGCCGAGCAAACCGGTCACGAACAGGCCGAGGAGAAAGAGAATGAGGGAGAGTTTCTGCATCAAGCGGAAAGCTCACCGCTGACGCGTGAAAGCGCAAGCTTGGACAAAGTAGTCCAGTTGCTGTGCAATTGGAGCACCCTGTTCCACAGGAACAGGGCAACTTTATAGCGGGAGCGGTTGATCCTCGCCAATGACCTTCACTTCCATCTCCAAAGCCACGCCGCGTTCATGCATCGCGGTTTCTTTGATTTGGGCCACCAAATCCAGCACTTCCCGTGCTGTGGCACCGCCTTGGTTGACGATAAAATTGCCATGCACATCGGAAACGATGACTTTGCCGACGCTGCGGCCTTTGAGGCTCAAATCATCGATCAATTTGCCCGCTCCGCAGACTTCGGGGTTCTTGAAGGTGCAGCCAGCGCTCGCGCCGACAGGCTGGGTGGTGCGGCGTTTGTGATGCGAAGCGGCGAGTTTGGCGTCGATCTCGGTTTGAGGGGCAGGGGAGCCTTTCAGCACGGCGGAAACGACGTAGCGCTCCTCAAATTCGGGCACGCTGCGGTAGTGATGCGTGATTTCGGCGAGCGGCTTTTCTTTGATGACACCGTCGGTGTCGATGAAGCGCACGCTGACAATTTGATCGAAGGTTTCCGTGCCCATCGCGCCCGCGTTCATGCGAATCGCACCGCCGAGATTGCCGGGAATGCCTTCCATCCACTCGAAACCACCAATACCGGCATTGCGGGCCGTGCTGGCGATCTTTTTGAGCCGCGCACCAGCTCCGGCGGTGATGAAATCGCCGTTCACCGTCACAGACTCGAAATCGTCCTTTGCCGGATGAATCACCGCTCCACGGATGCCGCCATCTTTGACGAGCAGATTCGAGCCGCGGCCGATGACGCGGATCGGAATCGAGGCGGAGCGCAGATAGCGCACAACTTCCGCGAAGGCCGTTTCATTGCGCGGCTCGATCCAATACTGCGCCGGTCCACCGATGAGCCAGGTGGTGTGACGGTTCATCGGCTCGTAGAGGCGAGCTACTCCACCGCCATTCGCATCGAGGATGTCGCAGAGTTTTTCGAGCACGGGAAGATCTCGCGCGATGCAGCGGCCGACCTCGTGGACGTTGCCCGCGCCCAGGGTGATGAGCAGATCGCCGGGACGCAGCGCATTTCCCACCTTGTCGCGGGAGATGAGCATCGTGGGCGTGCTGGCGGTCTTGGTGTGATCGTTTTGCAGACGCACCTCTTCAAGGATGGTCTCGCCGCTGACACCAGGGAGTGGCTTTTCGCTCGCGGGATAGACATCGGTAACGAACAGCTCGTCCACGGCATCAAAACTCGCGCCGAACTCTTTTTTGAGCAGTTGCGTGCGGCTGTAGCGATGTGGTTGGAACAGGCAGACGATGCGTTTTGCCTGCAAACCCTTCGCCGTGGCGAGCGTGGCGGCGATTTCGCTCGGGTGATGGCCGTAGTCGTCCACCACCGTGAAATGCTCGCCGCTGTGGCGGATTTCAAAGCGGCGTTTCGCTCCGCGAAAGCTGCGCATGGCATGCTGGATGGCCTCAAACGTCACGCCGCAGCGAGTGGCAAGCGCGATGGCGGCAAGCGCGTTCGAGACATTGTGCTTGCCCGGAATGCCAAGTGTGACGGTGCCGAGCAGCATGCCTCTTTGATACACGTCGAACTCGGAGTGATCCGGCTTCATCGAGAGAATGTTCGCCGAGAAATCATGCTCGCGGTCCCAGCCGTAGCTCACGCCCCGTGGACTGGCGCAGATCTCGCTGGCGACGGGATCTTCGGCGCAATAGACCCAGTGTCCTGGCGTCTGGCTCAAGAGCTGGCGAAACACCGTCTTGATGGCCTCGATGCCATCGTAGAAGTCGAGATGCTCGGGCTCGATGTTCAGCACAATGGCATGCTCGGGATGGAAATTGACGAGCGTGCCGTCGCTTTCATCGCCTTCGGCCACGAACAGTTCGCCCTCAGCATCCCAATGCGCATTGGAACCGAGAATCGGAATCTCCGCGCCGACGTAGTGACTCGGTTTGAGGCCGCCCTGACGCAGCACATGCGCAGTGAGCGCGGAGGTCGTCGTTTTGCCATGCGTGCCGCAAACGACGACGCCTTTCTTGTTCGCCATCACGGCGGCAAGCGCCTCCGCGCGGCGAATGAGCGGAATGCCCTGTTTGTAGGCAGCTTCATAAGCCACATTGCCCGGCTTGATCGCGCTGGAGTAGATCACCATGTCGCAGTCCTCGACTTCCTTGTCGCAATGAGCCGGGAAGAACTGCAACCCGAGCTTCTGCAGCCGGTCTGTTTCCAATGTCGTCGCCTTGTCCGACCCGCTGACCTTGTGCCCCAGCCCCAGCAGCAGCAGCGCCAGCCCGCTCATGCCCGACCCTGCGACCCCGATGAGGTCGATGCGCATGGGGTGACGGCTTTCTTTGAGGAGACTGAGGACGGCGTGGGTCATGGGAGGCGTGGAAGCTAAGCGCGGCCTGGGTTTTGGGCAAGATGGGCGTGGTCAAAGCTCACCAAGCTTCAGCAGCAGCGTGCGCAGTTCGACGCGCTGCTCGACGTTCATCTGGAGCACCCAGACTGTGGCACGACCGATGGTGGTCTTGCCGAGAATCAGCGGGCCATCACGGAAAAAATGATCGGCCCAGAGATCGGTTCTCGGGTTAAAAAGCCGTGTCAGACCGCCGGAGTCGGGATCAATGCCTGCAATGTCGGTTCCTTTGGCCCGATTGCAGACGCCGCAGGCCAAGGCGAGATTTTCCATGTCGTCCGAACCACGATGCTTGATGGCGATCACATGATCGAGGTGGAAAGGCAATGCAGCCTCGTTGGACTGGTGGAGCTGGCAGTATTCGCAACGATTGTCGGCACGTTGCCGTACGAGTTGGCGTGTGGCCTTGTCCATCACGCGGCGGCTGTTTGCTTCAGAAACAGCCGGGCTTGTGCCTGAAGCACGGAAATCAAGCTGCCGGCATGGACATAAGTGTCATAGCGGCGGCGTTCTTCCTCGGTGATCGTGCCTGCGCTTTCTCTGGCGGCAAGCCGATCAAGCTCGTCGGCAAGCTGCTCATCACCCTGAATGCTGGCAAGCCTGCGGGCATACGCTTCCGTCATGCCTTCGCTCAGGGGGGCGAGCATTTTTTCGAGGAGTGGGACATCAGCGCTCATGCGGGGAGATTAAACTCCGGCTCCGGCACGATCAAGAGGGGTTTCTTCCGGGGATCCGCAAAGAACCTGCCTACTGCCCGCTCTTCTTCCGCGCCTCGACGTAATAGGCCATGGCGTTCAGTTTTTTGACGAATTCGCCGCCGTCGATGCGGTCGTCTTTGAGCCAGCGGCCTTCGCTGTCGAGGGAGTCGGCGGCTTTCTGGGCCTTGGCGGCGGCGCCTTTGGCACGGCTGGCCCATTCCTTCGGCGTCTGCGGGCCGGCGAGTTTGCTCTGCAATTCTTCACGGCTTTGCGCGAGTTTCTTTTTGAAGGTGTCGATGTCGTCCTGACGGTCATCCTTGAAGGAGTAATGCGTGGGCATGTTGCTGTCGTCGTAAGTCAGCTCGTAGGTGTCTTTGACGAAGAACAGCGGCTTGTTGGTCTTCAGCTCGTAGAAGCGGGCGTACTGGCCGTCCGGCAGTTTCGAGCGCTCAAACCAAGCAAGCGCAGGCTGAATCGGCGCGAGGTATTTATCATCGCCCGTGAGCACCCAGAGCTGATGCAGCACCTCCATGGCCCCCACGGTTTCGTAGGCGGTGACGGACGGGGGCTCGAATTTCCGCGCCCATGCCGGATGCATGTCGTGGTCGTACTGCATGGCCCAGACCGGCTGCGGTTCGGGCATTTGCGCGAGGAGGAGGAACTCGCCGAGTTTTTTCAGCGCGGCGAGGTGGCGCTCGTCTTTTTCGAGTTCGTAGGCGCGGAACAGCAGATGCGCGATGCGTTCGAGGTTGCCGTCGTTGAGGGTGTAAAAGCCGGTGTAATTTACCTTTGGGAAGGTGCGCGACCATTCGGCCGGATAGCTGGCTTTGAGAATAGGCGCGGTGGGATCGGCAGGGCTGCTGAACTGCTGCGGCCAGGCACCGATCGGTGCTTGGGCGGTTAGCAGGGCATTAAGGGCGAACTTGGTGCAGCGCTTCAGCTCCGCGTCGTCCTTGCAGGCCGGTTCGTGCGTCATTTCGAGGAGGAAGAGCAACGCGGACTGCGTCTTGTTGTCGTCGAGCGTGGAGGAGTTGCGGCGCTTGCCGGGTTCTTTGTCGCCGGCGTCCAGATGGCTGCGGAGATAGTATTTTTTGGCCTTCTCTGGGTCAAAATCGAAGTCGCTGTCCCAGCCGCCCGAAGCGAGCTGACATTTGAGCAGCGCCTTGGCCGCGTCCTTGGCCGCGCTGAGGAAAACCTCGTCACCCGTGGCCTGATACGCCTTCAGCATCGCCAGCCCGAGCGTCGTGGTGCCGTGCGGCTGGATGGAAATGATCGTGGGCGATTCACCGTGCTCCACTTCACCGATCTTGCCCTCCTTGTCATACGAGGAGGCATAACCGCCCTCACGAGCAAGGTGCGTGTGAGCATAAACCACCGCCTTTTTCATGGCGGCGGTGATGGCGGCCGGATCAGGCAGGTCGGCGGCCAGGACAAATGAAGGCAACAGAGCGAGAGTGAGAAATGCGCGCATGGCGGTTGAACGAAAGTGTCAGCTCCACTCCTTCAATCTTTCCGGGAAGGGGCAGTTGGCGCAGGCGGAGTCGTCCTCCAGGCAGAAGTCCTCGTAAATTTGTAGCAGGCCCTGCTGGTGGTGCAGCTTCTTGGTGAAGTCTTTGCCGCGTGGATCATCGCCAAAGAGACGCTGCACGGCGCGGCGCACCTTTTGATTGTCGAGCAGGGCGGGGAGTTCGAGGTATTCGGCCCACAAACGTGTGCGCTCGGGCACGAGCAGCGGGTAAGCCACGTTCGCCAGCATCTCCTGCACGCGCGTTTCGCCGATGAGGGCGAGTGGCTTCGCGGCAGGATTGGCCAGCAGGGTGTAATGCGTGCTCCAAAAGTCATGCGTGAGTGCCAGCAGCGTCTCACGCCACGCGGCCTGGCTCCAGCGCGTGGCATCGGCCAGCGGGGCGACGACTTGTGGCCACACATTGAGCATCGCGGCAAGCGCGCCGACGCGGCGCTGCGGGTGATTGCCGGGGCGGATGGTTTTGAGCTTCCAACGAGGAAGCTGGCGCTCCTCCAGCCAGCGCAGGCAGTCGTTGCGAACTTTCCACCACTGCGACCAGAGCTGTCGCAGGTAGGCGCGTGTTTCCGGCTCGGTGTCATCGCTGCGCATGACCTCGAGGAAGCCGGAGACGCCGAAGAGCAGCGCTTCACGACTTGGCGCATCGGTTTTGAGCAAGCGCTTCAACGGCAGGCGCTGGCTGAGAAGAACGAAGGGCTGCTGGTTGCTGCTGTAGCCGAGGGCGCGCGCCAGCGCCTGATAAACGGCCTCCTCACGGCCCTGCGCGGCCACGCAGCGGTGCAAGCGCTTCGATTTCAACTCCAGCCGGTATTGCGCGGCGGATTCGATGATGGACTGCACGCGCGCGGCCTCCATCTCATGCAAGGGCGTGGCGCAGCGGCCCAGACGAGCGGCAGCGAGGCCACGATTCGGTTTCGCATCGCTGGCGAGCATCGCGGAACTCAACACGACCTGCGTGATCTCGCGATGCTGGCTGGTGCGCGTGTAGAAGCGCTCCTGCGGCGCGTCGAAGAAGAGATGCAGCACGACGCGGTCGTAGTCGGCATTCGCTCCATGCTGGTGGCGCTCCCAATCGCGGGCATCGGGATCGAGTTCGATGTCGCCGTGCAGCATTTGATCATCGACGCTGATAGCGCAGCCGGTGAAATCGGGGCCGGGGCCGGAGTTCCAGGTACCGCAGTCGGTGATGCGCACGGCTTTGCCCTCCGTGCTGGTGAATTCACTGCCGAAAGCTCCGGCGAACCACAGGCTTTGCAGATCAAGCTCCGTCAATGGCTCGGCGAAGCCCGGCAACCGCGTCTCCTCAATGCCGCTGAACACCGCATCGCGAAAGCGTGCGTAGCGATCGGCAAGCGGGAGCGGCGTCATGGGGTCACTCTGCTTTCAAAGGGGTGAGGAGGTAGGACTGGCCGTCCGTGCTGAGCTGGTGACCGCTGAGGTCGGCCGCGTAAGACAGCGCGTAGGGCAGAGGGATGTTGCGGAGATCGAGGGAAACTTTGGCGTCGGATCCACCAGGTTTGACGACAATGTTCACCCCCTGCTTGGCGGGATCGAGTTCACGGGACTTCACCTTAAAGTATTCAGCGGCGGCGGCGATCGTGGCATCACGAAACTGGACGGTCGGGAGGACAATCTGGTCAGCGCTGCCGAGAACTGGCGGAGGCGTGGCGGCAGGAGGCTCGGGCTTCTCTTCAAAGCTGGCGGCAAGCACCACGGCATGTTTCTCGACACGGTGTTGCAACCCGACGCGCTCAGCGCAGTAACGCACAATGTCGATCACCGGCACGTCCTTGAGATCGAGGCTGATGGTGTCCGTCATCGCGCCGCCTCGCAGCACAATGGAGACTCCTTTGGCGGCGGGCGGCTGCGTGATGGTGTCGAGCTCACGACTTTTGACCCGGATGTATTCGAGCGCCTGTTCAATCGTGGCATTCTGGAACTTCACCGTGGGTAAGATGATCTTTTCGGCCTTCTGCTGGATCGAGGAAGCCTCGGCAGCCTGTTGGGCGGTCAAAATGCCGGAGAAAGCGAGGACGAGGCTGGCGACGAGGAGTGTTTTCATGGTGCGAGATGCTATGAACTGGAATAGCGGAGTGGAAGGAGATTCTTCAAGGTGAGAGAATCCCGATCTTCCACGGGATGCTGCCATATTTCTTCGCCTTGTAGCCCTCGGCATCGACGCCTTGGAAGACGAAGCGCAGGTCGTTGGGATCGACTTCGAGCGTTTCGTCATTGGAACTTCGGATGAGTTCGCCGTGGCTGATGCTGGTGGTCCAGGTGGAGGGCGGGTGGATCTGCTCGGTGGCGGCGAAGGGCTTTTCACGAGTGGTGGCGAGCGGCTCCCACGGGCCTTCGATCTTGTCGGCGAGCCAGGCTTTGTAGTAGCGATGACCTGAGCCGAGCGCCTCGATGATGGTGAGGTATTGGTCGCGGTCTTTGAGCTTGTAGGTGCAGGAGGCTTCGAAAAGGGCCTCCTTCGTGTCTTGGAGCAGCAGTTCGGGCTTGGACCAGCCGAGCGGGAAGTTTTGCTTCGCGGTCTCGCGTCGCCAGAAGTGGCCGTCGTCGCTGGTGTAGAGGAGATGGGCCTTTTCAGCATCGCAGATGACCCAGAAGTCGATCCATTTCGTTTTCGTGCCGCCTTCGGGCAGCGATTCGATCATCGGTTGCGGCTTGGTCCACGACTTAGGGTCGGCGATGTTCGTCGTGGTGGAGAAATAGGGTCCGAATTTGAGAGGGCGCTTCTCATCGGCGAGCTGGTAGATGAGATACCATTTCTGCTGTGGTGTGAAGTAGAAGACCTGCGGCGCGCAGTGGTATTGATCGTGGAAGTCGAGCGTGTGGCGCGTGGCCTTGTCGGCGTCTTTCCAATCGGTGAAGCTCAGATACTGCATGTCCACCTTGCCGGAAGCGCGGCGATGCGTGGCGAAGAGATGCCATTTCCCTTCGTGGAAGACGAAACTGGGATCCTTCAGCGCGACATCGGGATCGGCTCCGGTTTCGTCGGGCCCGATGAGCGGCGGCGAGCATTTCCATTGGAACTGGCCGGTCATGAGCCACGCGGGATCGGCGGCGGACAGCAGAGTTGGTAAAATGATGAGGGGTAGAATGATGGATTTCATGGGCAGACTTTGAAGCACATCATTTTACCCGCCATTATTTTACCAGCATCAGATCAGCGATTCTGACATGTGCCAGTGACTCGACGCGCTTCCACGCGCCGGTGAAGTCGAGATGCCGCGTCATCGGCCCGGGGGCGACGATGCAGCGGATGCCGGCGGCGATGGCGGCACGGAGGCCGTTGAGCGAGTCTTCAAAGATGACGGCTTCCTCGGGCTGCACGCCGAGTTTTTCGGCGGCGTGGAGGAAGAGGCTCGGATCGGGCTTCACCTTGCCGGTGTCATCGACGGTGGAGATGTGGTGGAAGTGATCATGGAGGCCGAGCTGGTCCATCCACGAGTCGATCCATGAGCGCGGGCTGCTGGAGGCGATGGCGATGCGCAGGCCGAGCGCGTCGGCTTCTTGCAAGAGATCAGCTACTCCGGGAAGCAGGTGCAAATGCTGGCGCAACTCGCCCTCGCGGGTCTTGCGCTCGAGTTCGATGGCCTGCCAGTCGAAGTCGCGCCCGGTGAGCTGTTCGAGATCGCGCCGCGGGTCGTAGCTCATGTTGAAATCGGTGCCGATGACCTGAGCATAGCGCTCCATGGGCAGTTCGTGGCCGTGCTGGTCGAAGATTTCCCTCCAAGTGAGGTAACCGGTGCTTTCAGTGTCAACGATGAGGCCGTCGAAGTCGAAGATGACGGCGCGGATGGGGTTGGGCATGGGTTATGGTGTGCCGACGAATCGTCGGCCAGCCAACATCTTTTTTTGCCGACGAATCGTCGGCTCTCCATACTGGCGGATGCTCTGTCTGCGAAAGCCCACGCCCGAACGCCTGCTAGGAGTGTTGGAGTCGTGGAGTGATGTGCCGCTGAGTTACATGTCGCCGCCTCGGGATGGGTTCATCGCGGACGAGCATGCGGTGAGGCTGGGAAGTGGCGAGGAGACATGGCGTGAGGCATGCGAGGCTTTAGACTCATGGCGGATGTTTCCGACTTGGGCGGAGGTTAGCCGTCAAGAAGTCAAAGGTCAAGAGGTGGAGCAGATCGTGGCGATGATGGTGCGCATCTGCGGGTTGTGGTGGGTGAATCCGTGCCGGATTCTCCGGCGCTGTGATTCAGAGCACAGGCATGGCTTTGTGTATGGCACGCTGCCGGAACACGCGGAGTGCGGCGAGGAGCAGTTTGTGATCGAAAGGCGACCGGATGGCAGTGTGTGGTATGTGATTCGTGCCTTTTCGCATCCACGGCATTGGATGGCATGGCTCGCATTTCCGCTGGCGCGCTGGTGGCAACTGCGATTTGTGGAGGATTCGCAGGCGAGGATGAAACAGAGCATTGAAACATGAAGGAACATTTCTTTTTCACTCATCCGGGCCGTGGTCTCGCGGCTTGGATCGTCATCACGTTCGTCTGGTGGCAGCCATATCCCGATGAACCGCGATGGATCATGCCGCTGCTGTTTTTTGCGGCGCTGTTTCTCATGCCATTCAGCCACGCCTTGCAGCGCGGCGCATCTGTGACCATGACGAGAGACGCGAAGCTCGAGGTGTTCTGCGCTTTCATGCTCGTGCTGTCGTTCGCCCAAGATAAGGTGGCATGGGCTGTGGCGCTGACGCTCCCCTGGCTGGTCTGGCGTGCGTGGTGGGCCATGAGCAGCGTGCAAACTCTTCGCCATGTCCAATGGACAGCGGGCGACCTTGCTTTGGCCAGTGCTGGAGTGTTTCCCGTGATCGGAGCCTTGTGGTTGACGTTTCATCAGACGAACCGTCCCTTGTTTGGCTTTGATCCGCTGATCGTGCTGCTGACAGCGGCGCACTTTCATCATGCGGGATTCACCCTGCCGCTGATGGCGGGCCTGAATGCGAAGGTGAAGCCGAATGGCCTGACGAAGTTCTCATGCTTGGCGATTCTGCTCGGTGTGCCGCTGGTGGCGATGGGAATCACCTGCACGCACTTTGGGGTCATGCCGTTCGTCGAGCCGTTTGGGGTGACGGTTTTGGTGCTGGGGGCCGTTGGAGTGGCCGCTTCACAGATTCAGCGCGGTTTGGAAAAGGAACGCGAAGTTTTGGCGCGGCTGGGTTTTGTCGTTTCAGGCGTTTCATTGCTAGCTGCGATGCTTTTGGCGCTGGGATTCGGTCTGCGATATTTGATTCCCAATCTGGCGCTGACGATGCCTCAGATGTGGGCGATCCACGGGACGCTGAATGTGTTTGGCTTTGGGATGTGCGGGATTTTGGCGTGGCGTTCGCAAAGCTGTGCGACCACAAGCCCCTGATTTCACACCTGAGATGGAGTTCCTCGAAGAAGGTGAATGGAGTAAATTAGTATTGCGATCCTAAAGCCCAATCCAGCCCAGGCTACGCCAGTATGTGAATGAAGCCATAAGCCGACACCAAAATCAACGACCCAGGCTGCACAAACAACCAGCCACCATTGCTGCGCCCACGGTTTCTGCTGCATGAAAGCCCAACCCAACACCACACTGAGCGTCAAGCCCACTAGAATCGTTGGTCGCGCTTCTTTGGAGAGTTTGTCAGCAATCTTGCGAGATTCCTCTGCGCTGAAGAATTCGCTATATTTGGCCGTCGTCTGAATACGAACGGTATAGGGCATGGCGAACGCCATAGCGATTCCGAGAAGGCCAATGATCCACCCCGTCCAGCCGAGTATGCGGCAGGCTTCTCTGGTTGGCGGGCGTTTCATGCTGCCGCGCATCATTTGCAGACTGTGATTGAATGATAGCTAAAAGTTTGGCACAGCGTTCTCCACTCCCACCACCATGAAGCACCTCGTCACGTTCCTGTTTGCCCTTTCCCTCGTCAGCTCCGCGTTTTCGGCGGACAAGAAACTCATTGTCATGATTGCAGGCAAGCCGTCGCATGGACCGGGGCAGCATGAGCACAATGCGGGCATCCAGCTTTTGAAGAAGTGCCTGGAGCAGGGCGCGGCGGAGCAGGTTGAGATCAAGCATCACCTCAACGGCGAATGGCCAGAACAAGAAGAATTGTCGAAGGCAGACACGATTGTGATTTACTCCGACGGCGGCGGCGGGCATCCGGCTTTGCAGGAAGGCCGCCTCGCCCAACTCGACAAAGAGATGAAGCGCGGCTGCGGCTTCCTCACGATTCACTACGCGGTGGAGCCGACGATTGAGAAGGGCAACAAGGAGTTCATTGACTGGATGGGCGGCGCGTTTGAGATCAACTGGAGCGTGAATCCGCATTGGGACGCGAATTTCAAGGAGTTCCCGGTGCATCCGATCAGCGAGGGCGTGAAGCCCTTCGCCACGAATGACGAATGGTACTTCTACATGCGCTTCCGCAAGGGCATGGAAGGCGTGACGCCGATCCTCAGCGATGTGGCACCTGATTCGACCATGAGCCGCCCTGACGGTCACCACAGCGGCAATCCCGCCGTGCGTGAGTCCGTGAAGAACAAGGAGAAGCAGCATGTGGCCTGGGCCTGTGAGCGTGCGGATGGCGGTCGCGGATTCGGTTTCACCGGCGGGCATTATCACAAAGGCTGGGCGAACAACGACCAGCGCAAACTCGTGCTGAATGCGATTCTATGGACGGCGAAGGCGAAGATTCCGACCGATGGTGTGGCCTCAACCGTGACCGAAGAAGACATGAAGGCAAATTTGGATCTGAAGCCCGGCCAAGGGTTGCCTGAGAAGCCGAAACCGGCTCCGAAGGCGAAGTGAAGCGATCAATCGATTCGCCGATCATGAATCCCGCCGCAGCAGCATTGGCTGCCGCACAGCGACGAGTTGATTTGAAACCCACAAGTCACCGCGCCATCTAGGCTGAGTAACCGCCGTTGATGTACGCTTCCAGTTGTTCAATGGTCATGCGCTGCGTCGCGATGGTCCACTTCACGAGATCGCCGATGGACACAATGCCGAGCAGTTGACCGTCATCGACCACCGGCAAGTGGCGGATGCGATGCTCAGACACGATGCGCATGCATTCCGAGACGTTTTGATCAGGGCTCACCGTCACCACATCACGGGTCATGATGTCGCTCACCGGTGTTTCCTTCGACGACTTCCCCTTGAGCATCACCTTGCTCATGTAGTCTCGCTCCGAGACGATCCCGACCAGCTTGCTGCCATCCATCACCGGCAGCGCTCCGACATTTTTCTCGTCCATCAGGTGAATGGCATCCAAGACCATGGCTCCCGGCGCGATGGTCCATATGTCCCGTCCTTTGTGCTCCAACAGAGACCTGGCTGCGGTGGTGATTTCCATGATGTTTAATCGGTTCGTGGGATGATCTCCAAGCGTCACTGGTAAATCAAGCGGCATCTTGTCGCGGATGTCTTCCTGCCCAGGTGGCGGCTCCGGCATCGCAAGCTGCGAAAAAGCAGGTGCGCGAAGGCGTGGGAAGCCCAAGATTGCCAGTCTTGAGCGAATGAGAACTGCATCTCGTTCCGATCTATCCAACCCATGAACACCCAATCCACGCCTCTCTCCCGCCGCCGATTCGTCGGTGCGGCCGGCCTCGTCGCCGGCAGCATGATCACCCGTCCGCTGTTCGGCCAAAACGCCGCCAGCAACAAGCTCAACGTCGCCCTCATCGGCGTGTGGGGTCGCGGCCTTGCGCACTACAACTCCATCGCGGAGGAAAACGTCATCGCGCTGTGTGACATCAACGAGGCGCGCTTCCCGGACGCGTTGAAGCGCTTCCCCGGTGCAACAACTTACATCGACTGGCGCAAGTGCCTTGATCACAAGGACCTCGACGCTGTCGTCGTCTGCACGCCGGACCACACGCATGCCTTCATCGCCAACTGGGCGCTGAAACGCGACCTGCACTGCTACTGCGAAAAGCCGCTGGCCATCACGGTGAATGAGGCGCGCACCGTCCGCGCGACGTGGGAATCGAAGAAAGGCAAGCTCGCCACGCAGGTCGGCATGCAGCGTCATGAGCAGCCGAACTTCAATCGCGTGAAGGAACTCATCCGCGACGGTGCCATCGGCGAGCTGAAAGCCGCCTACGCCTGGGGCAACCGCCAGATTCCGAAGCCCGGCTACTTCCCCGAGGAAGGCACGCCGCCTCCAGGCTTCCATTACGACCTCTGGCTAGGCCCTGCGCCCTTCCATCCTTACAACCCTGCCTACTTCTCCGGTGGAGCCGGCGCGAACTGCCTCTCCTGGAACATGTTCTGGGACTTCGGCGCCGGACAGATCGGCGACATGGGCAGCCACACGATGGACCTGCTCTGGAACGCCGTGGATGCCAAGCTTCCGACCTCCGCCGAGGCTAAGGGCGAGGCCTTCAACTCCGACGTGACACCGGTGAACTGCGAATCGCACTTCGAGCATCCCGCCAATGACTGGCGAGGCCCGATTACCGTGAGCTGGTATCAAGGTGGCGCGATGCCGCGTTCGCCGAAGCCTTCCATTGATCTCACCAAAATCGGCCACGGCGCGATGTTCAAGGGCACGAAGGGCTTCATCATCGCCGACTTCGACTCCCGCATGATCATCCCCTACGGCGACGACGCTGACCTGAGCTACTACAAGCCGCGCAAAAAGGAGGATCAGTTTGCCGACGTCGGCAAAGGCAACTTCCAGAAGCAGTGGTTTGATGCCTGCAAAGACCCGACCAAGAAAACCGCCTGCGACTTCGGCTACAGCTCCAACATGATCGAAATGATGCTTCTTGGCCTCGTTGCGTATCGCACTGGCAAAAAGATCAGCTACGACGGCAAAACCGGCACCAGCCCCGACACCCCCGAAGCGAACTCCTTCATGAAAAAGGATTATCGCGACGGTTGGAACATCGACGGCTGATCCTGTCATGAACCGGCGTCATTTTCTCACCGCCACAGTCGCCGGCAGCACCGCAGTTTCGAGCACTGCGGCGGCTGCCGTGCTTTCGGCGGGTGTGATCGACTGCCAGAGCCATCTCTTCTTCCCCGAGGTGCTCGACATGATGCGCAAGCGCAAAGTCGAGCCGCTTATCTATGATAAAGATGGCACCGTCTTCCTTAAAATGGGCGACTGGCTGCGCAAAGTGCCGCCGCATTACCTCGATGTGGAGGCCAAGCTCGCCGCGATGGACGCCAGCGGCATCGAGATCACGATGCTCAGCACGAACGATCCTGGCCCCGAGTGGTTCGGTGACGATGGCCCGGCGGTGGCGCAGTTGATCCATGATTCGCTCGCGGGCGTGATCGCGAAGCATCCCACGCGTTTCCGCGGCCTCTGCGTGCTGCCTTTGCAGAATGAAAAAGCAGCCGCCGAGGAGCTGGACCGCTGCGTGAAAAAGCTCGGCTTCAAAGGCATCTTGCTCTACACCAATCTCGCCGGCGCATGGTGTGACGAACCGCAGTTTCACTGGGTCTATGCCCGCGCCGAGGAGCTGGGCGTGCCCATCCTGCTGCATCCGGCCAAACCGATGACGACGGAGCAGGTGAAAGGCTACGAGCTCACCAGCACGCTCGGCAACATGTTTGAAAACACCATCGCCATTGCGCGCATCATCGCCAGCGGCCTGCTGGACAAACATCCGAAGCTGAAGCTCGTCTGTCCGCATCTCGGCGGCACGCTGCCCTACATCTGCGGTCGCATGGACCACCAGCTCACTGTGCTCAAACGCGGCCCGCAAAACCTCCAGCGCAAACCCAGCGAGTATCTGCGCAGCATCCACATGGACATCGTTTCGCCGCTGCCGGAGGCCATGCGCTTCGCGCTTGATTTCAGCCGCGCCGACAAGCTGCTCTTTTCCAGCGATCATCCCTGGGTGCAGCCACAGGAAATCCTCGATCCTCTCCGCAGCTTGAATCTCGACGCCGCCACCGAGGCGAAGATCCTCAGCGGCAACGCCCGCCAGCTTTTCAACCTATGAGGCGTTCTTCGCTCGGTCCGTGCATTGTTTCAGCGCTTGTTTTCGCTGCCTGGCCTGTTTGCGCGGTGGAACCATCTTCGCAAGGTGGGGGATTCCAATTTGAACAGCGTGATGACCGCCTCGTCATCACGCACAGCGGCTCACCTGTCGCGCATTTTGTGTTTCGCGATGCGCAGGTGTTGCGGCCACACTTCGCACATGTTCATGCGCCTGGCGGGATCCAGGTCACGCGCAATCACCCACCCGTTCCAGGCATTGATCCGGTGGATCACCCGGACATGCATCCCGGCATCTGGGTCGGCTTTGGCGACATCAGCGGCACCGACTTCTGGCGCAACAAAGGCCGCATCGTGCATGAACGATTCAGCGAGCCGCCCACGATTCAAAACGGCACGCTAAACTTCACCACCGAGTCGAGCATGCTCACCGCTGACGCACAAAAGCTCGCGCAACTCACCACCCGCATCACGCTCATCGAAAAACGTGGTGCATGGCATCTCACCTGGGACGCCGCTTTCACGCCGACCACGGACGGCTTCTACTTTAGCGATCAGGAAGAAATGGGCCTCGGCGTCCGTGTCGCCACGGCCATCAATGAAAAGAACGGCGGCCTCATCACCAGCAGCGGCGGCAAAACGACCGCCAAAGCCACCTGGGGCCAGCCTGCGGCATGGTGTGATTACTCCGGCGTCATCGCAGGCCGCCACGTCGGCATCATGACGGTGCCTGATGCCGCCAACGCGCATCCAAGCTGGTGGCACAACCGCGACTACGGTGTCTTCGTTTCCAATCCCTTTGGCCGTAAGGCCATGAAGCAGGGAGAACTCAGCCGCATCGACGTGAAACGCGGTGAAACCTATCGCCTGCGCCACACGATCATCATTCACGCCTCGCCGGATGCGAAAGCGCCGGACCTTCAGCAACTCTTGAAATGAACGCGCACGGCATCATCGGCATGGGCCTCATGGGCTCCGCATTGATGCGGATGACCGATGCTCCACGCGGCTGGGACATCAATGCGAGCCGATGTGTGAATGCCGCGACGGTGAATGAGCTCTTCGAGCACTGCGATGTCCTTTTCCTCTGCCTGCCAAACTCCAACATCGTCCGCTCCGTGCTCCACGCGGCGAGTTTGAATCCCGGACTCATCCTCATCGACACCACGACCGGCGACCCGGCTGAAATGGCCGAACTCGGAGCCGAACTGGCCGCCCAAGGCGTGCATTACCTCGACGCGACCGTCTCTGGGAGCAGCGCGCAGTTGTTGCAACGCGACGTACTCGTCATGGTCGGCGGTGAAGCGGCGGTGTTCGAGCAGTGTCGTGATTTGTTCGCGAAATTTGCCCGCGACATCGTTCACGTCGGCCCCTGCGGCAGTGGGGCGAAGATGAAGCTCGTCACGAACCTTGTGCTCGGCCTGAATCGGGCCGCTTTGGCCGAAGGACTGGCCTTTGCGTGGGATTTGGACCTCAATCCAGCACAGACGCTCGACATCATGCGCCGCAGCATGGCCTACTCCCGCATCATGGACACCAAGGGCGAAAAAATGATCACACAGGACTTCACGCCGCAGGCGAAGCTCTCGCAGCATTTGAAGGACGTGCGCCTCATGCTCGCCGCCAGCTCGATTCCTTTGCCGTTGAGTGAAACGCACCGCCAACTGCTCGAAAAGGCTGAGGCGCTCGGTTTTGGCGACGCGGACAACAGCGCTGTCATCAAAGCCATTTTGGAGCCATGAGCACTTCCCAGCCCGTTTTGGCGCTCGTGCGTGAATTCTGGAAGTGATGAGTTGGCCGCCTGCCGAAAGAAAGCAGGCGCGAACTCCATACTTGTTCGGCGTCCATCGCCGCACCTGCCATGCTCAAGATTCTCGCTCCCGCCGAAAAACGCAGCGCCTTCTGTGATGGTGTCTCGCGTCGCAACTTCATCAAAGTTGGCGGCCTCGGCTCCATCGGCCTGTCGTTGCCGAAGCTGCTGGCGCTGGAAAACCAGGCAGGCATTCGCAACTCGCACAAGTCGGTCATCCTGATCTATCTCGTCGGCGGTCCGCCGCATCAGGACATGTTTGATTTAAAACCGAATGCACCGAGCGAGATCGCCGGACCGCACAAACCCATCGGCACCAATGTGGATGGCATTCAGATCTGCGAACTCTTCCCGCGCATGGCGAAGATGATGGACAAATTCACCATCATTCGCTCACTCGTCGGCGCGCAGGCCGGTCACGACGCGATCCAGTGCTACACCGGTTTTCCGAACCGTGTGGGCACGGTTCCTCCCGGCGGCTGGCCGCAGTTCGGCAGCGTGGTGGGAAAGCTGAAGGGCGCTTTTGATCCCGCCGTGCCGCCTTTCGTGAGCATGTGCTACGACTGCACGCACGGCCCTTACAATGAGCCCGGCCCCGGCATGTTGGGCTCCGCCAGCGCCGCCTTCCGTCACACGGGGCCAAGCCGTGGCGATCTCACACTGCAAGGCATCACCTATGACCGGCTCTCCGATCGTGCGAAGCTGCTCACGAGCTTCGACAACTTCCGCCGCGATGTCGATGCGAGCGGAAAGATGGAAGCGATGGACACCTTCACGCAGCAGGCCATGGGCGTGCTCACCTCGTCGAAGCTGGCTGACGCGCTCGACCTTTCCAAAGAAGACCCGCGCCTCGTCGAGCGCTACGGCACCGGCGACACCGTGAAGCGCATCGACGAAAACGGCGCGCCACGCGTGCCGCAGAGCTTTCTTACCGCACGACGGCTCGTTGAGGCCGGTGCGCGTGTCGTCACCGTGAACTACAGCAAGTGGGACTGGCACGGCGGAGCCAACAACGACATTTTTTCCCGCGAGCGCGAGGACTTCCCCATCTTCGACAAAGGCATCACCGCGCTCGTCGAGGATCTGCATCAGCGTGGCCTCGACAAGGACGTCACTGTGCTCGTGTGGGGCGAATTCGGACGCACACCGATCATCAGCAAGCAAGTGGGCCGCGATCATTGGCCGCGCGTCGCCATGGCGCTGCTCGCTGGTGGTGGAATGCCCATGGGCCAGGTCATTGGCTCGACAGATCGCCTCGGCGGCGAGGCTGACAGCCGCCCCGTCACCTTCGCGGAGGTCTTTGCCACCCTGTATCGCAATCTCGGCATTGATGTGGCCACCACCACCGTCACCGACACCAAAGGCCGCCCGCATTACCTTGTCGAAAACGGCGCGCTGCCGATCCGCGAGCTGATTTGATCAAGTTCAGACGTTTCATGCCGTAAGACTCGCATGAAACTCCGCTTCATCGCCTGCTTCGTCTTCGCCACCTCCGCCCTGCACGCCGCTGAATTCCGCGCCGGTGCGGCCACCAGCAACATCACGCCGGAGCTTGGCAGCTCGATCAACGGTGGCTTTCAGGACGGCAAAGCGGCTTTCATTCATGATGAGCTCAATGCCCGCTGTCTCGCGCTCGATGATGGGAAAACGAAGCTCGTGCTCGTTGTGGCCGACAGTTGCGTGATCGGTCGCGGCATCTTCGATGAGGCGAAGAAGATGGTGAACGAAGCCACGGGACTGCCGATGGAGAACATGCTCATGTCCGCCACGCATTCACACTCGTGCGGCACGGCCCAGGCCGTCGGGCAGAGCGAGCCGAGCCCGCTTTATCAACGCTTCATTGCCAGGCGAATCGCGGATGGTGTGCGCCGTGCCTTGAACAACCTCACACCGGCCAAAATCGGCTGGGGCACCGCCGATGTGCCGCAGCATGTCTTCAATCGCCGCTGGCGAATGAAGCCGGAAGGCATACCTGCAACACCGCTAGGCGTCACCACGGATAAGGTGAGGACGAATCCAGGCATCAACAATCCCAACCTCCTCGAACCAGCCGGGCCGACTGATCCTCAGGTGAGTTTCATCAGCGTGCAGTCGGCTGAGGGCAAACCCATCGCGTTGTATGCGAACTATTCGCTGCATTACGTCGGTGGTGTCGGCCCGGGCCACATCTCGGCGGACTACTTCGGCGCGTTCGCGGTGAAGATCGGCCAGTTGCTCGGTGCAGGCCCGGAGTTCGTCGGCATCATGTCGAATGGCACCAGTGGCGACATCAACAACATCGACTTTCGCGGCGGCCAGGCCAAAGAAGCGCCGTATGGCCGCATCCAGATCGTCGCCAACGATGTCGCACAGGCCGTCGCTGCAGCGGTGAAGAACGTGAAGCACTCAGACTCGGTCCCTCTCGCCGTCGCGCAGAAGGAAATCACGCTCGGCCTGCGCCTCCCGACGAAAGACGAAGTCGAAAAAGCCCGCGAAGTGATGAAACAATCCAAACTCTTCCCACGCATGGAAACGATGGAGCAGGTCTATGCGCGTGAAACCGTGCTGCTGAGCGACTTCCCCAAAGAAGTCTCCGCTCCGCTGCAAGTGCTCAAGATCGGCGACCTGCGCGTCACCGCGATCCCTGCGGAGACCTTCGTCGAGATCGGTCTCGAACTCAAAAAGCGTCACACGCCGACCTTCAGCGTCAGCCTTGCCAATGCCTACCACGGATATCTTCCCACACCCGAGCATCATCGTCTCGGCGGCTACGAAACGTGGCGAGCGCGATCAAGCTGCCTCGAAGTGGATGCCTCGACGAAGATCATCGCGGGGCTGGAGGAGTTGTTTGAGAAGCTGAAGTGAAAAGCTATTTCTTCGCTTCTATCAGGACCGTCCGTGCGCGATTCTCGCAGTAATATATCTTGTCTATTGGTGGCATTCTGTTGTGATTCAGATGCATCACGCCACCCAACTGCCTGATATGAAAACTCACCTCCTCACCTTCGTGCTGGCCGGGTTGGCCTTCTTCAGTCACGTCCATGCGGAACTCCGCACCTGGACGAACAAATCCGGGGTGAAGATCGAGGCGGAAATGACGGGACTCGACAAGGCGGCGCGGACGGTGACGATCAAGCGGGCGAACGGGCAGGAGTTTGTGGTGCCAATCGACAGCCTCAGTCCGGCGGATGTGGCGTTCATCGAGACGGCGAAAGCACCGCCTGCGGCTCCGGGGGCGAAGATTCGTTACACGCTCGACAAGGACGCGATGGTGACGCTGAACATCACGCGTCCGGATGGCTGGGTGGTGCGCGAGCTGCTGGTGGGAACGCGGCAGAGCGCGGGCGCCCATGAGCTGTCGTGGGATGGTCGCGACAATCTCGGCTATCTGCTGCCGCCCGGTCCTTATCAAAGCCGGATGGTGACGCATGATGGCATCACTTGGGACTATGTGACCAGCGTTGGCAATGGCGGCACGCCACCGTGGCCGACGCCGGATCGCAAGGGCGGCTGGGGCGGGAATCACGGGCAGAACATGGCGGTCGCGGTGGATGCTTCGGGTGCGTATCTGGGCTGGATTTCGACGGAAGGGCCGGGCTGCATCCTCAAGCGGTCGCACGACGGAACGAAGGGCATCTGGACCACGACGCTGGGCCCGTTCGAGGGCGTGGCATGTCTTGCCACGGATGGCACTCATCTCTATGGTGTGAACGGCACGCGCCTGCTGGTGCTCGATAAAAGCACAGGCGGGCAGATCGCCACGTTGGACATCAAGGCCGGTCCGCCCGGCGATGTCACCGCGCCGATCGCGCCGGAGTTCACGAAGTTTTCCTGGAATTTCGCCACGCATCAGCCGCCGCCGAAAGGTGATCCGCTCGTGTGGGGACTCGCTGCGGGTGGTGGTCGTGTGTATGTGAGCCTGCCCTGGCGTGATGTGGTGGAGGTGTTTGAAGTCAGCACCAACGCGGGTGTGGTGGCGCTCAAATTGAAGCCGGAGGAGAACATCACCGTCGCCAAGCCAGCCGGGCTGGCGCTCGATGGCAAAGGCAACCTGCTCGTCGTGTCCGCATCGGAAAAACGCGTGATGCAGTTCGATCTGAAGACGCGGCAGAGCAAACCCGTGCTCAAGGACTTGCAGTCGCCCTTCGCGCTTACCCGCGCGGACAGTGGTGCGATGTTCGTCACCGAGACCGCGCCTGTGAACCAGATCAAGAAATTCAGTTCCGATGGTAGATTGCTGGGCACTTTCGGCACCTTGGGCGGCCCGGTTGGCAGCGTGTATGCGCCCGAGAGCTACATGCAGCCGTGCGCGCTGGCCATGAATCCAGATGGCTCGGTCTGGTTCGTGGATGATCAATTCAAGCGCATCGGCATCATCTCGTCCGAGGGGAAGCCGCTGTATGCGGGGTTCGGCTCGGTCAACTATGCGGCGGATTGCGCGATCAATCCCAACGATCCAAACGAGGTCTTCACCAGCATGTGGGGGGATCTGACGTTCCGGATTGATTACACGAAGCCGGGGGTGTCGCAGCCAGGACGATTGCTGCCGGTCAAGTGGAAGGGCGAATCCAAGGGCTTCAAAATGAACTTTGGGGCCAACCGACTTCTCTCGCACAACAACCGCACCTATGTGTGGACCGGCAGCGGTAACTGGAACGAGCGCACCCTTTCCATCGTCGAGAAGGACCATCTGCGGCCGGTGATGTATTTCTACCCGCGCATCGTGGAGGAAGGCCCCGTCGCAGAACTCGCCAAGCAGCGTGGTGTGAAGTCGCGCGGGTGGAACTGCGACCCCACCGTGTGGTGTGATTTGAATGACGATGGCGCTGTGCAGGACGAGGAAATCCAGTTCATGCCGATCCCCGGAGCCACGCACAGCCCGCAGTATTTCGGCTTTGGCTATGGCGACATGATGAGCGACTTCACGCTGATCACTTACGGCTACACTTGGAAGCCGAAAGAATTCACTGCCGGCGGCACGCCCGTCTTCCGTGGCGAAGACATCAAGGTCTCACAGGCGCACAACCCGGTCGTCTCTTGGTATGAAGAATGCATGGGCGCCATGACGCTGCCCAACGGCGGCTTCTGCGGGTTTTCGCATGCCAACGATCATGGCCTCTCGCTCGGCCAGGGCTTCTGGTCTGGCCGCTCCTCCGGCGAGGCGATCCGTGGTTACGATGCGGATTGGAAGTATCTCTGGCGTGTCGGCCAGAAGGCGCGGCGCGGCGCACGTCCCGGCGAAATCTATTATATGACTCGCAGCATCGGCACCATGGAGGAGTGCGCCTTCTTCAGCGACGTGGAAGGCTGCGTCCACGTCGTGCATCAAGACGGCTTTTATCTCCAGCGCGTGCTGCAGGACGGCTGGCACACGCGCGCAGTCGGCCCGGATGTGATCGGCATCGAAAACTTCTCCGGCTCGCTTTTCAAGCATCCGCAGACTGGCCGCCGCTATCTGAACATCTCCAGTTCCGAGGCGACGCATCTGTTTGAACTCAAGGGCTTCGAGTCCATCCGCGTGTCACCGCCGCAGTCGTTCACGCTTGCCGCCGCTTTCATCGCGCCCGAAGTCGTGCAGAAATCGGCGAAGGGAGAATACCAAATCCTGCGCGTGCCCGAGGGCTCGGTGCCGATGGCCGATCACCAGGGCGGAGCCTTGCCGCAATCCGGGCTGAACTGGGTCACCGATGTCGCTCCGCTCATCATTTATCGTGATGGCAGACCCGCAGGCGAAGTGCGCATGCTCTATGACAAGGAGAACCTCTATGTGCTGGGCCACAGTTTGGACAATCGCGCTGAGGACACCGAAACTTTGCCGCTCAATGCCGAAATCGTCGGCGGGAACCCCCTCACGGCGGGAGAGACGATGGTCGTGCTGTTGTCCGCGCCGTCAGCCCGTTTCCGTTATGTATTTTCCAAAGTCAGCACGTTGGGTGCGAGGGTCGTGATCCAATCGGATGGCAGTGACAAGTGGAAGGCCGCGCCGCGTGCGACCTCGCTGGGCCCCACACCTTATCAATACGCCATGCCGTATCGCAACGGTGCCAGCTATCACCTCATCATCCCTCTGGCAGGCGTGCTTCCCGCTGAAGACCTCAAGGCACCCGTGCAGATCAAAATGGACACGGCATTCCTCAGCACGGACCCCGCGACGAAGAAGGCGACGATCTCCTACTGGGTCGGCAAAGACCCAAGCATGCAGAACCCCGCTGATGTGGGATTCACTCCCGAGGGCTGGGGCACGGCTGTGTTCATGCCTCAAGCCGTCAAAGGTGATTCCAGCGCAACCGCCGTGGCCCAAAAAAGCGAAGGACTCACCGGCGCTGCCAATCGCTGGAAGACCGCCCGCAGCTACGCCATCGGCGGCCTGCCGCTGGCGGATGCGCCTGCCAGCTTCCAGGTGGCGTGGGATGAAACGAACTTCTACGCGCAGGTCAAAGTGTCCGACCCCACGCCGCTGCAAAACCGCGCCAGCGTTCCTGAGATGTTGTTCAAGGGCGGCGATGCCGTGTCCCTGGTCTTCGGCAAAGCCGGAACCGAAGGCACCGAACAGCGGATCGTGCTGGCCGAGGTGGAACGCAAAACCAAAGCCATCCTGTATCGCCCCGTATCGGCCACGAAGACGCCCTACACCTTCAAATCACCCGTCTCGACCGAGACCTTCGAGCATGTGGCACCGCTGGCCAAATCCAAGATCACATTCACCCGCTTTCCTGCCGGTTATGTGGCCGACATCGCCATCCCGTGGAGCGAACTGGGCTACACCGCCGCCAGCAAGACGATCCCCTTTGATGTCCAGGTCATTTCCTCCAGCGGTGCAGGAAACACCAACGCCTCCTGCGCCTGGTGGCGCAGCGTCTGTGCCGAAGCCCACGCCAACAACGACATTCCCACCGAAGCGCGGCTTTATCCCGAGCAGTGGGGCCGTCTGATACTGGAGGCCAGATAACACGATCACCCATCCCGATGTCTCCCGACGAACAACCCACCATCCCGACCGCGCGGCCGAACAGCTCGCACCCATCGTCATCCGGCATGTGGCAGGCGCCGGAGGTGGAGGAATTGCAGGCCATGCTGCCGCAGTACGAGATCATCGAGATTCTCGGTCGTGGCGGCATGGGCGCGGTGTACAAGGCGCGGCAGAAGTCGCTGAAGCGGCTGGTGGCGATCAAGATCCTGCCGCTGGGCGCGGCGGATGATGAGATGCAGTTCATCGAGCGCTTCCAGAACGAGGCGCAGACGATGGCGGCGATGAACCACCCAGCCATCGTGAGCGTGTATGACTTTGGCGAGACGCCGGACGGCCTGCTCTACTTCATCATGGAGTTCGTCGATGGCACGGACGTGCAGAAGATGATCCGCGCCAGCGGGAAACTCTCCGGTGACTATGCGCTGGCCATCACCGCGCACGTTTGCGATGCCCTGCACTACGCGCATTCGCGTGGCGTCATCCACCGCGACATCAAACCCGCGAACATCCTCATCGATCAGGAAGGACACGTCAAAGTGGCGGACTTCGGCCTGGCGAAGATGCATGATCCCTCGCAGACCAGCGGCCTCACGCGCACGAACATGGCGATGGGCACGCCCGATTACATCGCGCCCGAGGTGCTCTCGCCCGGTACGGTGGTGGATCATCGCGCGGACATTTATGCAGTGGGCGTGATGCTCTATCAGATGCTCACCGGCGAGGTGCCGCGCGGCATGTTCAAGCTGCCCTCCAAGAAAGGCATCGACAGTGATCCGCGCTTTGACGCGATCATTGGCAAGGCGATGGAGACCGATCGCGAGGAGCGCTACCAGAGCGCGATGGATGTGCGCCGCGCGCTTGATGTGATCCTGACAACGCCACAATCAAAGGACGACGGGTCAGGCGTGGTGTCGGTGCAGGAGCTTCCGTCCCGCCCTGCGAAGCCGGTGGCCAGAGGGCCTGGACAACCGGGCACAGGGAGCCGCTCGGTGGCGGCGCAGCCAGCCGGTGCTCACGCCAAAGTCGTGCGTGCAAAGAAACCCGCCAGTCCGTGGCTCACCATTGGCGGCATCGTCGCGGTGATCGCCATCGCGGCAGTGATCATGTCGGGGATGCGTGGCAAATCGCCCGCTACGAAAAGTGTGACCGCGCAGGCGGCATCCCAACCACCGGGCCAGTCATCTTCCGCCAAAGGCCGCACCATGGATCTCCTCGCGCTGGTGGATGTAAAGCGCGACGCACTCGTGGGTGAATGGACGCGCACCGCCAGCACGGTCTCGGTCGCGCGCCCGACGGGCGCGTCAGTGCTGCAACTGCCCTATCAAGTGCCGGAGGAATACGACTTCGAGATGGAATTCACGCCCGACGATGCCGGAGCGAACGTGAACCAGTATCTCTCCGCAGCCGGGCACTCGTTTGCCTGGAAACTCAATGCCCACAGCCGGACTCCGCCGCTTTACGGTCTCGATCTGCTCGATGGCAAGTTCTGCAGCCAGTTCGACGAGGCCGCCGTTCGAACCAGCACCGCCATCGAGCCCGGCCGCCGTTACCGCTCGACCGTTGAAGTGCGGCGCGACGGCCTGCGCGCTTTGCTGGATGGCAAAGAGCTGCTGAAATGGACCGGCGACTTCAAGCGCCTGAGCATGGAGGCCATCATGCGTCTGCGCGACGAGCAGCATCTCGGCATTGGCTCGTGGAATCGCGCCGTCACCTTCCACAAGATCGAGGTGCGCGAAGTCACCGGCACGGGAAAGATCGAAGGCAGCGCAACGGTCGCCGCGACAGAAGCTCTGTTCGACGGCCGCACTTTCACCGGATGGAAGACCACCAACGACTCCGCGCCCGAGGCGAGCTGGCGCGTGGAGGCGGGCACGCTGCTGAGTTCCACCAAGTCCGTGCTGCGCACCATCGAGGAACTGGGCGACTGCGAACTCGACTTCGAATGGCGTGTCGGAGCGGGTGGGAATGGTGGTGTCTTTTATCATGTGGTCGGTGATCCCCTGGCCGCACCCGAAATGCAACTGTGCGACCCGGCATTTTCTGGAAATACCCCCTCAGGAGGTCTCTTCGCCGTGGTGCAGCCACTGACAGATGCCTCCAAGCCACTCGGCGAATGGAACACGGCACGCCTCGTGATCAGCGGTTCACACCGCGAGCACTGGATCAACGGCCAGAAAGTCTGCGCCTACGACGCATCTGACGCCGGCTTCCTCGCCACGCTGGGCGCATCCAAGTTTGCCGGCAAGCCGCAGTTTGGCACGGGCGTCCGTGGTGCGCTCGCGCTGCAAAACAACGGCGGCGAAGTCGCCTACCGCAATCTGCGCATCCAGAGGCGCTGAAGAGCACGGCTGCCCGTGGCAGGATGCTCTGTTTCGAAACGCTGCATTTTTGCCACAAATATACGGAGTGACGGTTACATGATTGCCGTTGCGCCGATCAACGCCATCCCCACTTCAGTAAATGCATCATGTCCCTGAGTTCCGGCGTTGTAGTCGCTGGCTGAAGATGCCGTGACACCATGAAGACACTCTCACTGCTCTTGCTCGGTCTGATTGGTGCAACGTTTGCCAGCGCGGATGACTGGCCGCAGTGGCGGGGGGCGCAACGTGATGGGGTGTGGCGGGAGACGGGAATCGTGGAGCGCATTCCTGACGCTGGGCTTGCAGTGAAGTGGCAGGTGAAGGTGGGCAATGGCTACTCCGCGCCGAGCGTTGCGCAGGGGCGCGTGTTCATCACGGATCGGGTGTTTGATCCTGAACTGGAGCGCGTGCTCTGCTTGGATGAAGCGACGGGAAAGCAGCTCTGGATGCACAGCTACAGCGTCGATTACAAGGACATGGAATATAGCAACGGTCCGCGTGCCGCGCCGACGGTGCAGGATGGCAAGGTCTATACGCTGGGCACTCGCGGGCATCTGTTTTGTCTCGATGCGGCAACGGGCGCGGTGGTGTGGAGCAAGGTGCTGGAGAAGGATTTCAACGCGCCAGTTCCGACTTATGGCGTGAGCGCCGCGCCGTTGGTGGTGGGCGATCTGCTCATCGTGTGCGCGGGCGGTGCGCCGGAGGCGAGCGTAGTGGCGCTGGATCGCAAGACGGGCGAGCTGCGCTGGAAGGCGCTGCCGGATCGCGTGGCTTACAGCGCGCCCATCGTGATCAAAGCAGGCGGCTGCGAGCAGCTCATCGTGTGGACGGCGGACTCGATCACGAGCTTCGATGCACCGAGCGGCAAGGTTCACTGGCAGGTGGAATGGAAGGCGACGTTTTCTCCCGCGCAGATGGTCGCGACGCCCGTGTGGCACAACGACCTGCTGTTCTGCATGGGCGCGTGGGGTCGCGGCTCGAAGATGCTCAAGCTCGATGCAACGAAGCCTGCGGCATCGGTGCTGTGGGAGACGCGAAAAGATCCCACCACCACCCATACGACGCCGTTGTTCCAGAACGACGGACACATTTACGCGATCCTCGGCGACGGCAGCCTGGCGTGTCTCGATCCGGCGACTGGCAACAAAGTGTGGTCCACGCAGGAGCCGACGGGCAAACGCATGGGCAACGCGCATCTGGTGCGCAACGGTGATCGTGTTTTTCTCTTCAATCACAGCGGTCATCTCATTCTCGCGCGGCTCACGCCGAAGGGCTACGAGGAACGCGGGCGATGTCTGCTCGTGGAGCCGACCGCCGGTTATCGAGCGCAGGGAGCGCTGACGTGGGCGCATCCGGCATACGCGAACAAGTGTGTCTTCGCGCGCAATGATCGCGAACTGGTGTGCGTGTCGCTCGCCGCCGATCAAAACGCAGCGATTGCGGCAGCGCAGCCGTCCGTGAAGTCGCGCACGCCAGCGGGCTTCTCCACCGGTTGTGTGACGGTTGCGTTTTCATCGGATGGCAAAGCACTCGCTGCGGGCGGCAGTTGGGCCGAGGGCACCAAGGCCATCGAACTCGCGACGGGAAAGGCATTGCCCGCACCGCCGCCGCTCAAGGATTTCCTCTGCTCCGTCACTTACTCACCCGATGGCAGATGGCTCGTCGCCGCAGGCGGCAGCGAATTCACTCCCGCGCGCAACGGCGGCAAGACCACCGGCCAGATCAAGCTTTTCGACATCGCTGCTGGCAAAGAACACGGCGAACTCAAAGGCCACACGGACAAGGTCTTCACCGCCGCGTTCGCGCCTGACAGCAAGACCCTCGCGACCGGTGCTGCCGACAACACCGTGCGGCTCTGGGACATCGCGACGATGAAGGAGCGCCTTGTTTTGCAAGGCCACACCGGAGCTGTGATGTCCGTCGCGTTTTCACCCGATGGCAAGACGCTGGCATCCTCGAGCGCGGATCACACGGTGAAGCTGTGGGACACATCAAACGGCAAACAGCTCGCCACGCTCAAAGGCCACGAAGACGAAGTCCGCGCCGTCGCCTTCGCGCCCGATGGCAAAACCCTCGCCACCGGCAGCACCGACAAAACCGTGCGCTTGTGGGATGCGGCCACGCAAAAAGAACGCGCCGAGCTGCGAGGTCATCGCGGCAGCATCAACGGCCTCGCCTTCTCACCCGATGGCAAGACCCTGGCCACCGGCAGCTCTGACGAAACCATCAAGCTCTGGGATGTCGCCAACGCGAAGGAACAAGCAACTCTGCGCGGCCATCGCAGCAGCGTCACCGCCATCGCCTTCTCGCTTGATGCACGCACGCTCGCCAGCGCCGGCATGGATGATGCCGTGCGGCTTTGGGATCTGACTCGGGACAAATAGATTTCGCACACCATGCTCTTTTCATTCGCCGCAGATCGAGGAAGCGAGCGTTAAATCGCCACCAAACCCGTTTAACCATCACCAACACCCATGAACACACACACGCCCCTCCGCCTTCTCATCACCTGCTGCCTCACACTCTCCGCGCTCGCCGCCGACTGGCCGCAGTGGCGTGGACCGAACCGCGACGGCTGCAGCACCGAGACCGGGCTGCTCAAGCAATGGCCCGACGGCGGGCCGAAGGTCGTCTGGCAGGTGGACTCCGTCGGTGTCGGCTATTCATCGGTCGCCATCAAGGGCGACCGCATCTTCACACAGGGCGATCTCGACGGCGTCGAGCACATCATGTGCCTCAACGCGAAGGACGGCTCCACCATTTGGGCCGTGCAGCCTGAACCGGTCAAGCAAGCACTCGCCGACAAGCTGGCGGAGCTGAAAGCGACGATGGACCGTGACAGCGACGGCACGGTGGACGAGGTCGAGGCGCTGACGCGGCTCAGGTCGGACTACTACACCTATGAAAAGCCGGCCGACGGCGACGTGCAGGCGATTGCGACGGCGCGCGCAGATCGCATGTTCAAGAAGCTCGACAAGGATGCCGACGGCATTCTCAGCGCCGGCGAAGCGGGTGTGGTGTTGCGCGACATGCTCGGCAAGATGGATGCACCCACGCCCGGCACCGACCCGGCCGCGATGGCGCAGCAGCGCACGGAGGTGTTGATGAAGGCCGCCGACAAGGATGCCGATGGCAAGCTCAGCGCCGCCGAACGGCGCGGCACGGCAATCGACAACTGGCCCAAGCGCGTGGACAGCGACAAGGACGACATATTTTCGCGTGAAGAAATCGAAGCCCACGTGAAGAGGGTCGAACCGGGCTACGACGGTGCGGTATCGCGCGTGGAAGCCATCGCCTTCTTCTCCACCAAACAACCCGGCGGTGACGGCATTCTCAGCGACATCGAACTGCGCGGTTACTACGGCGGTTATCGCAACAACCAGGGCGACGGCCCGCGCGGCACACCCGCGCTCGACGGCGACAAGCTCTATACTGAAGGCGGCAATGGGGACGTGACCTGCCTCGACGCCGCGACCGGCAAGACGCTGTGGAACGTCAATCTTGTCACCGACCTCGGCGGTGGCCGGCCCGGCTGGGGCTACAGCGAATCGCCGCTCCTCTACAATGACTGGGTCATCGTCACGCCCGGTGGCAAACAAGGCACCGTCGCCGCGCTCGACAAAAACACCGGCAAAGTGGTGTGGCGTTCGACCGACGTTGTTGAAGGCGCGCAATATTCCTCGCCCATCATCGCCACGCTCGGTGGCGTGAAGCAGATCGTGCAGTTCACCAACAAGACTGTCTTCGGCATTGACGCCAGCAACGGTAAATTTTTGTGGAACTACAGCAACGCCAGCAACGGCACCGCCAACTGCACCACGCCTGTCGCGTTCAGCGATCACGTCTTCGCCTCCAGCGCCTACGGCACCGGCGGCGGGCTGGTGAAAATTTCGCCGAGCGAAGCGGGGCAGAAGGCCGACGAAGTTTACTTCGAGAACAAGATGGCCAACCACCACGGCGGCATCGTGCGCGTGGGCGACTTCATGTATGGCTTCGGCAACGGCGGGCTGATCTGCATGGATTTCCTCACCGGCAAGATCGCGTGGACCGACCGCAGCGTCGGCAAAGGCTCGCTCACTTACGCCGACGGCATGCTCTACCTGCTCGGCGAAAGTCACCAGATGGCGCTGGCCGAAGCGACGCCCGAAGCCTATCGCGAGCACGGGCGTTTCAATCTCGAAAAGTTCGGCCGCCCAAGCTGGGCGCACCCGGTGGTCGCCGGCGGCCGGCTTTACATCCGCAACCAGCACCGGCTGACGTGCCATGACATCAAGGCGCAATAGAGAGAATTGGATGAAAACCCAGCAGTGATCGTCATTGCTTGGGCAAGCGATGCCCGATCATGAGGCGATGGCCGTCTGAGGTTCGTAGAGCGAACTCACGCATCATCCAGGGCTTGTCCTCAATTTCGGTGAGAACATCGGCGCCTTTGGCTTTGAGATCGTGGTAGTAGCTGTCGGCGTCGGCCACCACGAGATAGGCGAAGTAGTTGTGGCAGCCCAGTTCGCCTGGAGGCATGTCGTTCGGGCACTCACCCAGCATGATCATGCAATGGTCCTTCTCGACGAAGATCCAGCCCGGCGGTTCGGCAGCCACGCGAAAGCCGAGCATCTGCACATAGAAATCCGCCGACTTGCGCGCATCGTGAACCGCGAGGACGTAATGGTTTTGCAGAATCGGTGACATGTCAGCGTGGCGCGGTCAGCGTGACTTCAATTTGGGGATCAGCCTGCCCGTCCTCTGGCAATACTGTTCATACTCGCTGCCAAACTCCTCCAGCATCATCCGCTCCTCCGTCTTCACCCGCAGAAAATAGAGCGCCGCGAATGGCAGCAGGCCCGAGAAACCCGCCACATAGTTCGGCAGGATCATCGCCTGCGCGGTCACCAGCAGCCAGAGCGACGAATACATCGGATGTCGCACGTGCCGGTAGATGCCCTCAGTCACCAGCCGGTGATCTTCCCGAATCTCCAGCGTTGGCGACCAGTTGCCACCGAGATCCCGGTGCGACTTCCAGAACACCCAATCTCCAGCCACCAGCAGGACGACGCCCGTCACGCCCACCCACAACGGGATGGCGTAGTCGGCGAAGGAAAGCAGCGGCGTGAACACATAAAACAGCGGAACCAGGAATCCGCCGCCGCCCACCGTCAAAAACAGCGCGGTGTCAGCCCTGTTCTTGCGGTCCGAGCGAATCTTGAGCCGCTGATGATTCTTGATGTGCGGCGCGCGGATGACGAAATTGGCGAGCCAATATCCCAGGAAGTAAACGAGCTTGGCAGTGAACGGTTCCATGCGGCCTAAAATCTTGGCAGGGACAAATGGAATGGCAACAATTTAACGCCCGACCACCAGCCACATCGGCCTCCAGACTCATGCGTGCCTGCACCGATGACCGGGCCGTTGCTTCTTCAACGGCAGGTTTCTCATGACGTTCGGAAAATAGTTCGTTAAATCCGCAAGCTGTCGGCAGCGATAGAGTGACGACGTATCACTCCGATCATGGAAGCCGACAATGCCACCGCAACATCGCACGACCCGAACGAGGGGTTTCTGCGGTTGTGGACGCATCATGAACCTGAGTTACGTGCGTTTGTGCGCGCTTGCCTGCCGCGTGCGGCGGAGGTGGATGAGGTGATGCAGGATGTGAGTCTGGCTGCATGGCGGAAATTTTCCGCGCTCACGGATCACACGCAGTTTCCGCGCTGGGCCTGTTTGATTGCCCGCTACGAGATTCTGTTGGCCCGCCGCCGCCATGCGCGCGACCGGCTGGTGCTGGATGAGGACATCATGGAGAAGCTCGCCGAGGAAGGCGCGGAGGAAATGTCGGTGCGCCATCAGCAGCTCAATGCCTTGGATGAATGCGTCGCGAAGCTTCCGCGCGAGCGCCGTGAACTGGCGCTGGCGGCCTATGCGCCGGAGACTTCGATGAAGAAACTCGCGGCGCAGTTGGGCCGCACGGAAGGCTCACTCTATCAATGGCTCGCCCGCATCCGGCAGGAACTGCTGCGGTGCGTCGAGCGCACCCTCGCGCAGGAGGCGCACACATCATGACTCAGGACGAACTCGATCTGCTCCACGGCTATCTCAATGGCACCCTCGGCGAGGCGGACTTCGCTCGATTGCAATCCCTCCTCCGTGAAAACGCGGAGGCCAGGCGGATGCTTCGCGATCTCTCCACCGTGGACGCAAAGTTGCAGGAACTCGCCGCCGTCAATCCCGCGACCTTGCGACTGCTGGCAGCACCTGTCGCCCGCCCGATGCAAATTGGTCATCGCTCGACATGGCTTTCATGGCGTCCGCTCACTGCTGCGGCAGCGGGATTGGTCATCGGGTTGTTTAGCGCGACGTTTGTTTGGGCCGTGACTTCGCCGCGCTTGATGGCGACGGCTTCGCGGGTGTTTGCGCTGGTGGATGGGAGTTTTGAAAAGCAGCCTGGGCATGTAGCGGCGGGATTTCCACTCGAAGCCGGTGTTTGGAGCGGCGATGAAGCTGAAATTGTCAGCAGCGCTGGCGGGAAGAACATGGAGGGGCGGCAAGTGCTGCGCTTCATTCGCGCGGGCGGCGAGGCAACCACTCCGAACAGTCCAGCGGGGGCATGCGATGTCTATCAGATCGTGGACCTGCGGCCTTTGCGCAGCAAACTGAAAGCCGCGGGTGAATCGATGCTGGAGTTGTCGGTGGAATTCCTCGACGCGCGAACGGTGCCGGGCACACCAGTGGTCTTTGCCTGCCACATCTATCTTTTCGAAGGTTCGGCGGAGTCTTTGCACACCGCGTGGCCGCCGACGGCGCGCGACACACTCGGTGTTGGTGCCAACTATATCCTCAGCAGCGGCGGCGCTGATGCCGGAGCATGGCGCAAGGTCACAGCGCGATGTGTGTTGACGCCCCAGGTTGACCTCGCGGTGGTGAAACTCAGCGCAGGGCGCGGCGACCGGCTCGACGGCCCGGTGCCTGAACTGGGCAGCCAATTCGCCGATGATGTTAATCTCATCCTCAAGACCCAGCCGGTGCTGCCCGTGCGCATTGTCCAACATTGAGACCGCGCCGATCTCAACCACTTCCCAATTCCCATGACCAACACACTTCATCTCATGAACCGAATGTTAAAAGCACTCGCGCTGACCGCGAGCCTCATCGTCACCCACGCAGCACAGGCCGAACTCCATGACCGGGGCGGCGGTCTTCTGTATGATGACGTGCTCGATGTCACCTGGCTCCAGGATGCGAACTATGCGAAGACCAGCGGCCAACATCCCACCGGCAAGATGAGCTACGCGGAGGCCAGCAAGTGGGTGAGCTCGCTCGTCTATCATGACCCCGTGCGAAACGTGGACCACACCGGCTGGCGGCTGCCAAAAGTGGAGCCGGTGTCGGGCGACATCTTCAATCACGAGTTCCGGCTCGATGGCAGCACCGACGAGGGCTACAACATCACCAGCACGCGCTCTGAGTTCTCCTACATGTATTATGTGAACCTCGAGCTGGATGGCTGGTGGACAAAAGATGGTCAGCACCCGAAGACCTTCGGCGTGATGAAAAGCTGGACCGCCGTATGGAGCGGTCAGGCCGACCTTGGCCGCGTGAAGAATCTGCAAACCGACGGCTACTACTGCGCCTCACCAGGGAAGCCGTATCCATCGCCCGCCGTGTGGATCTTCACCACGTCCGAGGGCAATCAACGCGATGGTTTGCGCCGCCCTGACGCTGGATTCGTCTGGGCCGTGCATGACGGCGACATCGCTGCGGGAGTCAAAAAGCCCGCCACCAAGTAACCTTTCCAGCCTCTCATTCCGATGAAAACGAATCCTCTCTATCTTCTCGCGTTCAGCGCGCTGCTCCTCACCAGCACCACCACACACGCTGCGCTCCATGACATGGGCGGCGGTCTTCTTTATGACGACGTGATGGATGTCACATGGCTTCAAGATGCCGACTACGCGCGCACCAGCGGCTTCAAACCCAATGGCAAGATGCCCTTTGCCGACGCGGTCAAATGGGCCAGCGAACTCGTGTATCACGACCCCGTGCGTAACAAGGACATCACCGGCTGGCGGCTGCCGAAAGTCGGCCCCGTCGCCGGCGACAAAATCAATGGCCGCTTCTGTTTCGATGGCAGCAGCGATGAAGGCTACGGCATCACCAGCCCGCGCTCCGAGCTGGCCTATATGTTCTATGTGAATCTCGGACTCAAAGGCTACTACTCGGCCAAAGGTGATATTCAGGCCACCGACTGCGGCGCTGCGGGCAACGGCAAATCCGGCTTCACCGCCGATGTTGGATTGGTGAAGAACTTCAAATCGCACATCTACTGGAGTGGCACCTCCGTGGAGCCCTACACTGACCGCAATGCGTGGATCTTCGACACCACCTTTGGCTACCAAAATTTCTACAACAAGAACGACATGCTCAGCCCGTGGCCGGTGCATGATGGCAACGTCGCCGGAGTGGCCCCAAAGGTTTCGGACAAGTCCGCCGCCGTGCGACCCACGATCACCATCGTCAGCGCACCTGCTGGCGCGGCGTTCGACACTTACAAGGACAGCATCGCTGACGTTCAGGTGGAACTCCCGCTCGATACCTCCGTCACCGCCGAAGACAAGGAACGCATGAAAACAGCCATCGGCGATGTCGTGAAAACACCCGGCCTCATCGCCTTCTGGATCTTCGGTGAAAACCCCGGCACCCCACGCCAGTCCATCATCGCCAGCGCCCCGCTGCCGTTGGAGGAAGTCGGCGGCCACATCACGCGCGTCAAAGGCGGTGCATTCTCTGGCTCCGCGGTGCAGTTTGATGGCAAGCACTACTTCCTCCTGCCTCGCGCGAAGATTGGCGCGCTCGACATCAGTGGCAAAGACGCGCAGGTCAGCATGTTCGCCGTCGTGAAGCTCGATGAAATCGGCAAGTGGGGAGGCACCATCGCCGGCATCTGGAGCGAAGGCCACGGAGCCAACGACGACACCGGCACGCGCCAGTATGCCATGCTCTACAACATGCCCACTTACGGCGGCCTGCGCCAGCTCACGCCGCACATTTCCGCCGAAGGCGGCGTCACTCGTCGCGCCGATGGCAGCGCCCTGCCGTGGTGTGTCGATTACGCCGCACCGCGCAGCGAGATCCCCGTCGGCCAATGGGTCACGCTCGGCTTCACCTACGATGGCAAATACATCCGCGCCTACCAGAATGGCATCATGGAAGAACGCACAGTCGATGCCGTGAAAGACAAACGCGACGATCCCTACTACACCACCGAAGGCCCCGATGGTGGCCATCGCGGCATCAACCCCTACTATCACGGGCGCGGCATCTTCCGCTACGACGCCGGGCAGCACGCCAAGTCCAAACCCAAAGGCCCCGCCGACTTCACCGTGGGTGCCCGCTACGCTGGTGGCAGCATGTTAGGCGAAGCCCTCAAAGGCCAGATGGCCGGCCTCGCCGTCTTCAACCGCGCCCTCACCGACGAGGAGTTGAAACGCCTTCACGACGCCGCGCATTTGGAACTGCTGAAGTAACCAACAGGGATGGTTCATGGACGCGTCTGCACGCACGAGGACGCATCCTCGAAGCGTTAACTGCACATGCTCATGGACACGATCTTCACCCGGCGGCTGTTTTGCATCGACGCGTGGCCGTGCCACCGTATCAGCCGGTTCGTCGCCGTGTGGCTCGGTGTTGCTTTGCTGCCAGGCGCAGCGGTGGCGCAGTCCGTGAAGGAGAAGGCCGATGCCGCCGCATCATCAGGCCGGACGATCCGGGCCGCTGCCATCTCGTTTGTGCCGGTGAAGTTTGACCTCGCGGGAAATGCAGACCGTTTGGAGAAGGCCTTCCGGGCGGCCCGTGAGGGCGGCGCGAAGATTGCCGTGGCACCGGAAGGCGTGCTGGAGGGCTATGTGGTGAATGAGATCATCGCAGGCAAGGCGAAGCCGGAGGCGATGAAGGACGTGGCGGTGACGATGGATGATCCGGTCATCCGCCGGTTTCAATTGCTGGCGCGCGAGTTGGAGATGTGCCTGGTGTTCGGCTTCGCGGAGCGCATTGCGGACGAGGTTTTCAATTGCGCGGTGTTCATCGATGACGCGGGACGTATCTGCGGGAAACATCACAAGATGCAGCTCGCCGAAGGCAGCCATCCGGACTGGTGGTTCAACCGGCTGGGAGAGCACAGCCGTGCGTTCGACACGCCCTATGGCCGCTGCGGCATCGTCATCTGCAACGAACGCTGGAACCCGCAACTAGCCCGCATCCTCGCGCTCGATGGCGCGCGCTTCCTGTTGATCCCCTCCTACGGCTCCAAATCAAAATCGCAGGATGACGCGGTGCTGCTGCTGGGCCGCGAGAACGGCGTCCCTGTGGTGGAGGCGAACGTGGGCGTGACGCTGCTCGTCAACGACGGCCGCATCACCGTCGTGGATCGCAATGATGAAGGCATCACCTTCGGCGACATCGTGATTCCTCCCGCCGTGGCGGCCAAACCCGACGAGCGAAACTGCGTGGAGCGCGAATTTTTCCTCTGGCGCGAGCAGGAGATGAAGGTGCGGTATGAGAAGACCGTGGACCAAGGCGGGTGAGGTAAAGCGAGCAGAGTCGAGTTCAATCCTTCTTCGGCTTGCCTTCGTCTCCGCCTGCCTTGCGGCGGTTGGCGATGAACTCCGCCGGCGGCTCTTTCGGCAGCGAGGCTTTCCAGGCATCGAGTTGGGCGCTGAGTTTTGTCACGAGGCCGGGATGCTCCATTGCCACGTTGGTTGCTTCGCCCCGGTCGTCGGCGATGTGATACAGTTCGCGGCGTTCCGCATCGTCGGTGAGCAGTTTCCAATCGCCGTCACGCACGGCCCAGCGCGGCCAGCATTCCTGCGGGCGAACGGTCCCGGTCCAGTTCCAGAAGATGGGCTTGGTGCGTTTGACCTCCTTGCCCTGCCACGCGGCGAACATGTTCTCGCCATCCGGCTGATAATCGGCGGGCAATTTCACGCCCACGGCCGCACACAAGGTCGGCAGCAGGTCTGTCGCGCTAAGTGACGTGGTTTTGTCCACGCGTCCCGCAGGCACCTGGCCGGGCCAGCGGACGATAAAGGGCGTGCTCACACCGCCTTCGTGCAGGCTGCGCTTGCGGCCTTTTTTGCCACCGGTCTCGCCGATGGAATAAAAGCCGCCGTAGCCGCCGCCCATCTCCTTCATGGTCGCGTGGCTGTTCTCGGGGCCGTTGTCGCTGGAGAAGATGACGATGGTGTTCTGTTCGAGTCCGAGTTCCTTCAGCGCTGCGAGCAGCTTGCCCACGCCGCGATCCGCATCAGTCGCGACGGCGGCGTAGATGCGCTGGCGTTCGTCGAGATGCTGGTTCGCCTCCAGCGATTCGGGCGACGGATGATGCGCGAGGTGCGTCTCGTGAATCCACACGTTCAGATAGAAGCGATCCGCGCTATGACGGCGCAGAAATTTCACCGCCTCGTCGCAGTCCTCGTGCGATGGGATCACCGTTTCGATTGCGGGGTTCACCTTGCTGTGAAATGCGAACTCATCCACGCCATACGCCGCTGGCAGGGGTGCCTCGCGCGCCTGGGCGGTGCAGAGATGCCACTTGCCCACATGACCGGTGACGTAGCCCGCACCCTTGAGCAGGCGCGGCAGCATCACGGCCTTCGGATCGAGCCAGTCCACCTGGCGGGCTTCCTCGTTCTTGTTGATCCCGCCGATGGCGGTGAGGATGCCGAAGCGCGCGGGAAATTGTCCCGTCATGAAACCCGCGCGGCTCGGCGAGCACACCGGACTGGTCGTGTTGAACTGATGAAAGTCTGTCCCTTCGCGCGCCAGCCCGTCAATGTTCGGCGTCTTGATGAACGTGCTGCCGTGACATGAGAGGTCGCCCCAGCCGAGGTCGTCGGCGAGAATGAAAACGATGTTGGGCAGTTTCGCTTCGGCACCCGACGCCCGACCGCACAAAACACACAGGGACATGAGGGCGACGACGAGGAATCGGAAGCAAACGTGGGATGACGGCATTGTTGTTTTCATGCTGAGTGGTTCGGATGAGTTTGAAATGGAAGTGCGCGACTCCCTCCCGGTTCAACGTGCCGTCGCGGCACCCTGTCGTGTATTGCGAAACGGATGTGATTTCGCGATCTCGACGATGAGCGTCGAGAACCGGTAATCGTTGTTTTGCAGGGCGCTGACGATGCGGGCAGTGGCTGGCTCGTCATACCACTCCAGTTTCCTGCCGAGGGCGTATGTGAGCAGGTGCTCGGTGAGGCAGCGTGCGAACTCGTCCTTGCAACGGAGCACCTCGGCCTTCAATCCGATGGTGCCTTGAATCGTCGTGCCGTCCTTGAGCGTGCCGGTCGCATCAACGGGCACGGTGCCATCGCGCTCCCGCCAGCGGCCGATGGCGTCGATGTTTTCCATGGCAAAGCCGATGGGATCCATGCGTTGATGGCAGGCCGCGCAGTTCGCGTTTGCGCGATGCTGTTCCAGCTTCTCGCGAAGAGTCAGCGTGGCATTGGGATCGTTCTCTTCTTTGAGCGGTTCGACGTTGGCAGGCGGTGGCGGCGGTGGATCGCCCAAGATGGCTTCCAACATCCATTTGCCGCGCTTGACGGGACTTGAACGTGTTGGTGTGGACGTGACGGCACCGACCGCGGCCATGGTCATGACGCCTCCGCGACGCGCTTCCGGCATAGTGGTCGCCTTCCAGAACGCGAATCCTTCGTACTTGTTCGGCGACCGCTTGATCAGCCCGTAGAATTCCGCGAGGTAGCCGTTGATGTAGGTCGTGTCGGAATTGACCAGATCGAGAATGCTGCGGTCCTGGATGATGACGGAATCGAAGAAGATGATCGCCTCGGTGCGCATGGCACCGGCGAGGAATCGCTTGTAGAACGCGGGGAACAGCGTGGGGTCTGGCGTGACGGTCTGGATATTTTCAATCTGCAACCATTGCGGCGCGAAGTGCTCGGCTAGCGCTTCGACTTTCGGATCGCGCAGCATGCGGCGGACTTGTTGTTCGAGTACGGCTGGGTCGGACAATTTGCCCTCGCTGGCGAGACGGAACAGTTCCGTGTCGGGCAAGCTGCTCCACAGGAAATACGAGATGCGGCTGGCCAGCTCATAGTCGTTGATCGGCCCGACATTCTGAGTCGCTTTTTGCGCAACTCCTTGCTCGACACGATAAAGAAAGTCGGGCGTCACGAGCATCGCCTGCACCGGTACCTTCATCGCCTTGTCGAAGGGCTCGCCCTTGGCGCGTGCGAGGAGAAAAAGCTCGACCAAGGGCTGCACATCTTCGTCGGTGACCGGACGGCGAAACGCGCGTGCAGTCAGCCGCATCAAGTTTTCCCGCGCGACCTGTTCGTCGCTCTTGCCTTCACCCGGTTGAATCTTCACCACCGTGAGCCGAGCCCGGCTATCGGCCATGACGTTATCCACGACCAGCCCGGCAACATCAAAATAGGCCTCCATCAAGTGCGGCGGCAGGGTCAGCACATCGCCGATGTTGTCGAAGCCGTAATCCACTTCGTCCGGCGGGAGGTTCCACGGCAGGTTCAAGGTGCGCTTGCTGTATTCGACTCCCTCCGCGGGAACGCTTTTGCCCGGCGCAACGAAGTAAGTCCAGGTGCGCTTCATGCCCAGCGAGAAGAGGTCGCGCACGGTCTTCGCGTATTCGTAGCGGTTCAGTCGGCGCAGGACGACCTTGCCCGGATCGGTCTGGTCGCCAGCGTCGAGCGTTGCGTCATTTCGCGTGGTTTCGATCCAGGCAATGATGCGCTGGCGTTCGGCGTCGGTCGGCTGCGCCTTTTGCTTTTTGGGCGGCATCTTCGCCTCATGCAACTGGGTCAGCACTTGAGTGGCGAGCTTGCGGCTGTCGTGAACGCGTTGCGGATTCTGCAAATACTCCAGACGGAAAGCAGTCTCGGTGTCCGCGTCGTGGCAGTCGGCGCAGTATTGGTCGAGCAATGGGCGGACCTCTTTCGCAAAGACCGCCGCTGCGTCGCCTGCATGCGATGCCAATGGCGCGGCTAACACGACAACGATGAGCAGCAGACGATTCATCACGCTCATCATGTTAGGCCGGGCAGGCGCCCGGTGCTGTCGCTCACCCGGTCGAGCGGCACGTCCATCCGGTCGAGCATCGACAAGAGCAAATTCGAGAAGGGTGTGCCAGCAGGGTGGCGGACATGGCGTCCGGGAGCCAGCGTGCCGCCGGCGCGGCCAGCGAGCACCACCGGGATGTCGATGCGGCTGTGTTTGTTGGGATAACTCAGGCCGCTGGCGTAGCAGACCATGCAATTGTCCAGCAGCGTGCCCTCGCCATCGCGCGTCGCCTTCATCTTGCTCAGCAGATACTCGAAGTGCTCGATGTAGAATTGATCGACCTTCTGCAGCTTCGCCTCCTGCGCCTTGCCTTCGTCGGTGAGCGGATTGTAGTGCGAGAGCGCGTGGTGCCCTTCGGGAATGCCGAGCTGCGGGAACGCGTGGTCGTCGCTCTCGTTCGCGAACATGAACGTGCTCACGCGCGTGACATCGCTTTGCAGCGCCACCACCAGCAGGTCGCACATCAGCCGGAGATGCTCGCTGAAGTCGCCCGGCACGCCTTCGGGCAATGCCATTTTCGGCGCGACCGCCACCGCATGCCGTTCCGCCGCAGCGATGCGCTGCTCGATGGAGTGAATGGATTCGAGATATTCACCGAGCTTGTCGCGATCCTGCGCGCCGAGGCGCGATTGCAACCGGCGCGCGCTGCCGAGCACGTAATCGAGAGTGCTGCGGCGATACGCATCGCCGCTCGGATCGCCAAACAGCCGCGCGAAAACCTGCCGTGGCCGAAACTCGCGCCCCATCGGCATGGCCGGCCCGCGCCACGAGACGTTGCTGACGTGCATGCGGCTCGAGTTGGCGTCGCAGCCCAGTTCGAGCGACGGCAGCCGGGTCAGATCGCCCAATTTTTTCGCCGCCACCTGGTCCACCGAAATACCCGTGGCATAAGTCGCACGGTCACGCTGTCCAATCGGTGCCGTGCTGAGCAAAGTGGAGGATGCCATGTCGTGCTCGTTGCTCGCCCGGTCTTCGCGGCGGTGATCCAGCCCGCTGATCACCAGCATGTCGTCCTTGAACGCCTTCAGCGTGCTCAACGTCGGCGACATCTCGTAATCCGCGCCCTCACCTTTCGGCGTCCAATACGGCACCGCCACGCCGGTGGAAGCATAGACGAAGACCATGCGGCACGGCGGCTTCGCCGCAGCCGCGAAAGCGCGCGGCGCCTGCATGGCTTCGAGCAACGGCAGCGCGAGCGCCGCGCCCGTGCCTCTCAGCATTTCGCGTCGTGAGATGGGTTTCATAGGTTCATAGGGGACGAAGCCAGGGGGATGGCGGGTTGGTGCAACGCACCGGCCAGTCCATGCCAAACGGCATTCACCCCGCCTCTAACGCGGTTCATCTCCGCTTATTTCCCTGATTGCGCCCAGAAATGGGTCATGAATAGCGGGTTGTCCCCACGACCTCGCCATTTGACAACACCGCCATCGTTGACCCGTTATCCTCACCCCTCCCGCCATGAAGCCACTCATCATCCACAACATCAACGCCATCTTGCCGGACAAGCTGTTGTCGAATGCACGAGTGGTCGTGCGTGAGGGGCGCATCGCGGAGATCAGCGCGGCGTCGAAGTCTATGCCGAAGGATGCGGAGGTGGTGGATGGGATGGGTGGTTATCTGTCACCAGGGTTTGTCGATGTGCATGTGCATGGCGGCGGCGGCGGTGACTTCATGGACGGCACGACGGAGGCGGCGCGGGTGGCCTGCCAGACGCACTTTCGCCATGGCACGACGACAATTTTTCCCACCACGACCACGGGAACACCGACGGAGATTCATGCGATGATCAAGGCGTGCCAGACGATTGGCAAGGAGGCTACGGCTGGTGGACTGCCGCGCATTCCGGGGATTCATCTCTACGGGCCGTTCTTCGCGGCGGACAAGGTGGGCGCGCATCCCGCTGCGGGTCGTCGCGATCCCACGCCGGAAGAATTCCGCGCGTATTTCAAGACCGGCTTCATCCGCATCGCCACCTGCGCGGCGGAGCTGCGTGGCGCGGCGGCGTTTTATCAGATGGCGCGGAAAGAGGGCTGCTTCATCACTTGTGGGCACTCGAATGCCTCGTGGTCGGAGATGGACCGAGCGTTTCGCGATGGCATGCGGCATGTGGACCATTTCTGGTGTGCGATGAGCGATGTGAGCTCCGTGCGCGCACGCCTGGGCACACCGATGCAGGGCAGCATGGAAGAATACGTGCTCTTCAACACTGACATGAGCACCGAGGTCATTGCCGACGGCCAGCATCTCGCGCCCGAGCTGCTGCTGTTCGCGTATCGCATGATCGGACCGAAGCGTTTGTTTTTGGTGACGGACTCCAGCCGTGCGGTGGACATGCCCATTGGCAGCTACAAGATCGGCAACATTCACACCGGCAACGACATCACGCACGATGGCAAGGTCAGCCGCACGGCCACGGGACTCGGCAGCAGTTCAGTGGGCATGGATCACATGGTACGCACGATGAAGGCCAGCAGCGGAGCGCCGCTTTGGGAAGTGATCCGCATGGCCAGTCTCACACCCGCAGAGCGTCTCGGCATCGACAAAGAAGTCGGCAGCCTGAAGGCCGGCAAGCGCGCCGACCTCGTGCTGTTTTCCAAGACGCTGCGAGTGAAACAGGTGTGGCTGGGCGACAATTCGCCGCTGTAATCGGGCCATTCCTGGCCCGAAGCCGATGACTCGGGGCAGGAATGCCCCGAATACGGCCGTTATTCCTCGCCATGAATGCCATCGCCCGGTCGCGTCACCTGTTCACGGCACTACTGCTCTCCGCAGTCGCACAGGCACAGCCCGTGAAAGAAACCGTGATCTACAAGAAGGCAGACGGCATGGAGGTCAAACTCGATGTCTTCCACGATGGCACCACAAAACCAAGACCAGCGGTGGTGTGGATTCACGGCGGCGGGGTGATCAACGGACATCGTGAACAACTCAGCGGGCAGGTGCGCGACTTTGCGTTCGCCAACGGCTATGTGCTCGTATCGCTTGATTATCGTCTGGCACCGGAGTCGAAGCTGCCTGCGGTCGTCAGTGACATCGAGGATGCGTTTCATTGGATGCGCGGTGAGGGTGCGACGCGCTTCGGCATTGATCCAAATCGTATCGCCGTCAGCGGCGGCTCGGCGGGCGGTTTTATCACGTTGATCGCGGGTTTTCGTGTGCAGCCCGCGCCGCGTGTGTTGCTGTCGTTCTGGGGTTACGGCGAGATTCTTACCGACTGGGCGACGAAACCGAGTCCGCATCCGCGTCACAACGCGAAGAAAATCACGGATGAAGAGTTCGCCAAGCAACTTGGCGGACCACCGGTGTCCGATTCGCGACTGCGCAAAGGCGATGGCGGCCTGATTTACATTCACGGTCGTCAAACGGGCAAGTGGGGCGAGATGCTCTCGGGTGTCGATCCGTTGCGCGAGCCGGAAAAGATCACGCCGTACCTGCCTCTGAAGAATGTCAGCCCAAAGTATCCGGCGACGACGCTGATTCACGGCACGGTGGACACCGATGTGCCCTTCGAGCAATCGCAGCTCATGGCGCGTGAGTTCGAGAAGCACGGCGTCCCCTTTCAACTGCACGCGATCAAGAACGGCGAGCATGGTCTCGGCGGCGGCGATCCTGAGGAGATCAAAGAGGCGTATCGAAAAGCATTCGATTTCGTGAAACACCATCTCGAGCTGCCTTGAGCAAGACCAGTTCGTTCTTCATGGAACTCAGATCGCTTTAAAAATAAGCTTGTCAGAAAATTGGCGGCCCGCTATTCCAGAGGGTGATCAAGGCGGAATTCCAAGGAACTGTCTATGGCCAACCCACCCGCGACCACTCAACAACGCCCTTTCGGGGCGACCATGCGGCGTGATGCCTGGTGGGCTCAGCCGCTGCTCGTCTTCACAGGGTTGAGTGCGTTCATTGTTTACTCGACCTGGGCGGCCTTTCAGGGCGCGCACTATCATTCGGGGCCGTATCTCTCGCCGTTTTATTCGCCCGAACTTTTCGGCGACTCGCCGCACAGTTGGTTTGGGCCAAAGCCGGGCTGGTGGCCAGCGTGGCTGCCGTTCTCGCCCGCGCTGCTGATTCTCTGGGCGCCGGCGGGATTCCGCATGACGTGCTACTACTATCGCGGGGCCTACTACAAGGCGTTCTGGGCTGATCCCGTCGCCTGCACGGTGGGCGAGCCGCGCAAGAGCTACCTGGGCGAGAACTCCTTCCCGCTCATTATGCAGAACGTGCATCGTTACTTCATGTATCTCGCGCTGATCTTCCTCAGCCTGCTCGCGCATGATGTGTGGAAGGCGCTATGGTTCGCGGACGGGTTCGGCATCGGGGTGGGAACCATCGTTCTCTCGGTGAATGTGGTGATGCTCTCCGGCTACTCATTTGGCTGCCATTCGCTGCGCCATCTCATCGGTGGGTTCCTCGATGAACCATCCAAAGCGCCGCTGTGCGAGAAGGCCTGGCACTGCGTGGGCTGCTTTAACCGTCGCCACATGATGTGGGCGTGGATGAGCTTGTTTTCCGTGATGTTTTCCGACCTTTATGTCCGCCTATGCTCGATGGGCATCTGGACGGACTGGCGATTGATCTGAAACTGCAACTCCATCCGACCCAACCACATGGCCGACTACCAGACCCACGAACACGACGTGCTGATCATCGGTGCGGGAGGCGCGGGACTGCGTGCGGCCATCGAAGCATCGACGGCGGGCGTGAAGGTGGGCTTGATTTGCAAGTCGTTGCTCGGCAAGGCGCACACGGTGATGGCCGAGGGCGGCATCGCGGCGGCGCTGGCGAATGTCGATGATCGCGACAACTGGCGGGTCCATTTTTCCGACACGATGCGCGGCGGGCAATACGTGAACAACTGGCGCATGGCGGAGATTCACGCGAAAGAGGCACCTGACCGCGTGCGCGAACTGGAGGCCTGGGGCGCGGTGTTTGATCGCACGCCGGATGGCCGCATCCTTCAGCGCAATTTCGGCGGGCACAAGTATCCGCGCCTGGCGCATGTGGGTGATCGCACGGGGCTGGAGCTGATCCGTACCCTGCAAGACCACGGCATTCATCAGGGCATCGACGTTCACATGGAACACACGGTGGTGACGCTGCTCAAGGATGGAGAGCGCGTCGTCGGTGCGCTGGCGTATGAGAGGGAGCGGGGACGCTTCAAGGTGTTCAAGGCAAAGGCGGTGGTGCTTGCCACCGGCGGCCTGGGACGCGCCTACAAGATCACGAGCAACAGTTGGGAAGGCACCGGCGATGGCGTGGGACTGGGCTACGACGCGGGTGCGGAACTGATCGACATGGAGTTCGTGCAGTTCCATCCCACCGGCATGGTCTGGCCGCCGAGCGTGGTGGGCATTCTCGTCACCGAAGGCGTGCGCGGCGAGGGCGGTATCCTGACGAACAATCAAGGCAAGCGCTTCATGTTCGACTCGATCCCCGACAACTACAAAGCGCAGACGGCCGACAACGCCGAGGAAGGCTGGCGCTACTGCCAGGGCGACAAGAATGCGCGCCGTCCGCCCGAGCTGCTCACGCGCGATCATGTGGCGCGCTGCATCGTGCGCGAAATCAAAGAGGGCCGTGGCAGCCCGCACGGCGGCGTGTTTCTCGACATCGCATGGATCAAAGAAAAAATCGCGGACTCTGCCGCGCACATTCAGCGCAAGTTGCCGAGCATGTATCACCAGTTCAAGCAACTGGCCGACATCGACATCACCCAGGAGCCGATGGAGGTCGGCCCCACCACGCATTACGCCATGGGCGGTATTCGCGTGGATGCCGACACACAGATGTCCAACGTGCCCGGCCTGTTCGCCGCGGGCGAATGCGCCGCCGGCATCAACGGCGCGAACCGTCTCGGCGGAAACTCGTTGTCCGACATCATCGTGTTCGGCAAACGGGCCGGTGAGTTCGCCGCAAAGTATGTGAAGGAGCACGGTGCCGGACAGGTGAACAACGATCAGATCGATGAAGCTGTGCGTCGCTCGCTGGAGCCGTTCGAGCGTGGTGCAACCAAGGGCGGCGGCGCTGAAGGGCCGTATCAAGTGCAGGCCGAGTTGCAGGAGATGATGCAGGACCTCGTCGGCATCGTGCGCACCGAGGACGAGATGCAGCGCGCGCTGGACGGGCTTGGCAAGTTGTGGGAACGGGCGCGCAAGGTCGCAGTTTATGGTCATCGCGAATACAACCCCGGCTGGCACACGGCGATTGATTTGCACAACCTCATGACCGTGTCCGAAGCCATCACGCGCTCCGCCATCGAACGCAAGGAAAGCCGCGGCGCGCACTTCCGCGAGGACTACGAGAACAAGGACGCCGCTTTTGGCAAAGTGAACACGGTGGTCAGCAAAGCAGCAGACGGGACTATGCAGGTGCGCCGCGAGTCCATCCCTGAAATGCCAGAGCACCTCAAACAAGTCATCGAGGAAATGAAGTGATGAACACAGCCACCTTCAGCATTTATCGCGGCGACTCGAACGGCGGGAAGTTCGAGGACTACACAACCGAGGTGTCGGAAGGCATGGTGGTGCTGGACGCCGTGCACGGCATTCAGTCCGCGCAGGCCAATGACCTCGCCTGCCGCTGGAACTGCAAGGCCGGCAAGTGCGGCTCATGTTCCGCCGAGATCAACGGCATGCCCCGGCTCATGTGCATGACTCGCTTGAATTCGCTGCCGCTCGACAAGCCGGTCACGATTGAGCCGATCAAGGCATTTCCGCATGTGCGCGACCTCGTGACGGATGTGTCGTGGAACTTCGCCGCCAAGATGAAGATCAAGAAGTTCAAGCCACGTCCGCCCGATGCGCCCGACGGCTCCTGGCGCATGGCGCAGGGCGACATTGACCGCGTGCAGGAGTTCCGCAAATGCATCGAGTGCTTCCTCTGCCAGGATGTCTGCCACGTCCTGCGCGAGCACAACAAACATGAGGAATTCATCGGCCCGCGCCTGCTCGTTTACACCGCGGCGCTGGAGATGCACCCGCTCGACACCGAGGACCGTTTGCAGGACTTGAAGGACGCGTACGGCATCGGCTACTGCAACATCACCAAGTGCTGCACCAAGGTCTGCCCCGAGGACATCACCATCACCGACAACGCCATCATCCCGCTCAAGGAGCGCGTGGTGGATGAATTCTACGATCCATTGAAACGGGCGCTCAAGCTGTTGCGCCCCAAACCCAAACCGGAGAACGACCATGTTTGACCTCAAACCTCTTTCCAAAGAAGCCATCCCCGCAGCACTCGAAAAAGCCCTGCGCTACCGCCTGCTCAACGAGCCCGGTGAAGCCGAAAGCATCTGCCACGACGTGCTGCAGATCGACTCCGACAACCAGCAGGCGCTCACAACGCTGCTGCTGGCCCTCACCGACCGTTTCGGCAAAGGCTATGGCGTGGGAGCCGTGCAGCCCAAGGATGTCCTGCCGCGTCTGCGCAATCCCTATGAACAGGCCTACTATGCCGGTATCATCGCCGAGCGCCGCGCCAAGGCGCTGCTGCATCGCGGTGGCTCCGGGCCGGAAGCCTATGGTTTCCTGCGTGAAGCCATGAACAGTTATGAAAAAGCGGAAGCCATTCGCCCGCCGGGCAATGACGACGCGATCCTCCATTGGAATGCCTGTGCCCGCATCATCATGAGCAACAACCTCGCGCCGCGCGAAGAGGAAACCACGGGTTTGCAGTCGGAGTAGCCGGGGGAGTCTCTGTCATGCGCCGGGCCTGGGTTCTTCGAGTTTGTGGTGCCTATGGACAACCTCAGCCCGGCGGATATGGCGTTCTTGAAACGACCAAACGCCTCCTGCACTTGGTGGCGTAGCGTCGGCGCGAAGCCCATGCCAATCGACATTCCCACCGAAGCCAGGCGCTATCCCGATCTATGGGGCCCGCTGACCCTGGAGTAGTTGTTGGAGAGGTTGAAGAGAGAGAACCCGTACCAATTTCTAGTCCCTATCTCCGAGCTCCACCTGTCTCCTCATGAGAACTCTGTGCCTGTTTTTCCTCGTCACCACTGCCTTCGCGCAGTCAACTGAACTCGGTGGCGTGAAGATATTGCTGAATGGTCATCAAGGTCCTGCTGTCATCCAGGCGGAACGGCTGGAGAAGTTCAAGCTGCGTGTAGATGTGGACCCGAAGGGAGAGACGAAGCCATTGGCGGTTCGTGTCGAGCTACCCAATGCTGGCCCGAATGCCTGGCCCGCCACCGATGTGGAGGTGCGTGATGCGGGCGGCCATGCGCTGCTCGTTCAGCGCACGGGCATTGAGTGGTTCAAGATACTCGTCCCTCTGCCTGTGGGAGTGACGACTTGCTTCGTGCAGGCCGTGGAGCCGCCTGGAGGTTGGTCGAAGCCAACATCCGACAAAGATCGTGCGATCCAGGATAACGTCAGCGGCGTGAGCCTGCGCATTGCGAAATGGCACAACGGTCGATCCGCCGCACTGAGCATCCGCTTTGATGACTCGCATCCCACGCAGCTCACTAAAGCGGTGCCAATCCTGCGCGAGCATGGCTTTCGCGGCACCTTCATGATCAATCCAGGCGTATCTGAGCAAGGCAGCGGCCGCGTTTCCGATTTCGAGCAGCATCGCGCCGAATGGGAGGCGCTGGCGAAGCAGGGCGATCACGAATTCGCCAATCACTCCGCGCATCATCGTGGCGGCTTTGGCGATGAAGACATGGAGGCGGAGATCGGCGAGGCCGCGCAGGCGATTTGGAAACTGACGTCTGGCAAGAGCCGGCTCACGGCCTTGAACCTCGGCGGCGGCACGCGCTGGGACACCACGCGCACACTGCGCTACTACCTGGTCAGGTATCATCACTTCGACGCCTCCGAAAACAGTACCGGCATGGACGACAGCTATGGCAATCGAGTTGAAAACTTTCGCCGCATCCTCGACCAGCACATCCAGCGCGGCCTCTGGTGCCGCATTCATTACCACTATATCGGCGACGGGCTCAGCAGCACCGAGGCGAACTTCCGCGCGGGCCTCGACATCGCTAAACAACACGCCTCCGATCTGTGGATCGCCGGCATGGCCGACATCTACAAGTATCAAACCGCGCGCAATGCCGCGAAGCTCACGCTCCTCAAATCTGACGCGCAGCATCTCAGCTTCCAAATCACCTGCACGACTGATCCCGCGCTCTACGATCAGCCGTTGACGATCGAAGTGGCTACGCCGCCGACATGGGATCGGCAAAAGGTGGTCGTCAAGGACGCGCAGGGTGCCGTCATCACCGCAAGGCTTGGCAAAGTGGATGGAGCCGATGTCTTGCGCTTCGATGTGTCGCCACACGAGGGCTCATTCGTGATCAATGAGTAGTGCGGGCTTTCTAGCCTGCCTTCCGAGCGCCCGACGCGCCGATCTCAAATCGGCCACCGCCGCCTCGCGGACACTGGCTAGAAAGCCTATGCTACACGAGTCTCACGGCATCCCGGCGACCCACTTGCCATTTTCATGCGCCACACCGCTCAGCGTCGCGCTACCGCCGGTTTTGACTTGGTAGCCGAGTTTCGCCAGCGCTCCGGTTTCAGTCGCAGGCCATGCTTTCTGAAATTCGAGAGCCTTCGTGCCCTCCGTATGAAGGCGCGGTGCTGCAAGCGCGGCGGTGAATGATTTCTTCTCGATGATGTATTGCGTGAGGAACTCCAGTATCGCGTTCGGAATCTTCCGACCGCCGCGTCCTCCGATAGCGACGACGGGGCGGCCGTTTTGCGTGATGACACACGGCACCATGTTGTGCAGTGGCCGTTTACCGGGGCCGGGAGCGTTCGGATGATCGGGACGCGGATCGAAGCGCGACATGCCGTGGCCGAGCGTGAGGCCCAAACCCTCGACCGTGACCTGCGCACCGAAGCCGTTGCCATGCGTGAGCGTCAGCGCGGCGATGTTGCCGTGCTTGTCGCAGGCGCTGAAGTTCAGCGTGCCCCCTTGAGTCTTTGTGTCGATCCCATGATCGATGATGCGACCTGCTTTGACCTCAGTGAGGATTTTTTCGGCGCATTCGGCAGCGTAGTCATCCGAAAGCAGTTTCTCTTGCGGGACCGAAACGAACTCAGGATCACCCAGCAGCGTGAGCCGGTCCCGCCACGCGAGCCGCATCGCCTCAATGCGCGCGTGCGTGCGCTGCAAGCCGATGGGCATCTCATCCCACTTCATCGCTTTCAAGATCGCGAGCATTTGCAGCACCGTGAAGCCCCCGCTGGTCAGCGGCGCGGTGTGGATCGTGTGCTCGTCCCAGTTCATCTTCAATGGCTCAACAACACGCGCGTGATAAGCCGCCATGTCCTTCGCGGTCACGAGTCCGCCGTTCTTCGCAAATGCATCCGCGATGTGCTGCGCGATGTCACCACGATAAAACGGCTCGATGGAGTTCGCCTGCGCGAGCGTCGTGAGCACTTCGGCGAGTTCCGGGTTCTTCCATACCGCGCCCGCCGTTGGAGCGCTGCCGCCGGGCAGGTAGAGCTTCGCCGAGCCGGGATCTTTTTTGAAAGCCGCCGCTGTTCTCGCAAAATTCGCCGCCAGCGAAGCAGGCAACGCAAAACCATCGCGTGTCAGCTTGACCGCAGGCTGCAACACCTCGCTGAACGGCATCGTGCCAAACTGATCGAGCGCGAGCTTCAGCCCCGCGATGACTCCAGGCACGCCGGTCGCGAGCCAGCCGTGATCATTCTTGCTGCCAGGCACGCGACCCTTCGCATCCGGCTTGAAAATGCCCGCTGTGAAGGCCGCCGGAGCCGTTGAGTTCGCGTCAATCGCCGCGATGCGCTTCCCGCCATCCATCGCGAAGACGCCATGCGCCCCATAGCCGCCGATCCCCGTCTGATGCGGCTGCGTCACCGCCCCGGCAAGCGCTGTGGCGACGAGCGCATCCACTGCATTGCCGCCTTGCGCCAAGATCATCGCGCCAATGCCTTCGACGACCGGTTCGCCGATGACGTAGCCGAGTTCACTCACGGGGCGCAGGTCCGCCCGAACCCACGGCGCAACAAACGACGCACCGGTACTGACGAGAAAACGACGACGGGTGATGGCGGATGGTTTCATGGTGCTGGCAGATAGAACGTTTGGAGAAAGCCTGCTTCGCAACGTTTTGTCTCCAATAACCACTCTCACATGTCTCTGATCCGCTCCCTCCTCGCCGGCTCCTGCGCGCTTCTGTTCACCGCGTCAACCCTTCACGCCGAACTCCGCGCTGGTGTGGCGAGGATCGACATCACGGATCGGACGGGACCGGTGAACGATCCGTGTTTCGCCAAGGCGCTCGTGTTGAAGAGCGGAGAAACGACCGCGGTGCTCATCACCGTAGATGCGGTGGCAATTGGGGAGATCGGACGGATTGGTAATGGCTTCCTGGCAACGGTGCGTGGGCAGTTGGAGAAAGAGGCAGGCATTTCGCCATCGAGCGTGGTCATCAATGCGAGTCATTGCCATGGCATCATCCGCGCAGACACCGCTCAGCTTGTCGTGCAGGTAGTGAAAGAAGCGGCGAAGAAGCTCTTGCCAGTCAAAGTCGGCTCCGGCAGCAGTTTGGAGAACCGCATCAGTGAAAATCGTCGAATCAAGATGAAGGACGGCAGCGAAGTGGACATGCGGCGGGCTTACTCGATGCCCCGCGATGAAGATGTGGCAGGCGTGGGACCGATTGATCCGCAGATCGGCCTGCTGCGGCTGGATCGTGAAGACGGATCGGTGCTGGCAGTGATTTACAACTTTGCGTGTCATCCGATCATGAATCCGCCGCACAAAGGCAGCTCGGCGGACTTTCCCGGTTATGCCTCGAAGACCATTGAAGAGGCACTCGGCGGCGGAGCGATGGCGTTTTTCATTCAAGGCTGCGGTGGTGACATCAACCCGGTGCGCTACAAAGAAGTCAACAACCCTGCCAGTGCGGAACCGCTGGGAACGATGCTCGGTGCCAGCGTTCTGGCCACCGCACGTCAGATCAAGACCGCCGACGATTCCACGCTCAAAGTGAGCAATGCGACGATTTCGCTGCCACGAGCCGCCGATTACGAAAAGCGCATCGCCACCATCGAAACCGAACAAAAAAAACTCCTCGCGGCGCTCAAGCCAACCAACATCAATTTCAAATCCTTCCTGCCGCTGCTCATCCAGCACAAGCTCTGGCCTGATTTTCCCTCGCACCATTCGCAAAGCTACCTGCACGACCAATCGCTCGAGCGGAAGGCCATTTCGCAGCTCGACGCCGACAATCGCGCGAGCGTCGAAGCGTATCTGCAAAATCTCACGGTGATGGAACAGCTCACGCGGCTGAACACGAACCTCGCCCTACTCAAAAGGCATCTCGCCGAAACCAAGGCCGCCGCCAAGCCCACGCTCGATGTCGAAATCTGCGGCCTGCGCATTGGCGACTTCAAACTCGTGACCTTTCCCGGTGAACTCACCGTCCAGATCGGACTCAACATCAAGAAGGCCGCGCAAGACGCGAACGCCTTCGTCGCCGGTTACACGAACGGCTACATCTACTACACACCGACCGTTGAGCAGCGCACGAACACCGGCTACGCTCAGGAGGATTGTGACACACTCGTGGCACCGGAGTGGCAGAAGATCTTCGAGACCAAGGCGCTGGAGGTGTTGCAGAATCTCGCCCGATGAAAACCCATCTCCTCATCTTCTCCATTGTTCTTGGGTCCGTGTGCCTCCAAGCCGCAGACCCCGCCAAAAAGCCTGTCTATCCACCGCAGCCCTGGGCAGCATGGGTGGAGACTGATTTCCCGTTCTTCTCCTCGATCCTCGATCCTTGATGCGCGACGCGCAGGAGTCAGCGAGCACAATCTCACGTCGCGCGGGATCGTGCTGAACCTGGGCCATGAATGCTGGGTGTGCTTTGACACCGACCTCCTGCGCATCGCCGCCGTCTGGCGCGGCAAAGGCGTGACGGACAAGGCGCTGGCACCAGGATCGTATCTCGATGCGGGGCGTAAGACGCCGGGCGGACAGTTTCCGGCACCACAACCGGATGGAAAGCAGTGGATCGCCAACGGCATCTATCCGGGCTGGCAAACAGGAGACCGGATTGGCCGTGATGATCCGCGTGAACCAGCACCCAGCGTGGAGGAGGTTGGTCGCGGGCCGTTGCCGGAGGCAATGGGTCGGTTCAAAGCCGTGCGTCTCGTGCCGGAAGGCGTGGTGCTCGCATACGATGTGGCAAGTGTCGAAGTGAGCGAGTTCTGGGTCGTATCAAATCATGATTCGCATCCGTTGATCGAACGACATATGAGTGTTGGCGCCTCCACCAAGCCGCTGCTGCTGGTGCTGGGCGCGAAGTCGAACGGGCCATCACAGGAGATCGAGACGGGTGTCACGGTGACGGGAGGAAACGCCGAGATCGTGCCGGACGAGACATTGTGGATTGTGCGCGTGCCGGCACATGATGCCGCCTTGTCGTTTTGCATCTCCTTATGCGATGAACACGACGCGCCCTCGGTGACTCCGCGTGCGATTCCAAGTGAGACGCCGAAACCACGCTGGCCGCAGGAGGCGATATCAAAGATCAAGCCATCGACCGCCAAGGACGTGTATGTCGTCGATCACATCGAGCTGCCCGCCGACAACCCATGGAAGCGTGCGCTGCGGCTCGGCGACATCCAGTTCCTCAAAGACGGCACGGGCGTGGGCATCACCGTGGATGGCGATGTGTGGCTGATCCGCGGCCTGCACGAGATGAATGGCCCCGTGCGTTGGAAGCGCTTCGCCTCCGGCCTGCACGAGCCGATGACGTGTGCGATCCGTGACGAGCAAATCTTTGTCTTCGACCGCAACGGCATCTGGAAACTGCGCGACACGAATGGCGATGGCGAGGCGGACGTGCATGAACTGTTCTCCAATGCCTTCGCGCAGACGGCGGACATGCGCGAGTTCCCGAGCACGCTGCGGCTCGCGCCCGGCGGCGAGTTTGTCATCGCGAAGGGCGGGCAGGAGGCCACGACGCTTGGCAAACACAATGGCAGCGTCTTGCGCATCTCCGCCGATGGCAAAAAAGCGAGCGTGCTCGGTTATGGCTTCCGCCAGCCGAGCATCGGCGTGAATTTGCGCACGGGTCTCGTCACCTCGAGCGATCAGGAGGGGCAATACATTCCGAGCACGCCGCTGCACATCGTGCGCGATCATCAGTTCTACGGCTTCCTCAGCGACAAGTTGCCCAAGGAAAAGTATCCCGCACCCATCGCCGAGCCGCTTGTGTGGATGCCGCATGCGGTGAACTCCTCCGCCATGTCGCAGGTGTGGCTGTTCGATGCAAAGCTGGGCGCGCTGAACGATTCGATGGTTCAAATCTGCTTCAACAAGCCGGAACTGCTGCGCGTGATCATGAACGAGCGCGGCACCAAGCTGCAGGCCAGCGTGGTGAGCATCACGGATGAGTTCGACTTTCCGCCGCTCAATGGCTCGGTGAATCCGGCGGACGGGCAGCTCTACCTCGCCGGCTTCCAGGTCATCGGCTGGGGCAACACACTCGACACACTCGCCGGCCTCTGCCGCGTGCGTTACACCGGTGCGCCGAGCCTGCTGCCGCGCGAGATCGTGCCGATGGATCAAGGCGTGCTCCTGCGCTTCGACGTGGCCGTTGATCCGAAAAAAGCCGCCGATCCAGCCAGTTACTCGCTCGCCACGTGGGGTTACAAGCGCGCTCACACCTACGGTTCCGCGCAATACAAGGCCGACGGCAGCACCGGCATCGACTGGCTCACGCCAAGCAGCGCGTATGTGAGCACGGATGGCCGCAGCGTGTTCGTCGGCGTGCCAGGGATGAAACCGGTGATGCAATTGCGCATTGGCTGGTCGCTCGCGAGCGCGGACGGAGCCGCGATGGAGCAGAACGCCTACACGACGCCACATGAACTCGTGAAGTTCGACGCGAAGGCGGAAGGTTATGGCGACATCACCGTCGATCTCACGCCACGCACTGCTGTGGCACAAGCTGCGGGACCGATCACCATCGAAGAAGGCCGCCGCCTCTCGCAGATGCTCGGCTGCGTCGCCTGCCATTCGGTGAAGGACCAGGATTTCTTCCACATCGGCCCGAAGTGGAAGGGTCTGTTCGGCACACAGCGTGACTACCTCACCGAGAAAAAGGCAAAAGGCACCATCGCCGCCGATGAGGCATACCTTCGCGAGTCCATCCTGCAACCCAACGCCAAACGGCACACCTCCTTCACCAAGTCCGAATACGCCATGCCCAGTTACGCGGGCGTGATCACGGATACGCAGCTCGAATCGCTCGTGCTTTACATCAAGTCACTCAAATAACCGTTCATGAACACACTCCGCCGTCTCCTCCTCACCACGCTGCTGATCGCCGCGAGCTTTGCGCCCGCCCAGGCCGCCAATCTCGTTCTCATGATCGGCGAGGACGAATATCTCACCTGGGAAACGCTGCCCTTCTTTGCTGAGAAGGAGTTAAAACCGCTCGGTCATCACGTCACGATCATCCACGCCGATGCCGCCGACAAAAATCACTTCCCCGGCCTCATCGAAGCCCTGCGCGATGCCGATCTGCTCCTTGTCAGCGTGCGACGCCGCACGCCACGGAAGGAAGAACTCGACGCCGTGCGCGCCTTCCTCGCCGCGGGCAGGCCATTGATCGGCATCCGCACCGCGAGCCATGCGTTTGCGCTGCGTCCAAATGACAAGGTCACCGATCCGAAACTCGACCACTGGCAGGATTTTGATCCCGCAGTGCTCGGCGGCAATTACAGCAATCACCATCGTGGCGAAGACAAGACCATCGTTGCTCTGGCACCGGGGGCGGAGGCGCACGCCATTCTGAAGAGCATCACCATCACCGAACTCATCGGCCACGGCACGCTGTACAAGAACACCCCGCTCGCCACCGACGCCACGCCGCTGCTCATCGGCACCATTCCAAACCAGCCCGCCGAACCCGTCGCGTGGACTCATCGCTTCGGTCCGAAACAGGCCAAGATCTTCTACACATCATTCGGTCATCCCGATGATTTCAAAGACGCTGCATTTCGACGCCTGCTGCTCAATGCCATCGCATGGGCGCTCGCCAAATGATCTGGGTTTTACAGCAACTCTCACACTGAACGGACGTTCTTGGAGGACACCCAGCCACCACCATGAAAACATTGCTCACCATCTCCCTGTGCTCGGTCAGTCTGCTCGCCATAGCGCAAGACAAAGGCATCAACCCCGAACGCCTGATGTCCAAGGACGCGAATAAGGACGGCAAATTGTCCAAAGAGGAGCTGGGCGACAAGTTCTGGCAGCGTGCCGCAGGACAGGATGCGAATGGCGATGGCGTGCTCGATCCGACAGAGATCGCCGCGATGCAGGGAAAAAAGGGACGCAAGGGAGAGGACCAGACACGTCCAGGTGGCTCGAACGCGGCGTTTCAAGTGCGTGAGTTCAAGGGAACCAACGGCCAGACGCTGCGCTACAGCTTGTTTGTTCCAGCGCAGAAAACCGATGCGCCGCTGCCGCTCGTGCTCTGTCTCCATGGCTCGGGTGGCAACACCGCTGCAGCGAACGTGCTCGCGGCTCCCGAGATGCAGGCAAAGCATCCGTGCATCGTGATCGCTCCGGCCTGTGATGGCAAATCGACGCGCTGGGTGGAAGGCGGGTTTCGCATCAAGGACAAGGAGGTGCGCGCGGTCATGCCAGAGCTGATGGAAATGCTCGACGCAGTCATGGATGAGTTCAAAGCGGACCCGGCGCGTATCTACCTGACGGGTCAGTCGCTAGGCGGCGTGGGTTCGTGGGGGCTGATCGCCAATCATCCGGGAAAATTTGCCGCCGCCGTGCCAGTGTGCGGTTTTTGGGATCCTGCGGAAGCCGCGAAGATGAACGGTGTCGCGATCTGGGCTTTTCACGGCGCCGATGATCCGACCGTGCCGGTGAGCGGATCGCGCGACATGATCGCCGCCTTGAAGAAGGCCGCGGTCACACCCGAACCGAAGTACACCGAGTTCCCCGGCGTGGGCCACGGCAGTTGGGTGCAGACGTATGAGACGGCGGAGCTGTGGGAGTGGCTCTTCGCGCAGCGGAAAGCGAAGCCCTGAGGCGTCGCCTTGCACAGCGCGACATGCTCGCCATAGAAACGGGCTCAACCATCCCACGGCACCAGCATGCGACTCCAAGACCAGGTCATTCTCATCACCGGCAGCACCACCGGCATCGGCGAATTCATGGCGCGGCGATTTGTGATGGAGGGCGCGAAAGTCATCCTGCATGGCCGCGATGCGGCACGTGGTGAAGCGTTGAGAAAAGAACTCGGCACGGACAAGGCGGCGTTTTGCCAAGGGAGCCTCGAAGATCCGGCCTATCCCGAAAAGCTGGCCGCCGATGCAATTGTAGCCTTCGGCAAGGTCGATGCGCTGGTGAACAACGCGGCGTTGACGAATCGAGCGAAGATTGACGAGACGGATGCGACCATGTTTGACCGCATCATCGCGGTGAATGCGCGTGCGCCGATGCTGCTCATCCGTGCGTTGCTGCCGGAGCTGAAGAAAAATCAGGGCGTCGTGCTGAACATCGGTTCCGTGCTCGCGCACTGCGGTCAGGCCAATTTACTCGCCTATTCGATGTCGAAGGGCGCTTTGATGACGATGACACGCAATCTAGCCGATGCACTGGGCCAGGATCGCGTACGCGTGAACCAGCTCAATGTTGGCTGGACGCTCACGGAGAATGAATACCAGGTCAAACTCGGCGACGGACTCGGCGAAGGCTGGCCGGAGCGTCTTCCTGCTTACGCCATCCCGATGGGACGCCTCATCATGCCCGAAGACATCGCTGCGGCATGCGTTTACTGGGTTGGGCGCGAAAGTTTTCCCATCACCGGCACCGTGGCCGAGCTGGAACAGTATCCGCTCATCGGCCGCTACACCAATCACGAAGGCGATCCTCTCAAACAACAAGACCACACCAACTAACCACGATGAAACTGATCCGCTTTGGCAACCCTGGAGAAGAAAAACCCGGCCTCATCCTCGACGATGGCCGCCGCATTGATGCGTCCGCCTTTGGCAGCGACTACGATGAAAAATTCTTCGGTGGTGACGGTCTGGAGCGTCTCGCAGCTTGGGCGAAGGCCAATGCGGCTTCGGCACCGACGGTGAATGCCGCCGTGCGTCTCGGACCGTGCATCGCACGTCCGAGCAAGATCATCTGCATCGGTCTGAACTACAGCGATCACGCCAAAGAGTCCGGCATGCCGATTCCAGCGGAGCCGATCGTCTTCTTCAAGGCCACATCGGCGATTGTCGGCCCGAATGACAACGTCGTCATCCCGCGCAACTCGAAGAAGACCGACTGGGAGGTCGAGCTGGCCTTCGTGATCGGCAAAAAGGCCAGCTACGTCAGCGAAGACGACGCGATGAGCCACGTCGCTGGCTATTGCGTGCACAACGACTACAGCGAACGCGAGTGGCAGCTCGAGCGCGGCGGCCAATGGGTCAAAGGCAAGAGCTGCGACACCTTCGCGCCCATCGGCCCGTTTCTCGCGACGAGCGATGAGATCCCTGATCCGCAGAACCTGAAGCTGTGGCTCAAACTGAACGGCAAGACGATCCAGAACAGCAGTACCGCGCAAATGATCTTCGGCGTGAAGACACTGGTGAGTTATCTGAGCCAGTTCATGTCCCTGCTGCCCGGTGACATCATCACCACTGGCACCCCTCCCGGCGTCGGCCTCGGCTTCAAGCCCGATCCCCTCTTTATGAAGCCCGGCGACGTCATCGAACTCGGTGTCGAAGGACTCGGGGAACAGACGCAGACGGCGAAAGCCTTCAGTTCGTGAAGTGAATCTGTTTTAGATTCAAGACTTGCTGGACAAAAGCGCGCTCATCAGGGCATTCTCGTGAGCATGGCGGCGCAGAGCGAACCACCCAAAGCAGTGCTGCGACCGCTCGCGAGGAGTGGTATCGGCATTTCCGCCATCGCGTTCGGTGGTGGGCCGGTGTCAGGGCTGATGACAGCGGATTCAAAGCGCGAGCAGCTTGCCACGGTGGAGCGCGCGATCATCCGTGGCATCAACTGGTTTGATACGGCGGCGACGTATGGTGCCGGCCAGTCGGAGCGAAGCCTCGGCGATGCGCTGGCCGAATTGCACGCGCCGGACTCGATCCATGTGGCCACGAAGGTGCGGCTTGCAGCGGAGGATCTCGGCGACATCAAGAGCGCGGTGAAGCGATCCGTGACTGGCAGCTTGCAGCGGCTGCGGCGTGAGCGTGTGACCTTGCTGCAACTGCACAATGCCATCACGCGGGAGCGTGGTGATGCGCCGACCTCAATCACGGTGGCTGATGTGCTCGGCAAGGGTGGTGTGCTGGAGGCATTTGAGGAACTGCGTACGGAGGGCGTGATGCCGCACTTCGGCCTGACCGGACTGGGTCAGTTGGAATCCTTGCGCGAGGTGCTTCAGCAAGGCGCATGGGCCACGATCCAGGTCAATGAGCACGCCTTGATCCGCCGCGCGCCAGGACCGGACCATTTGATGACTATTTGCGCCACGCATGGGGTGGCGGTGCTGGCCATCCGCGTATTCGGCGGCGGAGCGCTTTCAGGCCAGCCACCGAGTGCACACACACTGAAGACGCCGTTCTTTCCGCTGCATCTCTACGAGCGCGATCAGGCCAATGCGCGGCAGCTCGCAAACTTTCTGCCAGAGGCAATCAGCATGCCCGAGCTGGCGATTCGCCATGTGATCGGAAACGAAAGCATCACAACGGCGATCATCGGGTTTGCCAGTCCTCAGCAGGTGGACGACGCCATCCGCTGGGCTGCGCACGGTCCATTGCCTCGTGACATCCGTGATCACATCGCCCAAATGCCTTTGCCGGAAGAAACACCATGAATACTCAAGACTCTAACACGCAGCAGTCGCGTCTCTGGCTCGCCGTGGCGGGCGGTTTTCTCGCGTGGCTGTTTGCCGGGGTGCAGATGGCGATCATGCCCGTCGCCGCTCGTGCCGCATCGCGTGAATTACTCAGTGGTGCGTTCAGCGAGCACGAGGCAGGATCGTGGTTCGCGTGGTACACCGTTGCGTTCCTGCTTGGCGGAGCACTCGGCGGCGGGCTGTTCGGCATGATGGGCGACCGTTTTGGCCGTGTGCGCGGGCTGGGCTGGAGTGTGTTGTGTTACTCGCTGTTCGCGGGGGCGGGCGCTTTTGCGCACTCGCAGCCTGAATTGCTCGTCATCCGATTTCTCGCCAGTCTCGGCATCGGCGGCGTGTGGCCGAACTGTATGTCGCTCGCCGCCGAGTCGTATCCAAACGCCTCGCGCCCGATGCTCGCGGGCGTGTTGGGCTGCGCATCGAATGTCGGCGTGGCGTTGATGGGCGCGTTTGGCCTGATGCATCCCATCAACGCCGAATCCTGGCGCGAAGTGATGATGTGGAGCGCGTTGCCGGGCGTGTTCGGATTGCTCATTCTCGCGCTGGTGCCGGAATCTGCGCGCTGGTTGCAAAGCCGTGGCGCAGCCAAAGCCAGCGTGACGCCCGTGCCACCGGTGGGAATTTTTCGTCCGCCGTTGCTGCGAAGCACACTGGCGGGCATCGCGCTCGGCACGGTGCCGCTGCTCGGTGCGTGGGGCGCGGGGAAATGGCTGTTTCCGTGGACGGATTCGTATAGCGCGCAGCTCGGCGACGGCTTCAAAGGCACCGCGCAATTTCTCTGGGGCGCTGGCGCTTCGATCGGCAGCTTTTTCGGCGGCTACCTGGCGCGGATGATGGGCCGCCGCGCCTCGTATGCGGCGATCAGCTTCGCCTCGTTCGTGGTGAACTGGAGCATCTTCCGGTTCATGACACCCGAGTCATCGGGCTTTCTGGGCATGGTTTTCCTGCTGGGTGTGGTGTCCACCGCGTTCTTCGGCTGGCTGCCGCTGTTCCTGCCGGAGCTGTTCCCCACTTCTGCCCGTGCCACCGGCTCCGGCGTCTGCTACAACTTCGGCCGCATCCTCTCCGCCGCCGGTGTGCTCGGCGCCGGAGCCATGATGCAGGCCTTCGGCGACTATTCGCGCGTCGGCATGGCCGTGAGTTTTATCTATGCCATCGGGGTCGTAATCGCGCTGCTGGCGCCCAAGGACAAGACATCGGTGCTCAAGGACTGACGCGCAGAACACCGTTCATCACCATCCAGTGGCCGGGGAAGGTGCAGAGGTAGGGGTAGTCGCCTTTCTCCTTCGGCACAGTGAAGTGGATCGTGAATGACTCCTTCGAGTTCACCATGTCAGTATAGACCAGCACATCCTTGGACTCGGGGACGTAATGCCGTGCGAGACCTTGTGGATCGCTGATCATGAGATTGGCTAGGTTGCCAATGGATTGCAGCGTGCCGGGTTTGGCGAGCATCCAGTTGTGTGGTACGACATCGGGATTTTTGAAGACGAGGCTAATTTTTTCGCCGGCTTTCGCGGTGAGTTGCTTCTGCACGTATTGCAGGCCAAGCGCGGCTTCGACGACGATTTCACGGCCACCTTCACCTTTCGCCCAAGGATTAGGTTTGCTGGCAACAGGAGCCGTCATGCCGATTTGAGCGGCGTGGTTGGTCTTCGCGATCTTGGCGTAGCCGGGGAAGTCGGTGAAGGGCTCAGCCAAAGCATGAGCGGTGAGGAAGATGTCGTGGCCGGTGCTGACGCGGAGGTGGATCTGGCTGGCGGTGACGATTTGCGGGATTTCGAGGAAGAGCGTTTTGCCACCGTCGAGCTTTTGCACGCTGCGAATCTCCAGCGGGTCGTGGCCAGGCGTGTCGGCATACTTCACGGAATACTCCGGCGAGCCATACGCGGCGCTGTAGCGGTAGTTCCAGCATTGGGCGAAGCAGGTGGTGGCATCGGCGTCCTTCACCGGTTGGTTGAAGCGGACGATCACGCCGTTGTCGCGTGCCTCGAAACCGATGGGCACGGGTTTATCGCCGCCAGTGAAGCGCACACGCTGAAAGCAGCCGTCCTTCGGCGTGTAGCTGCCCCAGCCCTGCATGCCGTTCACGTAGAGATGACCGTCGTTCGGATTGAAGCGCGCGGCTTGTGGGCCGGAGTCGAAGTTGCCGCTGATCTTCACCGCTGCGCCCTGCCAGCGGCCTTGGACGTTCTGCCGCATGACCAGCCACGCGCTGCCGCCGCCGGAGGAGAGGTGGATCAAATTGCCATCGCCTTTGAGTGAGGCCCATTTGTCGCCGGAGATGAAGGCCTGGCTGCTCGCGCTGTTGTCCTCGCCACGCGGCATGTACATGAGCACCGGTTCGGGTGGCTGGTTGTTCTTCGGGCCGCCTGCGCCGAAGTGAGAGCCTTCGTTTTTACCGAGTTCGATCTGGCAGAGGCTCGTCGCGGGTGTCCAATCGCCTTCTTGGACGCTGGTGGTGATGAATCGGCCATCTGGTGAGAGGCCGAGGCCGTTTGGATTGCGGAAGCCGGTGGCGAGGACGTGTAGCGTAGGCTTTCTAGCCTGCGATCCCTGAACAGGCTGGAAAGCCTGTTCTACGTCAATCCGACACACGCCCTGATTCCCCGACGCGAAATACCAGCGCCCCTGAGCATCCGTTTCGAGCCCCACGATGAAATCATGCCCGCCCGGCGAGGTGGTCATCGCGTTCGTGATGCACTCGTAGAAGTCGGCCTCATCATCGCCATTGAGGTCGTGCAGGCAGGTGATCTGATCGCGACCGAGGACGTAAAGCTTGTCTTTCACGACCTTCATGCCCAGCGGCTGATGCAGTCCGGTGGCGAAGCGTTTCCAGCGCACTTTCTCCAGCTTCTCGTCGATGCCTTTCACCAGCCAGACCTCGCCTGTCATCGTGGCGATAGCGGCGGTGCCATCGCTGAAGAAATCATGCGCGGTGATGAAAAACAGAGTGCCATACGGATTCTCGAACGGGATCGTGATGCGATCCGTGGCGAAGGGCGTCTGTGTGCCGAGTTCTCCTTTCGTTTCGATCCATTGCGGCCATTGGGCAGGGCCGCATGCTTTGAATACATCAAGGAAGTGTTCGGGCTTCGATGAATGGGAGGTTTGCTTCTGTCCATCAAGCACATACTCGAAGATGACCTCCTTCCCAAAGCGGTAGAACCCACGGTAAGAGCCCAGATGTTTGCGTTCATCTTTAGACTCCACCTTCCCATCCATCGTGCCGCCTCCCATGAAGCCGTGGCGGTTGTCGTTGAGCTTCACGAAGCCACCAGACCACACGACAGGAAATGAAAGTGTCTCAGGATCAAAAACTGCTGCTTTGTCATCGAAGCGAACGCATACCGCTTTCGGGATCGTCAGTCCCGCCCCTTTGAAAACCGTGCTAAACACACTGCCGAGATCGCTGGCGGCAAAGCGGCCGTCTTTCCAGGTCACCTGGTCGTTTTGATTGCCCCAGTGGCCTTGCTGGCCGCCGTCCATGCCGGGGAAGGCTGGGATGAGTTCAGGCAGCGTTTGATTCATGAACTTCAACGCCTGCTTGCCGTAGTAGTCGAAGGTGCGCTCGCGATTCACGAACTCACGCCAGTGCTGGTTGTCGTCTTTGTTGAGCGGCGGGAGGTCGGGCTTGAACTCGGCGGGTGTGGGCGCGGGCGGTGGGAGGAGCGCGTGGAGGTCGTCGAAGTCCCAGAGGCCGAGGGTGTTGTCCATGCGCAGGCGGGGTGAGTCGCCTTTGCGCGGCTTCATGACACCGCGTGAGATGCGGGCGTCGTCGATGAGGCCATCGCAACCGATCGAGTGATCAACGAGGCTGCCGAAGGCGATGCCGCCGGCCTTGGGCGTGCCTTGGAGCGGCTGCACGGGCTTTTCGAGCACCTGTTTGCCATCAATCCACAGCGTGACGTTTTGTTCATCGATGCTGGCGAGCAGGTTGTGCCACTCACCGTCGCAAACATTGACCTGCGAATCGAAGTCGCCGCCGCGTCCGGGCATGTAGAGTGCGAGCGTGCCGCGTTTCGCGTGCGTGTAGAGTTCCCAATGCGTGGCCGATGATTTGGCGTCGGAGGCGACGAGGATGTTGAAGCGCTCCTTGCCGGTGAGTTTGGCGCGGCACTCGATGGTGAGTGGCAGCGTGCGGAAGGGTTCGTTATCGAGTTGGAAATAGCTGCCCTTCAAGGCATCGCCGAATTCTTTGCTTAACGACGGCACGCCTTGGCCGATCACGGTAAGCTTGGCGGTGATCGCGGGAGCGGCAGCGGCTTGGACCTTCGCCGCATCCCAGGTGCGATACTTCGGCTTCGCGGCGGGCGGTGCGTCGTCAAGCTGAGGGATGAGCCACTTCAATCCGTCGAGATTGTCGAGCAGGCGACCTTCGGCGTCTTCGTTGGTGTGATTGAGGATGCCGATGGGGCCGCTGTAGCCGCTGGCGCGGAGGATGCGCAGCACCTTCACGTCCTCGGTGCCGACGCCGAGCGGGAGGATTTTGCGGCCTTTGGCTTCGCCGTCGATGTCCATGCCGTTGAGGTTGAGGCAGAGGAGATGCGGCTTCATGGCCTCGATGGCTTTGGGCAGGCGGTCGAGGTGGCTGTGACCGTGGTGAAGGTTGTAGATGATGCCGATGTTGTCGGCGGCGTGGTTCTTTTTGAGGTAGTCGCACACGGCGACCATGTTCTCCGGCTCGCCGCCCCAGCCGCCGTGGTTGTAGATGCCCACCTGGCTGCCAATTTTCTTCGCCTTCTCCAAAATGGGCAGCAGACCTTCGGCGGCGGATTTGATCTGCGCCTCCTGCGTTTCGCCGGCACCCTTCATCATGATCCAGATCTGAGGGTGGAGCTTGTACTTCTCAAAGAGTCGGAACGCTTCGTCATGCATGCCCCAGAAGGCGAACATCTCGATGCCGTGCTTTTGATAGGCGAGGATCTCGCGTTCGAATTCCGCCACATGCTCTGCGCGCCAATCGTAGGCGACTTTTTTGAGGCCCATCTTCGCCACCATCTCCGCACGGGCTTCGGGGGTGCGCTTCGCAGCGTCAAAAGGCACGATGCACCACGCGGCGAGGTTGGATTTGTCGAAGATGTCGGCGGCAGAGAGATGGCCTACGGAACACGCGGAATACGCGGAAAGGATCAGAAGGCAGAAGTGAGTGAGGAAGGTTTTTTGGGACATAAAATCGGTTTTCCGGGTGTTCAGTGTGTTCCGTAGGCCATCAAATCGGGCCGCAATAGCCGTCGGAGTTGAGGAAGCGTTCGATTTCGATCTTGGGGTAGTGACCGAAGTTGATGAGCAGACCGAGTTGCATGCCAGTGGCTTGGAGGTAGTTGATGATCTGGGCGCGGTGCTCGTCGGTGAGCTTGGGCACGGCTTTGAGTTCGAGGATGATTTTGCCGAAGCAGACAATATCAGGGATGAAGGTGTGTTTGAGGCGACGGCCCTTGTAGATGAGCGGAAACTGTTGCTGGGCGTCGAACGGGATGGCCTGGAGTTCCAGTTCGGCTTCAAGGCACTCCTGATAGATAGGCTCGGTGAATCCGCAGCCTTTCTGTTTATAGACTTCAAAGCAGGCACCGCGGATGCGAAAGGATTCTTCGGGGTAGATCAGATTGCTCATGAGAGTTTGGGTGGGCCTACGGAACACACGGAATACGCGGAAGGGTTCAGATGGCAGAGATGCAGGGAATTAAAACTCATCCATTCTGGATTCCGAGTATTCCGTGTGTTCCGTAGGCATTTTTCATCCCATTTTCGTGGCGTTGTCCCAGGTGTGTTCGGTGCGGGTGAGCTGACCGGCTTTGATGACGCCGCCTTGCATGACGGCGATGAAGCGGCTGCGATCTTCTAGCAGGGCGATGTCCTTGAGCACGTCGCCATCGACGATGAGGAGGTCGGCGAGTTTGCCGGATTCGACGGTGCCGAATTCGTGGCTGCGGCCCATGATTTCGGCTCCGGTCTTGGTGGCGCACATGATGGCTTCGAGTGGCGTGAAGCCGACATCCTTCACGAAGAAGCTGATCTCGCGGGCGTAGTCGCCGTGCGGGTTCCAGCCGAAGCCGTAGTCGCCGCCGAGGCCGATGCGGCCGCCGGCGCGCAGGATGCGCAGCGCGGAGGCGGTGCCGCCGTCGAGGGTTTCTTGATGGCCATCGATGACGCTTTGCGGCAGGCCGAACTCGGGTCCACGCAGGATGCTGGCCTTTTCAAAGTAGAGCGCGGGGACGCAGGGCACGTCGCGCTTGAGCAGCAACTCCAGACCTTCGTCGTCGATGAAGGTGCCGTGCTCGATGCAGTCGTAACCGGCGCGGAGGGCGTTCTTGATGCCCTGGGTGGCGCGGCAGTGGCCGGTGACCTTGAGCTTGTGATTGTGCGCGGTTTGCACCACGGCGTTCATCTCATCGAAGTTCATGCACAGCGTGTGATGATCATTTGTGTCGGGCGATGCGGCATCGCCGGTGGGATAGGTTTTGACCCACTCGATGCCGTCCTTCACCAGCGCACGCACGGCACTGCGGGCGTCCTCGACGCCGTTGATGATGAAGACGAGGCCTTCCATGCCGATTTTGCGGAACTCGGGATTCCAGTCCATCAAACCGCCTGCACTGCAAATCTCGCGTCCTGAGGTGGCGAGACGTGGTCCGGCGATGAGATCGGCCTCGATCGCCTTCTTGAGCCAGACATCGACATTGAAAAGGCAGCCACCGCTGCGTGCCGCCGTGTAGCCGCATTCGAGCGCGAGCTTCGCATTCACGGCGGTGAGCATGCTGACGTATTCGACGGGATATTTGATGTCGAGATCCTGCAGTTCCTGGATGTTGAAGTAAGTCGCATGGAAATGCGCCTCGACGAGTCCTGGCATGATCGTGCCCCCTTTGGCATCAATGACGCGGGCATCCGGCGGAGTCTGCGGCGCGGCTTCAGCAGAGCCAGCATAGGTGATGCGACCGTCTTGAACGATCACGGTGGCATTGGGGACGGCTGCTTTGCCCGTGCCATCGACGAGCTGGCCGTTTTTGACGACGGTGATGCCTGATTGGAGCTTCATGGTGCGCTGAGGCTACCGTTTTGCGCGGCGGGAGGATAGAACAGAAACGGCAGGGCTTGGAAGATTCGCGGCGGCGTAGGTTTCGCGATAACTGCCTGGTGTGAGGCCGGTGACACGGCGGAATTCGCGTGTGAGGTGGCTTTGATCGGCGAATCCGCAGCGCAGGCCGATGTGGGCGATGGATTCGCGGGTATCGACGAGCAAACGGCAGGCGGTCTGGATGCGCAGGCGTTTCAAATACTGCTGCGGTGGCAGGCCATACTCGCGGGCGAAACTGCGCTCGAAGGCACGCGCGGACATGCCGGCGGTGCGGGCCATTTCGGCATTCGTGACGGATTGACCGAGGCTTCGTGTCATCAACGCGATGATGACACCGAGACGGATGTCACTGCGTTGATCGATCTGGGTGGCATCGAGTGCGCGGGTGATGCCAGCAGTGCCGACGATACATCCTTTCGCATCGCGCACGGGCCGTTTGGTGGTGAAGCACCATGACGCGGTGTGGTCAAAGCGGCCGACGAGTTCAAGGCGGCCCTGCACGGTTTGGCCGGCCAGCACCGCCTCATCGCCTTCGCGGAAATGGGCTGCGAGGTGCGCAGGGGAGAGGTCGTCGTCGGTTTTGCCGAGTACCTCGGCGAGTTGGTGCATGCCGTAATTGAGGAGGAAGGTGCGGTTCACCCACAGGTAGCGGCGCTGTGCGTCCTTGATCCAAGCCTGCACGTCTGGCAGCGCATCAAAAAGATCGCGCAGTGCATCGACGGGCGATGATGGGGTGGCTTTCACGAGTCAGAGGCTAACAACAACACCATTTGATGACACGCCGAATCGCGCGGGCATGAAAAAGGCGGAGCCGCATGCAGCAGCTCCGCCTGGGAATCGGTTCCAGATCAAAGAGGATTACTGGCGCACTTCCTTGATGTGCTTGTCAGGAGCGGCGTCGAAGGCGGCCTTGCTGGCGGTGTCGGCGAAGGCGACCTGACGGCTGTAGCTGACGGTGATGGAAGGATCTGACTTCTTCTTGCTCAACGGGCACTGACCGGTGACGGCTCCGATGATGTTGTTGAGGTAGGCCTTGGGCGTGGCGGTGAACTGGGCTTTGCACTTGTTGCAGCAGACTGCGACGGTTTTGGTGTAGTTGCTGGTGATGGCCGGGTTCGCTGGCTTGCCGGAGATGGGGCAGACGGTGTTCAGCGGCTCGGCGGCGTGGGAAACGCCTGCCAGCAGGCTGATGGCGGCGATGAGGATGGCGATATGTTTCATGGTGGGCGGAGTGGGATTAAACGCGGCATTCGAATACGAATTCACAGACTTTTCTGCAACCAAAACTTTTCCATTCCGGGCGGTCCGAGGCCTGGTTTCGCCCGTCACGCGCTGATTGACACCTTTCCGCCATGGGCCTACGCTCGCGCCCGTGTGCATCCCCAGACGGGTGCAGACACGGAAAACCGGGTTCAAGCCATGACCTCTTTCTCTGACCGCATGCCATGGCTCATCTTCAACGCCTGAACCGATGAACCTCTACGTGAGCAATCTTTCCTACACCATGACGGATGAGGAACTGCAGGGCGAGTTTGCCGCCTTTGGGAATGTTTCCAGCGCACGAGTGGTCAAAGACCGCGAAACCGGCCGCTCACGCGGTTTTGGTTTCGTGGAAATGCCGGTCGAGTCTGAGGCCCTGACGGCGACCAATGCGCTGAATGGCAAAGATGTCGGCGGTCGGCCGCTGCGCGTGGTGGAGGCGCGCCCGAAGGAAGAACGTCCGCAGCGTGACCCCCGGCCGGGCGGTGGGGGTGGAGGAGGCGGCGGAGGAGGAGGAAACCGTGGTTATGGCGGTGGTAAACGCGACGACCGGCAGGACTGGGATCGAGACAAGCGCTCGTAACCTTCTGCGGCGCTTTCATTGCCCGCAGCTTGTTACTTGGGCTGATACTTCGGATAGCGCTGCTGAAGCTGCTGGAGCATCTGTTTTGCCTGAGCGGCATCGCCTGCTTTTTCGAGAGCTTTGGCGGTTTTGAACAGGGCGTCTGGAGTCACGTCAGGATCGTCGAAAAACTGGCTGGGGACGGCATATTTGGCAGCACCGGCTTTCCATTTCTCGACGGCGGCGGCTTGCTGGCCTTCGGTGGCGAGTTTGTCGCCTTGGGCGGAATAGATGTCACCTTCGAGGATGAGCAGCTCGGCCTGAAGCTTGCCGTCTTTGACGACCTGGAGGGCCTCCTGCGCCACTTTGTCGGCCTCGTCGAATTGTCCTTTGCCGAGCAGGGCGCGGCCCTTCGTCAGCAACGCCCGCGAGCGGGCGGCGGTGTCGGGATTCGATTTGAGGTAGTTCTCCGTGGCCTGGATGCTGGCGTCAAACTGCTGATTCTGAAGCTGCGCCATGCCGAGGTAGTTCCACACGACCGGCTCGGTGTTTTCCGGGGTCTGCGGTGTGATGGCGAGTTCGAGGAAGCGCGCGGCGCGCTTGAAGTCGTCGCTGCTGTAGAGCTTGAGACCGAGCCACTTCAGAATGTTCGGCGGCACCATTCCGCTGGGCTTGGACGACAGGTAGCTATCGATGGTTTTCGCGAGATTGTCGGCATTCTGCTGGGCGTAGTCGCAAAGAATGATGAGCTGGCTGGATTTTTCGAGGTAGGTCTTGCTGTCGATCTCGATGGAGCGGCGCAGGGCGGGAACGGCCTTGTCGTAGATCTTCTGGTCGAAGTGGCCGCGGCCGATGCCGTAATAGGCCTGCGCCGCCGCCGTCGTGGTGGGGAATTTCTTCAACAGTGTTTCAAAGGCGGAGACCGTGCCCTTCGGATCCTTCTGCTCCATCGCGATGAAGCCGAGCTGGAGCCAGGACATCTCGCAGGCGTCGGATTTCGGGAATTCCTTCGTCACATGTTCGAAGTCGGCCTTCGCCTTCGGCAGATCACGCGCATCGCGGTTGGCGAGACCTCGGCGGGCGTAGGCCTTGGCGATGAACTCATGCTGCGGGTGCTCGTTGATGAAGCGTGTGAAGGTACCGACGGCCTCCTGATGGCGTCCGGCCTCGCCCTGCGCCCAGCCCATGTTGAAGAGCGTGCCTGGACGCAGTTTCTCCGGCAGTTTGTCGATGCTGACCTCATTGTAGCTCAGCGAGGCCTGCTGGAAGTCACCCTTGTTGAAATAAAAGTCCGCACGGATCAGGCGTGCCAGTGAGAGGTACTCATGGTCCGGGCGCTTCTGCGCATGACGGGCGATGAACGCGGTGGCGAATTCACCCAGATCCTTGTCACCGAGCAGGTAGAAGCAGTACAGCTTCCAGTAGCCGGCATCGAAGGCTTCGTCGGTGTCGGCATGATACTGCTCGATGAGGAGGTACACTTCGACGGCACGGGCGTAGCTTTTGCGCATGCGGTAGGCATGGCCGACGAGCACCAGCATCTTCGCGCGTGAGGCTCCAGGCGGCAGGACTTCGGAGTTCTTGTTGTAGTAGTCGATGACGCCGTCGTGGTCGCCCTTGGCATAGAGCGCCTGGATGATGCCGACGAGCGAGATGCCGCGGTTCTGTTCGCTGGTCTCCGGCATGCGCAGTGCCTTTTCGAACATCACGATGGACTCGTCCGGCTTCTTCAGCTCCGCAAGAAGCACTGCCGCGCGGATGCTGGCCTCGGCGATGATGGCGCGGTCGGCGCTGCTTTTGACCAGTTCTTCAAAAATGGGCAGCGCCTCGGTTTTCTTGTCCTGCGCGAGATAGATGCTGCCAAGCGTGAGCAGTGCCGTTTCGCGGTATGGATTGTCTGTTTTGACAGCAATCACGCTGTTTAAGGCGGTGGTCTGTTTTTCCTTGTCGCCCGCCAATTCGTAGGCGCGGCTTTTGTTGAAGGCGGCGGCCAGTTTGACCTGCGCACTCTTCGTTTTGGCCTCGCAGAAGGCAAAATGCTTCGCGGCCTCGGCAAACTTCGACTCGTTGAATTTCATCGCGCCGAGCCGATAGGCGGCGGAGGGGGCACCATCGCTGGCAGGGTAACGGTTCACGACCTCCTCATAATAACCCGCGGCCTGCTTGAGCTGGTTCTGCTTCATGTAGCACTCGCCGATGCGGAAGAGCGCATCCGGCACCTGCCTGCCGCTGGGATACTGCTGAAGGTACTTCGCGTAGCTTTGCGAGGCCATGCCCCACTCCTGGCGGTCATAGGCCAGCGTGGCGAAATCGAACATGTCATCGTCTGGTCCCTTCGTTTTCGGCGGAGCGGGACGGTCCTTCGGATCGTCCAGCACGGGCAGCGCCTTGGGTGGCGGGCGAACAGGGATGGCTTTGGGCGGCGCGTCATCCTCCACCGGCAACGCACGTGGCGGAGTCTGCTGCGCCAGGATGGGAAGCGCGGCCAGGGAACACAGCAATGATGCAAAAAGGCGCATGCGGAGGCGTGAGACGGTTGGAGGCTCGGAGAAAGTCATCTCACTTGGGCGTGGCGGCAGGTTGGTCGGCGTCGGGCTTGCGCGTGGCGAAGGCGATGTTCCAGATGCCGGCCTTCTGGCAGGTGTCCAGCACACGGATGACATTCTGATAAGGCGTGCCTTCATCCCCGCGCAGGATCACGGCCTGATCCTTGTAAAGGGCCACGATGTTCTTCAGCTTCACCAGTAGCTCGTCCGTGTTGAACTTCTGGCCATTGACGATGATCTCGCCGTCTTTTTTGATGTTGATGATGATCTCGCCGACGTTGCGGGATTCCTTCTCCTTGCCTTCATCGGCGGCGGGCACGCTGACATCCATGACCTGCTCCTCCTTGGCATACTGGAAGGTCACGGCGAAGAAAATGACGAGCAGGAACAGCACATCGACCAGCGGCGCGAGCTGCATCGGTGAGGGTTCGATGGAATGCTGTTTGCGGAAGTTCATCGTGGTGGAGCTTCGGGCTTACTGGCCGGCCACAGCGCGCGCGGCACGCTTGTACTGCACCGCGAGCAGGGCCATCAGATGCGTCGTCGCCGCTTCCATTTCTGAAATGAGGCGGTTCACCTTGCCACGGAAGATGGCGTAAAACATCAGGGCAGGGATGCCGATGACGAGGCCGGAGGCTGTGCAGAGCAGCGCCTCGGACACACCTTGCGCGAGGCCGAGTTGGTTCGAACCTCCGACGCCCTTGCCGGAAATCTCATGGAAAGTCGTGATCATGCCCAGCGTCGTGCCGAGCAGGCCAAGCATCGGAGCGATGGCACCTACGTCACCGAGATAAGCGATGCGGGCCAGCAGCAGGCTCGACTGGCGGTTGCCCTCGGCCTCGGTGACTTCTTTGACCTCTTCAAAGCTCGCGGTCGGGTTGCGTGTGGCGAAATCGAGCGTCTTCGCGGTGACGCGGGCGATGCATTCGTTGCGGCGGTTGCACACCGCGAGCAGTCCCAGGTAATCCTGCTTGCGGATCAATGCGTCCGCCGAGTTCATGAACGCATCACTCACCACCGTCCCCTGGCGCACCGTGAAGGTGAACAGCACGATCATGAAAAACGCGATCATCGACAGGATGATGAGCGGATACGCCATGACGCCAGTGCGTTTGACGAAGCCGTTGAATGTCAGCACATCGCCATACGGATTGTCATCTGCCATGGCAGCCGGAGTCGTGACTGAGCCTGCGGCTGGCGCGGGCTGCTGAGCTTGGGCAGAGACGTTCATCGTGACGATGAGTGCCACCAGCAGGGCCAGGGCGAGGAGGATTTTTCGATGCATGAGGGCGCGACTGTAAACGTGGGTGCCAGCCTTGCAAGCGGGCTGGTTGGCTGGCTTTCTGCCGGACTCAGGCCAGCAATTCCTGCACCACCTTGCACTCATTCACGCCGGTGAGGCGGAAATCGAGGCCGGCATAGCGATATGTGAACTTTTCGTGGTCAAAGCCGAGGATCTTCAGGATCGTTGCATGCAGATCATGCACATGGACGGGATTTTCCGTGGCTTGGAAGCCAAACTCGTCCGTCGCGCCGTGTGTGTAGCCGCCACGCACGCCGCCGCCGGCCAGCCACATCGTGAAGCCGTAGTGATTGTGATCGCGACCATGCTGTTTCCCGGCATTCGCCCCTGGCGTCGGCAGTTCCACCGCCGGCGTGCGGCCAAACTCACCGCCCCACATCATCAGCGTCTCGTCCCACAGGCCGCGCTGTTTCAAATCGCTCATAAAGGCCGCGATCGCTCCGTCCGTCTGCTGGCCGAGCTTCCGGTGCTCCAGAATTTCGTCGTGATTGTCCCACGGCTGTCCCGCGCCGGCCCAGAGCTGGATGAAACGCACCCCGCGCTCCAGCAACCGCCGGGCGATGAGGCACTGGCGGCCAAAAGCGTGGTCGCCATACATCTTCCGCACCGATTCCGGCTCCTTCATGATGTCGAAGGCGTCCGTGGCCTCCATCTGCATGCGGTAGGCCAGCTCGTAGCTCTGCACGCGGGCTTCGAGCTGCTGATCACGATCCTGCTGCACCAGATGTTTCTGATTCAACTCCTGCAGCAGGTCGAGCTGGCGGCGCTGCTGCTTGAGATCGAGCGATCCGTTCTTGATAAACTCCACGAGCTTTTCGACCCGCGTGTCCTCCGTGTTGATGTAAGCGCCTTGGTAAGCACTCGGCAAAAATGACGACTGCCAGTTCTTCGTCCGCCGTGTCGGCATGCCGCCGGGGCACATCGCAATGTAGCCCGGCAGATTCTGATTTTCGCTGCCCAGGCCGTAAGTGACCCACGAACCCATCGTCGGACGGTTCAACCGGCCTTCACCGCTGTTCATCAGGCCCAACGAGGGCTCATGATTCGGCACGTCGGCGTGCATCGAGCGGATCACGCAGAGATCATCGGCAAACTCACCGGTTTTCTCGAAGATCTCGCTCACCTCGAGTCCGCACTGGCCGCGCTTGCGGAACTGGAAGGGCGATTTGAAGCCCGCACCGGTCGGACGCTCGGTTTTGAGCACGTTTGGCAGCGCCTTGCCGTCGTATTTGTCCAGCATCGGCTTCGGGTCGAACGTATCGACGTGCGAGGGGCCGCCATTCATGAAAAAATGCACCACACGCTTCGCCTTCGGCTCAAAGTGCGGCCGTTTCAGTGCCATCGGATCCAGCGTGGCCGCAGCGGCCTGCTGGTTGAACAACGAGCCTGCCGCCACGGAGCCAAAGCCCATGCCGACACGCTGCAGCAGTTCGCGACGCGTCAGAAACGCATGCTCCAGATTCGGCGCATGATGTGAGATGGAGGAGTTCATTGGGGGTGCGTAAGATACGCTTTTTGGGGTGATCTGCTTTCGCATCTTTCCAGACACAAGAAAGCGCAAAATCGGAGCGCAAGCTGCTGATGGAAATATTGCCACGCGGGCGTAGTCTCCGCGCCCCCAAACCCTGAAAATGTCCCTGAATCCCCGCCATCTCGCCCTGGTCGCCTTTGTCGTCGCCGCGTCCCAACTTTCTGCCGCTCCTGAGTGGAAGCAGGTGGAGTCTTTTCTCGCCGCCAAGTGCTACGAGTGCCACAACGCGGACAAGATGAAGGGCGATGTCGATTTGAAGAAATTCGCGGCCAACCCCGATGTGCCGGTGAATTTCGAGATCTGGAACACGGTGAAGGACACCATCGACAATGGCGACATGCCGCCGCGAAAGGCCAAGCAGCTCTCGTTGGAGGAAAAAGCGGGCATCACTGGCTGGGTGCAGCATTCACTCGATGCGCTCGCTGAGGCCAAATCCGGCGACCCCGGCCCCGTGACGATGCGTCGCCTCACAAATGCCGAGTATGACAACACCATCCGCGATCTCGCCGGCCGCGATTACGCCCTCGCGAAGGAATTCCAAACCGACGGCGGAGGCGGCGAAGGTTTCACCAACACCGGCGACGTGCTCTTCATGAGCCCAGCGGCCATCGACAAGTATTTCGCCGCGGCGCGGAAGCTCGCCGACCAAGCCACGATCATGCCGGGCACGGGCATCGTGTTTCATCCGCAGCGCATCGGCCTGCGCGGCTTTGAGCAGGTCAAAACACAGGCCCAGCAGGGTCTGTATGTGTGGCTCCAGCAAAAAGCCGCTCCGCATCTGCCAAAGGACTTCGATCCCATGCGCGAGGGCGACTACATGCTCGCCTGCTGGAAGCACAAGAACCAGAACGTGCCGCTCGACCAGCTCGCGAAGGACATGAAGCTCAGCATTCATTTCCTCAACAACTGGTGGAACCTCGTGAACGCCACCGAGCCAAAGAGCCGCTACCTCGACCTCGTCCGCGTGAGCTGGCGCGAACTGCCCGCCGACGAAAAAACCGCGCATGAGCGCATCAAAGGCATTGAGGCCGATCTATTGAGCTGGAACAACCCGAAAAAGCCCGGCAGCGGCACCCAGCGTCATCAGCAGGACAGCGACGGCATTCGTCCGTATCCGATGCAAGGCCCCGTCGGCAACAAAACACACGCGAACCTGTGCTTTGGTGACACAGGCGACGGAAACAAGGGCGACATCGCCCTCGTGACCTACATCGAGGTTAGCGTTGGCAAACAGAAGCTCAATTACTTCAACTGGCTCAACAAGACGCTCGACGAGAATAAGAAACAGGCCGCCGCGAACCCGCCGCCCCCAAATCTCGACGCGTTGAAGGCTCGCATCGCCGAGCTGGAGAAAATGCGTGCCGCGTATGGCAAACACCCGCAACAGGGCCGCACGATCGAGCCGCAGGTGCTCGCCTTTGCCGCGCCCACTGTTTTCACCATGCCGCTGCCGGAGGGAGCGCACTGGCTGAAGGTGGACACACGCCTCGACATGCAAAATCCCGAGGTCGATGAGGCCACCATCCAGTGGACCATGACCACCGACAAGCCACGCGACGTTACGAAGATCATCCCCGGCGAGCTCACCGTCTGGAAACGCAGCACAAAGGCCTCCAGCCGCACCATGGGCGACTTCCACGTCATGAAGATGGCCTTCCCCGACATGTTTGAGCGCCGTCTCGAAGAAGTGGCCGACAATCTCTACCGCCAGAAGCCAGGCATCGGCGTCTATTACTTCAGCGACGAGCAGCTTAGCCAGCTCCTCGGCCAGAACGACAAAAACTACCTCGCCGCGATGAAGAAGGACTGGGGCTACAACGCCCAGCCCAACCTCAACCCGCAGCAGCAGAAGGAATACGACAGTTTGTTGCTCGGACATCTGCGCTACTTCGCCAGCCTCGCATGGCGTCGCCCGCTTACTGGCGATGAGAATGCGAAACTCGACGCGCTCTACTTCGACGGCCGCACCAAGGAACTCGACCGCGAATCCGCCGCGCGTGAAGTGCTCGTGCGCATCCTCGTCTCGCCAAATTTTCTCTTCAAAGCCGAGACACTGCCGCAACTCGCCGCCGCGGACGCGAAAACAGCCGACGTGCCGCTGGCATCTCACGAGCTCGCTTCACGCCTCAGCTACTTCCTCTGGGCCTCAAAGCCTGACTACGAACTCAAGCGCACTGCCGATGATGGCAGCCTGCTCAAGCCCGAAGTGCTCGCCGCGCAGACCCAGCGCATGCTGCGCGATCCGAAGGCCTCCGCTCTCGCCAAAGAGTTCGCGGGCCAGTGGCTGAAGTTCAACGGCTTCGACGAAAAGAGCACCGTCGATGAAAAGAAGTTCCCGCAGTTCACCCCCGAGCTGCGAAACGACATGCAGCGCGAGGCCGTCGAGTTCTTCACCCATCTCGTCCGCGATGACCGCAACGTCTCCGACATCATCGGCGGCGACTACACCTTCATCAACGAACGCCTCGCCAAGCACTACGGCATCCCCGGCGTCACCGGCGGTGACTTCCGCGAGGTCAAAGCCGCGCAGCAAAACCGCGGCGGCCTCCTCGGCATGGGCGCGATCTTGACCAAGACCTCCCGCCCCCATCGCACCAGCCCCGTCGTGCGTGGCGATTACCTTTATCAGGTCGTCCTCGGCTTCAGCAGCCCGCCACCTCCGCCCAACGTCCCCGAGCTCAAAGAAACCAGCAAACCCTCCTCCCTGCGCGAGGCCCTCATGCAACACCGCACCGACTCCGCCTGCGCCGTCTGCCACGAGCGCATCGACCCACTCGGCTTCGCCTTGGAGAGCTACGACCCCATCGGCCGCTTCCGCCCCACCGATGAAGCGGGCGGCAAAATCGACGACACCGGTGAAATGATGGACGGCACCAAGTTCACCGGCCTCACCGGCCTCCGCGACTACCTCAAAAAGAACGAGCCCCAATTCCTCACCCAGTTCACCCGCAAACTCCTCGGCTACGCCCTCGGCCGCCAGACGCTGCCGAGCGACAAGGCCCTCATCGCGCAAATGCAGGACGCGCTCAAAAAGAACAGCGGCAAATTCTCCGCCGCCGTCCTCACCATCATCAACAGCCGCCAGTTCCTGAACCGCCGTAATGAACCGGTCGTTGCCGGCAATTAATACGATGAAGGTTTCTCCCAGAGTCTTGAAGATGTTGTTGTGGTCGATACTGCTAGTGTGCAGTTCATCATGCACAACTCCATGGCCTAATTTGCCGCCGACAACTTACCAGGGCCAGGTCGTTCACAACGAACTGAAAACCGGTGTCGCGAATGCAACCATTACAGCATCACGCCCCTGCGTTCGCAGCAGTTTGTGGCCAATGATTCGCCCCGAAGTTCTTGCCACAGTCAAGAGCGATGCGCACGGGCGCTTTTCGATGACGACTTTGACAGGTTATGCGACGCAAATCGAAACAAGATCGTCCGACGAAAAATTGATCGGGAGTGTTAATCCATCACGCAAACATACTAACCCAATCGAGCTAAACGTAAGCGCAGAGTTGCGAGGCATTAGCTATCAACCTTATGTAGATCCGGAGTCTCCTGCATCACGGACGGCAGCGAGTGCAATTCGTCGTTTGGTAAGACATATTTCATCGCACCCATACCACCCCCTCCGATCACTGCGATGGTATAGCAAAGAGGGTGTGATCTCAGCCGAAGAGTTGCTGGTTTTTGAATCAGCTCCTGAGCACTATTTTGGACCACACTCGCTGGTTGAATACCAGTGGGGGCGGCAGGCCTTATTGATACCAAACCAAAACACCGCAATCCGCCTTGTACGACAGCGTACTAACTGGTAGGCACATTTTCTCTCACCCATGAACACCTCTCGTCGCAAATTTCTCCGTGGCACCGGCATCGCGCTTGGTTTGCCTTGGTTAGAATCCATCTGCTCGTTCGGAGCCGAATCGTTGAAGACCAACACTGCGCCGCGTCGGCTCGCGGTGTGCTTCACGGGCAATGGCGTGAATCCGCATCATTGGGGAGCGGCGAATGGCGCGAACGGCATGGAGTTCATGAAGTCGCTCACGCCGCTTGAAGGACTCAAGCAGCAGGTGAACGTCTTCAAAGGCCTGTGGAATCCCACGACGGTGGAAGGCGAAGGCGGCCATTATCCGAAGATGAACGTGCTCTGCGGCCTGAAGGTGAAAAAGACCACCACCGATGTCGAGGTCGGCACCACGATGGATCAGCTCATCGCGGCACATACCGGCAAATTCACGCCCGTGCCCAGCGTCGTGCTCGGCACCGAGCGCCCAAGCTACAGCACCGACTCCGGTTTCACGTCGATCTACTCCGCCTACATCTCCTGGAGCACGCCGACGACGCCAGCGCCGAAGGAAATCTTCCCGCAGCAAGCCTTTGACCAGCTTTTCGACGACGGCAGCCGCCGCAAACGCGACAAGAGCATCCTCGATCTCGTGCTTGATGACGCGAACGGCCTCAAACCCAAGCTCAGCCAGCGCGACAAGCAGAAGCTCGACGAATACCTCACCTCCGTCCGAGAGATCGAGCAGCGCGTCGAGCTTGCCGAAAAAATTAGTCAGGCTGAAACCAACGGCACCGGCTGGCAGCCCACCGTGAAAGTGCCCACGCTCAAACGCCCCGGCCCCGGCATCCCCGCCAGCAGCGAGGAGCACCTCCGCCTCATGTTCGACATCATGGTGCTCGCTTTCCAGATGGATCGCACCCGAGTCGCCACGTTCATGATGAACAACGACCTATCCAACATGCGATTCCCCAGCCTCGACGGCATCAGCGGCGGCATCCATGAGCTGTCGCATCACGCCAATGACGAGCATCGCCTCGACATGTATCAGCGCGTAAACCAGCATCAGGTGAAGCTCTGGGGCGAGGCCCTCGCCAAAATGCAGGCCACCAATGAAGGTGAGCGCACCCTGCTCGAAAACAGCATGATCATGCTCACCAGCAGCCTCTTCGACGGCAACGCGCACGATTCACGCCAGCTCCCCGTCGTCCTCGCCGGCGGCGGTGGCGGCACGATTCAAGGTGGTCGCTTCCACGATCACAGTGCCGATCCAAATCGTAAACTCTGCCGCCTCCACATCGCGTTGATGGACCGCATGGGCGTGAAGACGAGCCACTTCGGCGATGCGGAAAACGCGCTGGCGATTTAGTCCGTGAGGTGATGCAAACTGGCACCGTAGAGGTGTCATGGTCATCACCTCCCTAGATCTCGACAAGCCCGGAAAGCAGCAGGGCTTTCTGCAAGTGCCCTATTCTCACAACCTCGGCGGTTGGGCGAATGTGATGATCCCCATCACCATCGTCGCACGCGGAAAGGGCCCAACAGTGCTCGTGCTCGGTGGCAATCATGGCGATGAGTATCAGGGCCAGATCGCCATCATGAAGCTCGCGCGCGAGTTGACGCCCGAGAAGGTCGCGGGCCGCATCATTCTCATTCCATCGCTGAACTTGCCTGCGGCCAAAGCTGCGACGCGATTGTCACCACTCGACGGCATGAACATGAACCGCGCCTTCCCCGGCGATGCGGAAGGCCCGGTCACCAGCCAGATCGCGCACTATCTGCGCACGGTGCTGTTTCCGATCAGCGATGTCGTCATCGACATCCACAGCGGTGGCCGCAGCATGGAGTTCGTGCCGTGTTCGCACATGCATCTGGTGCCGGATCGTGAACAACGGGCGAAGATGTTTGCCGCCATGCTCGCCTGGGGCACGGAGTTCTGTTTCATCTACGCCGACATCGCCGGATCCGGCCTGTTGCCTGTTGAAGCGGAGAATCAGGGCAAGCTCGTCGTCACCACCGAACTCGGCGGTGGCGAATGCGTTCCCGCCAGCGTGCATCGCATCGCGCAAAGTGGATTGAAGAACGTGCTCGTTCATGTCGGCGCGCTCAAAGGTCGTGAACAGCCGCGAAAAGTACCTGCAATCATCACCCAGGCCACGAATCGCGAAGACTACATCCTCGCGCCAGAGTCCGGCATTTTTGAAGTCACGGTCGATCTCGGTGCGAAGGTCAAAAAAGGCCAAACCGTCGGCTACATACATCATCTGGAGCGTCCTGATCGAGCGCCGGAGGAAATCATCGCACAGAGCGCCGGTTATCTCATCACCATGCGAGCCCCATGCCTCACGCAGCAGGGCGATTGCGTCGCTGTGATCGCCAGACAAGTCAGTGAGCGCGAGGTTATACACGCATGAGCAAAGCGAAATCAGCCGGCGCGCTCGTCGCTTTCATGTGGTTCGCGTATTTCCTGAACTACTGCGACCGCCAGGCGGTGTTCTCGATGTTCCCGTCGTTGAAAGCCGATCTCGGCATGACGGACAAGCAACTCGGCCTCACGGGCGCGATATTCCTCTGGGTCTATGCCTTTGGCTGTCCCATCGCCGGTCAGCTCGCGGATCGTTTTTCAAAACGTCTGCTTGTCGTGCTCAGTCTCATCGTGTGGAGCCTCGTCACCGTCGCCACCGGCTTCGCAGGTTCTGCTTTCATGCTGCTTGGCCTGCGGGCGGCCATGGGCATCTCGGAGTCGCTCTTCATGCCTACGGCCATCGCCTTGACCGCAAATGCGCATCCGCCCGAGCTGCGCTCGCGGGCCATTGCCGTGCTCACCACCGCGCAAATCGCGGGTACCGTGGCGGGCAGTTGGTTCGGCGGCTGGATGGCGGATCGCGGCCAATGGCGCGGCGCGTTCTTTGTGCTCGGTGCAGTCGGCTTGCTCTACGCGCTGCCGTATTTTGCCTTCCTGCGCGGCGTGAATGAAAACCCCACCGCTGAGACCGTCACGCCTTCCAAATCGCTCGCCTTCCCGATCCTGCTGCGCGTGCGCTCCTTCCTGCTGCTGTGCGTCGTGTTTCCCATCTTCGTCTTCGGCCTGTGGCTGCTCTACGGCTGGTTGCCCACCTTTCTCAAAGAGAAGTTCGCGCTCAATCAAGCCGACGCTGCCTTCAACGCCACGATCTTCCTTCAATTGACGACCGCCATCGGCCTGCTCGGCGGCGGCGTGCTCGCGGACAAGCTCTATCGCCGCACCAAGGCCTCGCGGCTCTGGCTCATGACCGCGAGCCTCATCCTTTGCGCGCCCTGCCTGCATTTCCTTGGCAGTAGCGACACACTCGCCGTCACACGCATCGCCGCTGCGTCCTTCGGCCTCTTCAGCGGTCTCCTCATGGGCAACATCTTCCCCGCCGCCTTCGAAGTCGTGCCCGCCGACACCCGCGCCTCCGCCGTTGGCATTCTCAATTTCTGCGGTGCGATCATGTCTGGCTTCGCGACTTTGTTTGGTGGCATGTGGAAACAGTCGCTCGGCATTGACCGCCTGCTCTCCATCACGGCACTGGCTTATCTCGCTGCGGGCATCGCGTTGGTCGTTGGCATCAAGACGCTGTTTCCGCGTGACCTCGTTCAAACTCAGATCTCATCATGAATTTCAAAACCATCCTCGTTACCGCGCTCGCTGTCGCATCATTCAGTGGTGCCAGCCATGCCGCTGATCGCACCTTCAGCTTCACCGTTCTCGAAATCCCCGACATCCAGCGCGGTGCCGGCCTCGCCATCGTGATGCGCACGCCTTCAGGCAAGACTTGGCTTTACGACACTGGGACAGCGCATCCCGAGCGGCTTTCGTCCGATGGCTGGCTGGCGAAGTTCAATGCGGGGCGCGATGTCGTCGCACCGTTGCTGAAGAAACTGGGCGTCACCAGCATCGACGGCATCTTCATCAGCCATGCGCACTACGATCACTTCGGCGGCCTGCTATGGCTGAAGGAGAACTTCGAAATCAAGAAGCTCATCGACTGCGGCTACGTTTTCCAAAGTGACAACGAGGATGACTACCGCGGCACGAACAAGGAAGAACTCGATCACTACAGCCGCGTGCGCGACGAGTTCAAAGCGCGTGGAGCGCACATCACCGCCACGGCGGGCGAGACGCTGAATCTCGATCCTGATTTGAAGATCGAAGTCATCGCACCGCCGAAGAGCTACTTCAAAGACCCGCAGATCACCACGCGACCGAAGAACGATACGCCCTCGCACTTCCTCGTGAACGCGAACTCGCTCGCGCTACGCATTCAGTTCGGCGACATCGTTTTCCTGCTGCCCGGCGACATCCAGACCGAGGACATCGAGGCGAGCCTTATGCCCTTCGTCGATAAGACCAAGCTCAAGTGCCACATCCTCGTTGCTCCCGGTCACGGCATTCATCCGATCCCGAAAGCCTTCGGCGAGGCCGTGCGGCCCGAGGTGTCCATCGCCAGCGTCTTCCCGCGCTACGCCAAAGGCATCCGCTCCACCGCCACGCTGAAGGCTTTCGGTGCCAAAACCTTCGTCACCGGCCTGCACGGCAATGTGCAAGTCGTCACCGATGGCAAAACTTGCCAAGTCAGCTCCGAACGTGATGACACCAACAAGCCCTCCGTTACTCATCGCGTCCCGCTTTGGCCCGGCCTAGCACCGATTGGCGAAGGCAAGATGGAGGAATGCACCAAGGAACTCGAAGTCTTCCTTCCACCTGCCGACAAGGCGAACGGCGCTGCCATCGTGCTCTGTCCTGGCGGCGGTTACATCCGCCACGTCACGGAGCGAGAAGGCTATCCTATCGCGCAATGGCTCAACGAGCACGGCATCGCCTGCGTCATCCTCGAGTATCGCCTGCCAGAGCTGCGCCATCAGGTGCCGCTGCTCGATGCCCAACGCGCCATCCGCCTCACTCGCGCCAATGCCGCTGCGTGGAAGGTCAATCCGCAGCGCATCGGCATCCTCGGCTTCTCCGCTGGTGGTCACGTCGCCTCGACTGCGCTCACGCATTTCAATGCGGGGGATCCTGCCTCCACCGATCCCATCGAGCGCCTGAGCTGCCGTCCCGACTTCGGCTGGCTCGTCTATCCCGTCGTCACGATGGGCGAGTTCACGCACACCGGCTCCAAAGAGAAACTCATCGGCTCCAACGCTACACCGGACCTCGTGAGCCTCTATTCGAACGAAACTCAAGTCACCGCCAACACACCGCCCACCTTCCTCGCCCACGCCATCGACGACAAACCGGTGCCGCCCGAGAACAGCCGCCAGTTCGTCGTCGCGATGAAAGCACACAATGTCCCCGTCGAACTCCTTGAACTCCCCAGCGGCGGACATGGCTTCAACGGCTGCAAAGGCCCGCTCTGGGAGCAATGGAAAGCCGCTGCGCTCAAGTGGATGGCCGCGCAGAAACTCATCCCTCCAAGCACCTTGTGAGAACCCACCTTCATCTGCCATGAATCGCCGGCAGTTTCTCCAAACGAGCGCTGGTGCGGTGTTGGGCACGACGCTGCTGCACGCTGTGGAGTTGCCAGCGAACCATCGCGAAATGATGCAACGAAGGAAACGACGTATCGTCGTGCAATACGATGCGAATGATCCCATGTGGAGTTACTGGAAGCTTCACCGGAATGCAGAGGCCAAGTTCGAGCGCTTTCGCGACGTGGTCTTTTCGCAGATGGATGTAGCAGGCAGCCAGATCGACGCCATCTGGTGGGACATCGGCGGCAGTCCATTGGGGTGTTCGTATCCGAGCAAGATCGAACCTCCGGTGGATCATCCGCTGCTGAAGCTATGGCTCAGCGAGGGTATTGACTGGGTCGAGAAACTCGTGAATGAGACGCGCCGTCGCAAGCTGGAGGTCTTCTGGAACCACCGCATCAGCGAGGTCGAATGCCTGCCCGAAGGCGGATTGTCGAAGCAGCCGCATCCACTGAAAGTAGCGCATCCCGATTGGGCAGTGCCCGCCTCGTGGTGGCCGCAGGGCATGTGGAATCTCGCCGCGCCTGGGTTGCGCGAGCACAAGTTGGCGATCCTTCGCGAACTGGCGATGCGCTACGACTTGGATGGCATTCAGATCGACTTCTCGCGGCACATACCCTGCCTTTCGGTCGGTCATCAGTGGGAACTTCGCGGGCATGTCACGGAGTTCATGCGCATGGTCCGCCTGATGTTGATGGAAGTCGCACAGCAACGCGGACGCCCGCTCCTGCTGGCCGCGAAAGTGCCGCAGACTCTCGAAGGCTGTCATGTGGACGGCTTTGACGTGAATGCCTGGGCCGATCAGCATCTCGTCGATGTGCTCACCCTCGGATCACGCTCGATGGACGTGGATGTGGAAGGCCTTCGCGCTGTCGTCGGCAACGATGTTCAGCTTCAGCCCTGCTTCGACGATCACCACACTACCGACGGCTATCGCTACGGCTCCATCGAGTTTCTGCGAGGCATTTTCGCGAACCATTTTCAGCGCGGAGCCGACAGCGTGGCAACCTTCAATTGGTCCGTTGGCACTCCCGAAGTCTGCCGTATCGTCGGTTCAGACGTTGGCCCACCGTCGCATCAGGCGGCCTACCAACAAGTGGGCGACCCAAAGACGATGGCAGGCAAAGACAAGTTTTTCGCCATCGAACGACGCGGCGGCTATCCGTGGGCTGACGGCTTCTTCAACCGCAATGACACCGCGCCTTTGCCGAAGCAACTCGACGTGGCTGGCGAGGCCGCGAAGTTCACGCTGCATATCAGCGATGCACCACCAGCGAGTGACGTGAAGGCCAGCCTCACGCTGCGTTGCATCCTCTTCCAAGCCCACGAGGCCGATGCGTTCGAGATTCGATTCAACGGCACGCCACTGTCCATCACCACGCGCGATTCTGAATGGAAGGACGCGCAGATATTCTCACCGAAACCCCAGTCCACCTCTGGCGGCAAAGGCGACTACAAAATCAATCCTCAGCAACGCCTGCTGCGGCTCGACAGCCTCGTGCCGCGCGAGGCCTGGAAGCTCGGCAGAAACGAAGTGGAGGTTCGCATCGCATCCCGCGCACCCTCCGTGAATTCAGCCGTGCAAATCGAAAAGGTGGAGGCGCACATGAAGTATGTGCAGGATTGATATGACCGACTTAAAACTCACCGTGATGACTCGACCAACAACCAGAAGGAGCCCGGCTGAATGAGAATCTTGGACTGGCTCGTCATCATCACATACGCCGTCGGCATGCTGGCCATCGGGCAGTATTATGCGCGGCGGAACAAGACGACCGATGACTACATGCTGGGTGGCCGGCGCATGAGTCCGTTTGCGGTGGGGCTGTCGTTGTTTGCCACGCTGACCAGCGCGCTGTCCTACCTCGCGGTGCCTGGAGAGATGATCAAACACGGGCCAATGCAGCTCGTGCAGTATGCGGCATTTCCGCTGATCGGCATCGTCGTTGGCTGGGGACTCATTCCGTTCATCATGCGACAACGGGCCAGCAGTGCGTATGAGATGCTGGAGCAACGTTTCGGCATCAGCGTGCGACTGGTGGGCGCGACGATGTTTCTGACGATGCGCCTGGCCTGGATGGCGGCGATCCTGTATGCGACTTCCGACAAAGTTCTGGCACCGATGCTGGGCCTGGGTCCGCAGGCAACCGTGCTCGCCAGCGTGGTGATGTGCGTCATCACGCTCATCTACACGGCGGAAGGCGGCTTGCGTGCGGTAGTTCTCACCGATGCGGTGCAATCCCTGATCATGCTCGGTGGTGCGGCTGCGGTGATCGTGCTTGTCACGGTTGATCTCGGCGGTGTTTCAGCCTGGTGGCCGCATCAATGGGCCGCGCACTGGGATGCGCCGCGCTTCGGCTTTGATGCCACCACACGCATCACCTTTCTCGGCATGATCATGTCCGCCTTCGGCTGGTATGTCTGCACCTTTGGCTCGGACCAGATGGCGATTCAGCGCTGGCTCTCCACACGCGACACAAGCGCCGCCCGCCGGTCGCTCTTCACCACGCTGGTCTCGGAAGCCTTGGTCGGTATCTTGCTGGGATTGGTCGGTCTCTCATTGGTGGGCTATTTCACCAAGCATCCTGAGCTGTTCACCGAATCCGCAAGCCTCGTCACTGGAGCGGACCGGTTGTTCCCGCGCTTCGTCATGGTGGGCCTGCCCGCTGGCATGACGGGCGTGATCATCGCCGCCGTGCTCGCCGCCGCCATGTCCAGCCTGTCGTCCGGCATGAATTCATCGTCCTTGGTGATCACGGAGGACTTCATCGTGCGCTTCCGCAAATCGCCGCTGGCCGATGCCAGCCGCATGAAACTCGCTCGTTGGATTTCCGCTGGCATCGGCATTGCGGTGATCCTCATCAGTCTCTTGGTGAGCCGGATTGAAGGGAACCTCCTCGATGTCTGCTTCCGCGCGGTGAATCTGCTGACCGCGCCGTTGTTCGTGCTGTTTTTCATGGCGATGTTTGTGCGATGGGCGACGACGTTTGGCGCGCTTGTGGCCGCACTGGCCAGCGTCGCCACCGCGGTGTGCATCGCCTATTCCGCATCGTTCGGGCTGCCTCCCATCAGCATCATGTGGATCATGCCAGGCTCGTTTGCGGCTGGCGTGGTGAGCGGGAGTCTCGCCAGCCTGCTGCCCGTCGGTTTGCCTTCAAAGAGCACCGCCCGTGGGAAGCCATCGAACACGGAAGAATAAGCGACAGGAAAACACCCGCATATATGAGCCGCCATGAATCCAGCCACACCGAACGCTGAACCGCCATCTTCAACTCGACTCCGAAAAGCAGTTTTCAGAGGTTCCCGGCCATTTCTTGTGGTGCTTGCGGTGCTGCTTTGGGCAAGCGTCGGACTGCTCGCACAGGAGAACGGGAAGCACGGTCTGGTCGGCCGTTGGCGGCTGACGGCAGACGCACGGGATTCATCCAGCGCCGGTAATCACGGCAGCGATCAAGCGGTGCTTTATTCGACCGAGGGTGCCGTGTTCGATGGTCGTGCCAGCCGCATTGAGGTGCCTGACGGTCAGTCGCTCCATTTTGGAATCAAGGATTTCACGCTCGCGCTGTGGGTCCACACCGAGAAGGACATCGACGACACGCTCGGCGATTTGATCGGCAAATACGATCCCGCAACACGCAAGGGTTTCACCCTCAGCATCAGGCACAACGCGGGTGTGACCGGCAGCCAGGCCAATTACCGAAATGTTCACTTCGGCATCGACGATGGCAAACAGGATGCCAAATGGAAGGACGAGGGGCGTCCAGGAAAAGCCATTTTCATCCACTCGATGGCGGTGCATGACGGCGGCCTTTATGCCGGGACGGTCGAAGGGTGGACGAACGATGATCCTGGGCATGTCTTCCGCTTCGATGGCAAAGGCGGCTGGGAGGATCTCGGCGCACCGTGGAAGAGCAACGGCGTCACTTCCATGGCGAGCTACAACGGCCAGCTTTACGTCGGCGTCTCGCGGGTTCTGCTCCACTACTCCGGCCTCGCGCCGACGACCGCGCATCATATCGGAGGCAAAGTTTTTCGTTATGAGAACGGCCGCTGGGTCGATCTCGGCCAACTCCTCGGCCTCGATGGCGTCCAAGGCATGGCGGTCTTTCGCGGCAAGCTCTACGTCACGGGATTTTATCAGCCGGGGCTGTTTCGCTACGACGGCGGCACGACATGGATCTCGCTCGGATCGCCCGGCGGCATGCGCCCCGAAGGGCTGTGCGTTTACGACGGCGCGCTGTATGCCACCGGCTATGACGAAGGGGCGGTTTATCGTTTCGACGGCACTGCCTGGAGCCGCGCTGGAGTCCTCGGCGATTCCACGCAGGTCTATGGCATGGCGATTTACGAAGGCAAACTGCTGGCGGGCACATGGCCGAACGGAACTGTCTATCGTCATGCGGGCGGCGAAAAATGGGACAGCATCGGCAAACTCGGCGACGCGCAGGAGGTGATGGGCCCGAATGTTTACAACGGCAAACTGTATGTCGGCACGCTGCCCATGGCGGAGATATTTCGTTTCGATGGCGAGCAGCGCTGGACCTCCATGGGTCGCGTGGATTTCACGCCCGACGCAGTCTATCGCCGCGCGTGGTCAATGGCCGTGTTCAATGGCCGGCTTTATTCGGGAACCCTGCCTTCAGGCCATGTGCGCTCCTTTGAAGCCGGCAAGAACGCCACCGATGACCGCGAACTCGCCCCCGGCTGGCGGCACATCGCCGCCGTGCGTGACGGCAGCCGGCTGAAACTCTATATCGACGGCCGGCCGGTGGCCCAATCGTCGGAGTTCGAGCCGGCGCAATTCGATCTGACCAACAAGTCGCCGCTGCAAATCGGTTCCGGGCCGCAGGATTTCTTCAACGGCAAAATGAAAGACGTGCGCATCTATTCCAAAGCACTGACGGCAGCGGAAGTGGTCGAACTCGCACGAGCACGGTAGGAAAAGAGCGCCATCATCCATCCACACCGTAAACCGGATCAACACCATGAACAGCGAACGCAGACGCTTGATGAAACACGCGGGCACGGTTGCCATGGCGGCATTGTCGCCATTGGCAGCGACGGGCAAAGACAGTCCAGCCTCGTCACCGCTGGCGAACGGGACGAAGATCGAGGGCGGGAAAAGCAACTGGCGCAATGCGTTGGTTTTGGATCGCGAGCGGCAGGTGGTCTCGGGCGGCACAGACGCACTCGCGGCGGCGATCCGCCGGGGTGCGGACCTGCGGATTTACACCGAGTTCCGCCACAGCGAGCACATCGACACGAAGTCCACCAATCGGGAACTCATCAAGGAAGTCGCCGATTTCAGGATCACCTATTTGTTGGAGGATCGCTGGGTCGCTGGAGTCATCAATCTGCGGCAGCCGATCGAGCTGCCGAATGGCTTTGGCCCGCGCCCATCGATGTCCTTTTTTCTCTACAATCAGAATGCCGACCAGGCCATCGCGCGTCCGTATCTGGATGGCGGGCCTGCCACGGGGACGATGGGGCCGGCGCCTCTCGAGGATCACAGCGACATGCCGAAGTATCATCAATTCGATGCCTGGGATACGGGCACGAATGCGCCGAGCAGCAACTTCGCTTACGACTTCGAGATCTACAAATTCATGGTCTGCGACGACTGGCAGGAAGTCTATGCATGTGATGCTGACGGCAAGGCGTTGTCCGGTTCCATGGATGCGCTGGCGGAGGAGTTCGCGCAGGGCCGCGAGGTGAAGGTGGGCATCGGCGGGCTGTGCGCAGACATGACTGCGGATGCCGCGCACGCCATGCCGCATGAGGTGTTTGTTCAATGTGGCTCCTGCTACTTCTACACCGAGCGGAAGCAGTTCATGGCGGCATCGCAGCCCGTGGTGCGTGTGCGGCCCGCCATCCCGCTCCGTTACAAGAGCAAGGAGTGGGACTTCGGCTGGCTAATGCCGCGCTCGGACGGCCACGTCGCCCGCTGGCTGCTCGATCCCTACACGCTAAAATTTAATCGCAGTGAGAGCCGCCACGCCATCCGTTGGTTCGTGCGCTGAATCCTGCCGTCAATGATGCCTGCACAAACTCACTCATGAACCTACTCGGCACCATGCGCCCCATCTATCTCCTGATCTCATCCCTGGCCGTCACCACCACGCTGATCTCGGCGACTCCTGACAAGACTCAACAACTTCTCGCCGCAGGCAAAGAGCCGATCCGAATCGTCTGCATCGGCGACAGCATTACGGGTGTGTATTATCACACAGGAGGTCTTCGAGCTTATCCCGAGATGCTCGAGATCGCGTTGCACAAGATTTATCCGCAGGCGCAGGTGACGATGCGCAACGCGGGTATCAGTGGTGATACGACGAAGGGAGCCTTGGCCCGGCTCGATCGCGACGTGCTCGCTCACAAGCCGCATCTGGTGACTGTGATGTTCGGCATGAACGACATGGTGCGGACTCCGCTGGCAGAGTTTCAGAGCAACCTGAAGGAGATCATCGCGCGCTGTCGTCAAGCTGGTGCGGAGGTCTTGCTGTGCACGCAAAACTCCGTGGTGGACACCGAGGCGCGACCGAGCAGCAAGCTGGCTGAATTCACGCAGGCGATCCGCGATGTGGGCAAGCAGGAGTCTCTCGGCGTGGTCGATTGCTATGCGATTTACGAAGCGGTGCGGGCAAAGGACAAGCTGGAGTGGTCGCTGCTGCACAGCGATGAGATTCATCCCAACATGGATGGACATAAGGTGTTTGCGTCGGCCATCGCGCAGGCCATTTCAGGGAAGGCTGCCTCGCTGAAAGATGTTGGTCCACCAGAGCCTGCGATGCGGCATACGCTCGCGCTGCTCAAGGAAGGCAAGCCGATCAAAGTCCTGGCCATGCCGCCGTATGACCAACTCATCGGTCCGGCGCTCACGCGGCTTTATCCCGGCGCCAAAGTCACGGTGACCGCGTGGCCAACGGAAGGCCAATCACTCGCTCAACTCGAAGTCGCCGCGAAGAAGGTGCGTGCAATGGCGATGGACCTCGTGCTCATCGCCGTGCCTTCCTCCGCGAAAGCCGAAGACCCGGAGGATTTCCACAAGCACTACTCCTGGATCATGAATTGGTCGCTGAGCTTTGGTCCGCAGCAATGGGACGTTGTGGTGGTGCCGCCACCGCCGCCTGGGATACCAAAACTTACCGCCAGTGAGCGCCTCCACGAAGACTTCGCTCGCCGCCTGATCGTTGCGCAGGATTTACATATGCTCACGCGACCACAGAGTGACAAGACAACCCTTCCCGAGTTGCTCGCCACTTGGCTCACGGAGCTCGTTCAGCGAACCACGAAGTGAGTCGAAGCCCGGCTTCTCTCGCGAACCGACACATCCAACCATGAATCACACACTCACTCTCCTGCTGCTTGCCTCGATACATTTGGCCCATGCTTCGGATGCGCCGGCCCCGATGGAATTCACCGTGAGGCTGGAGACGGTGATGAAGCATGATGATGACAAGTTCCACTGGTTTCATCCGCGCGCCGCAGCCTTTCCTGTGGCAGGTGAGTCTGAGCCTGCGGTTGTGATGACGATTCAGAAGCATCTCATTATCTCGGACTACTACTCGGGCCTGCATGTGATGATGCGGGCTTCACCGTCGACGGAATGGAAGGGGCCAATTTTGCCACCGGAGCTGGATTGGCGGCCGCAACCTGATGGCGTGACCATCAGCGTGGCGGATGTCACGCCCGGCTGGCACGCGCCGACGGGAAAGGTGATCGCCATCGGCTGTCAGGTTCGCTACAGCCCGAAGGGAGAGCAACTCGATGATGTGAAGCGGGCCAATCAGACGGTCTATGCCGTGTTTGATCCGAAGAGCGATCAATGGACAAAGTGGCAGGTGCTTGAGCTGCCACCCGAGGAGCAATTCGACTTCGCACGCAATGCCTGTGCGCAGTGGTTGGTGCACCCGGACGGCACGCTGCTGGTGCCACTCTACATAGGTCGCAATGCCAAAGATCCTGCCAGTGTGACCGTCGCCGAATGTCGCTTCGACGGCACGAAGCTCAGCTACGTGCGACATGGAAATGTACTGAGATTGAATGTGGTGCGCGGGCTTTGCGAGCCGTCGTTGATTGCCTTTCAGGGCCGCTATTTCCTGACATTGCGCAACGATATCAAAGGCTACGTGAGCGTGAGCGACAACGGCTTGCAGTTCGCCGAGCAGAAGCCGTGGCTCTTCGACGACGGCACGGAGTTGGGCAGCTACAACACGCAGCAGCACTGGCTCGCGCACAGCGACGGGTTGTTCCTCGTTTACACGCGGCGAGGCGCAAACAACGACCACATCGTGCGCCATCGCGCGCCGCTGTTCATGGCGCAGGTCAACCCTGACACACTGCAAGTGATGCGCAGCACAGAGAAGATCATCGTCCCCGAGCGCGGCGCGGAGATGGGGAACTTTGGTGCCTGCGCAATCAGCGAGACCGAATCATGGGTCACCGTCTCCGAAGGCATGTTCATGAAGGATTCAAAGCAGCGAGGAGCCGAGGGAGCCACGTTTGTCGCACGAGTTCTTTGGGCGAAGCCGAACAAGCTTGGTCGGGGCAGCGATGCGCCAACTGCTCTCACGAAGTAACAAAGTCTCACCGCCATGAAACCAGTCATACCAAACTCATCGCTGATGAACCGCAGACAGTTCATCGCCACGACCGGATCACTCGCTCTCTCAACGCAGATCGGTCTCGCTGCGAATGCATCGGGAACATCCGACGTGATCCAAAAGGAGAATGCGCGGCCCGGCACGCGCGATTGGATGCTGAGCAAGACCGGCGTTGATCCGAAGACGAAGTATCGCTGCCCGTGGATTGAGGGTTATTGTTCGCGGACGAGCGTGCGAGCCGGTGAGAAGATTAGCTTTCACGTCAGCACGAATCCACCTTCACAGTTCACCATCGAAATCTACCGCACCGGCTACTACGGCGGCGATGGTGGCAGGCACGTCTTGAGTCTCGGTTCGTTCAAAGGCGTGACACGGCCTGATCCGCCCGTCGGTCCGAATCGTTTGCGCGAGTGCCAGTGGGAACCATGCACAGAGCTGACGATCCCCCACGACTGGGTGAGCGGTGTCTATGTCGGCAAGCTCACGGCAGAGCGTGACGGCTGGCAGAGCTACGTCATCTTCATCGTGCGCGATGACCGGCGCGCGGACTTTCTTTTTCAATGCTCCGACACGACCTGGCAGGCCTACAACCGCTGGCCGGACCAGTTCGCACTATACGACGACGGCAAGGACAAGTGGTATTGCGGCCCCGGCGTGGATGTGAGCTTTGACCGACCCTACGGCAAGTATTGCCAGATCCTTGATGCGCCGCTGTCCACTGGCTCGGGCTCGTGGTTTCTGTGGGAGTTTCCGTTCGCCTACTGGATGGAACAGCATGGTTACGACGTGAGCTACATCTCGAATCTCGACACTCATGCCGACGCGAAAGGCTTGCTACGAGCGAAAGGTTTTCTCAGCATCGGCCACGACGAATACTATTCGATCGAGATGTATGATCAGCTCAAGGCGGCCGTCACTGCGGGTGTGAATGCCTGCTTCTTCTCCGGCGACACCTGCTGGGGCCGCATCGATCTGCGGCCTTCATCAAGCGGCGCGGCAAACCGCATCTTCAGCCGCATCGACGCTTTTGGCCCGCGTCTGCCCGGCGGCGACTGGGCGGGCGCGGACAAGTTCCCGTATCAAACACCGAGCGAAGCGGACCTCATCGGCGCACGCAATGCACCGCCTGTGACCGGCGGTGGCCCGTGGGTTTGCTCGATGCCGGATCATTGGATCTTCGCGGGCACCGGCATGAAGAAAGGCGATGGCATTCCCGGCTTGGTTGGTTGGGAGTGGATGGGCCTGCCCGCTGACATTCCCGGTCTCGAAGTCGTGTCCACCGGCAAGACCCGCAACGGCAACAAAGGCCCGAAGGGCGAGGGTGTTTACGCCGCGACGATCTATCCAGGTCCGAAGAAGAACATCGTCTTCAACGCCGCCACATGCTGGTGGGGCGATGGTTTGTCCGCACCACCCGGCTATGTGCGGCCCAAGGTTTACACCGAGCCCAAAGGCGTGGACCCGCGCGCACAACGCATCACATCGAACATCCTCGATCGCATCAAACAATGCTCTCACGTCTCATGAGCGAACCCATCGTCTATCTGAACAACGGCTTCTTGCCCGCCTCACAGGCGAAGCTGAACATCTACGATCTCGGCATCGTGCTCGGCGCGACGCTCACCGAGATGACGCGAACGTTTCGACATCAGCCTTTCCGCGCAGAGGATCATGTCGCGCGACTGTATCGTTCGCTGAAGTATTCCGGCATCGCCGTGCCGTTGTCGCAGGACGAGATGCTCGCGAAGACGCGTGAGCTTGCCGAAGCCAACTGCAAGCTGCTGAGGCCCGACGAAGACATCGGGATCGTTCATTTCGTCACACCTGGCGAGAACGCGCTCTACGCTGGCAGCGCAGGAGCTGCCGGGTCGATGTCGCCGACGATCTGCATTCACTCGTTCCCGCTGCGCTTCAGCATGTGGCGGCATTTGTTTGTTGAGGGCGCGCATGTCGTCACGCCGTCCATTCGCCACATCCCGCCGCAGTGCATCGAGCCAAAGATGAAGAACCGCAGCCGCCTGCACTGGTTCCTCGCCGACAAGCAGTCGCAGGCCGTGGACCCGCACGCGATTACGCTGCTGCTCGATCTTGACGGCAACGTCACCGAGTGCGCTGGCTCTAACTTCGTCATCATCAAAGGCACCACGATCATCACGCCCACCACGCGCAACATCCTGTGGGGCATCAGCCTGCAAACCGTGAAGGAACTCGCGCCGAGCCTCGGCATGGAGTTCATCGAAAAAGACTTCCAGCCCTACGACGTGATCAACGCCGATGAAGCCTGGCTCACCACCACACCCTACTGCCTCGCGCCCTGCATGAAGATCAACAACATCCCCATCGGCGATGGCAAGCTCGGACCGTGGTTCAAAGCGATGCAGAAAGCGTGGAGCCAGCGCGTCGGTTTGAACATCGAGGCGCAGGTGATGCAGTCGAAGGATTGATGCGTATGAGCAAATCCTCGCCTCCTCACCGTTGCTCGTATTCATTCAAAGTCAGCCTAGTTGGCTGTCTCGCTTCTATGTCCCACTGACCACGACGTCGATCCGGTTATCAACGGCGGCTGACAGAGACGTTTCTATGAAGTTGTAAATTGGCACATCGGCTTCGGTTTCGATGCTCATCACTAGGGCATATCTGATCGGGCGGTTGTGACAGTCGTGTCGTTCGTGTCCAGGTGGAAACTTGCGGGTAGCCCACCACCCCTTGACAGGAATGACGGCGATACGATCCATGGTGGCAAGATCGGCAGCACTGCCCCGCCAGACATCCTGATGCAAGGATCCGCCGATACGGCGGCCTCTCGTGCCGAGTGCCCAGCGATTATCAGTCCCAGATGCATCGCTGATTTCATCCTCGTCATCTTCTCCTTCATCATCGAGTTGGATCGCCGCGTTGAGCTTGGCGCGGAATACAGTGTCCTCTTCATAAGTGGGCTTGACCTCGAATCGCAGACCACACGAAGCATAACGGTATCGATTCTGTGTTGGATGAGCACCGGGCACAGCTCGCGAGCCAGGATTCGGCTCGATGAAATATGACAGAGTCACCCGGAAGGAGACCTGCGTCTCGCCTGCATTCAGGAGCAAGTCGCGCGGCCACCATGGCAGTTCATGCACATGCCAGTCACGAGTGGCAATGGATTTTGTCTTCTTGCCATTGATATCAAACTTTTCAGCGAGGTGGAATGGTTGGAGTATGTTCTGAGTGATGATCGTCGTCTTGTTTCTGGCGCTCAAGAGCGCGCGAGGGATGTCGGGCTCGCCCCAGCCATAGACACGCAACAACTCCCGAACGCGATCTTTTGGAATGCGCGCATGAGGGTCGAGACCCGCAAGCATTCTCGGATTCCAACGAGCTGAGTGAACCACCAAACCGCGAATCGATTCGGGCCAGAGATTCGGATATTGGTTGATGAGCATGGCACCCAGCCGCGCAGCGAGCGCGGTTGCAGCGCTGGTATCGGCGAGTGTGCGGAAGGGCTGATGACGCCAGTTCTCATTGGTCGTCAGTGGGCGCAGCGAATCGAGTGCGATGATGTCGTTGGTGGCAGTGCGCGCGAGATTGCCGCCCTCCATGACAATGTCCGGCTTGTAGGGCCACTTTCGCTCCCAGTCGCGTGATGTCCTGCTGGTTGGGCTCAACGTTCCAGGCGCAGCAATGGGTTGCGATGTACGAGCTTCGTCGTCGCTCTCATTGATGTGCTCGTAGTGAGTAATGGCACCCACAGAGATCGCGTTCCATGCTTGGGCGGGCTCCTGGACTGGTGCGTTGTGCAGGGAATCAGGATAGACAAAGTCTTCCGG